>DASURA010000127.1:0-3660 GCA_036280295.1 Hyphomicrobiaceae bacterium
AGGGGGACGGCCCACCATCCCGGCCCGACGGCATGCGCCTCCTGCAGCCCAATCGCGGGCGGCAAACCGCGCACGCTGATGAAGCTGCGCGGGGGAATGGCGCCGGGCGGGCCCACCTGGATCGGCAGAATGGCGTCTGTGGCAGCCTTGGCGGTGATGGACGGGGGAATGCGGATGGCGAGCGTGCCGGCGTCCTCGGCAACAGCGCCGGGCACCGCGATCAGGATGACGGCCGTCGCAGCCGCAATGCTAGATCCGGCGATCGCCGCGAGGCGCGATTGCCACCACCGGCGGTGCCCGCTCGACCGGCGTCGGCCGCGCTGCGCAAGACGCATGGGAGTCTCCTCCTTTCGGGGCGCCATCTGGGCCGCTACCTGGGTCGGCTCGGCTGCTCGGCCGACGCCGCCTTGCCGGCATGCCGGGTGCTCGACGGCGCGCGCCCCTGCCGCGCCTTGCCAACGTCATCAATCATGCTGGCAAGCTTCGCCTCGGCAACCCAGTAGCGCGTCCAGCCGGGGACCTTCGCCGCCAGATTGATGCTCTTCCAGGCGGGATGATAGGGCGGCTGCTGAAAGCTGGCGAACTTGTCGACCAGCCGGTCGACAAAGCGGTGGATGCGCCGGGCCCGGTCGGTTCCGGCCGGCCAGTTGTAGACAGCCAGCACCACCGGAATGCCGAGCGTCTCGACCTTCTCGCCGGGCGCGATGTAGCCGGGATAATCATCGGCGGTGAGCACCGACGGCACGTAGAGATCGTCGAACTTGTCGAAGGGAATTGAAAGCAGCTTGTAGCCGTAGTCGTTCTTGAACCGGGTGAAGAGCTCGACCGGCTTGGCGCCGGAGTTGACGAGCCCGGCCAGCTTGCCGGTCTTCATCATCTCCATGGCGATGGCGTTGTTTACGTACACCGGCTCGACCTTGATGCCGAGCCGCTGGAACAGGATCGGCGCGCTGACCGAGGTTCCCGCCCCCCGCGTGTGGAAGCTCACCTTCTTGCCTTCCAGGTCCTTCAGCGAGGTGATGTCGGCGCGCACCAGCACGTGCAGGTGGGTGATGTACATGCCGGTGATGTACTGAATCTTGCGCGCGATGTTGGGCACCTTCTCGACCTTGCGGAAGTGCTCCAGCACGTCTGCATTGGTGAGCGCCACGTCAACGCCGTGCAGGTACATGAGATCGGTGATGTTCTGGGTCGCCCCGTTGGTCAGCAGCGGCATGACGCGCAGCCGGTCGCCGTCATTGAGATTGCGGGCGATCTCGGCGCCGAAGCGCATGAAGGTGCCCTCCGGCAGCCCGCTCGCGAGCCCGATGGTCCAGGCATTGGCCTGGAGGACCTTCGGATCGACTGGGGGCGGAGGAGGAGGGGAGGCCGCGATTTTGTCCGTGCTGGCCTTGATGCTGGCCTTGTCGTCCCTCGCGCCTGACGCCTTGTCCTGCGGCTTCGCCAACGGCGCCCACGGATTGGCGCTGGCATCGGCAGGCTCGGATGTCTGCGCCTGGACTGCCGGCGGCCAAGCCGTGGTGCCGAGCGCGGCCATGGCGAGCCAGCAGATGAAAGCCAGAGCGCCTCTACGCATCGGCAACGTACCCCCGCAAGAAATGCCCCTGGAGTGGCCCGCGACCTTGCCGCAATCGGCGATGAGATCCGCTGAGCCCGTACCGATACGCTAGTCACCGGGGGGCTCGGCGACAAGTTGAATCGTTTGATTTATTCCCTTGAATCTACAAGAGAATTTCTATCCGCTGCCGGTGCATATCGGTGGTTTTCATGACGCCGAAAACGGTGCCGGTCGATGCCGGCCGCAACGTCGCAACGGCCGAGAGAGCCTTCAGCGCGGCGGCTCTGCCGGCAGCACCATCTGGGTCTGGGTGATGACCGCGACGAGCTTGCCACTCTCGGTGCGGATGGTGGTCTGCCAGACTTGTGTCGTCCGCCCCTTGTGCAGCGGCATCGACAGGGCGGTTATGCGAGTGTTGACCGGCGCCGCACCCATGAAGTTGGTCTTGGATTCGATGGTCGTGGTACGGGCACCGGGCGGCAGGCTCGCCACCGTGCCGATAGCGCCCGCCGTGTCAGCAAACGCCATCAGGGCGCCGCCGTGGCAGATGTTCCCGGCGGTGCACAGATCGGGCCGCACCAGCAGGCCGGCGACCACCTTTTCCGGCGCCACCTCCTCGATCTCGACGCCCATAAGCCCTGGGAACAAGGGCGCGATGATCCTTTGCATGTCCGCGGCGGTGGTCATTAGGGGCTCCACGAATGGGCGATGATCGGCAAGCCCCTTTAGGCTAAGCAGGAATTCTCAGCTGGCCAACTAGATTGAACTGGCGGGCAAGCCCCTGCAATCCGCGTATTGGGTCGCCCCCCAAGGCAGACTGCCCGCAGGGTGCGGGGCAATCCTCAGTTTTGCTTGCTCAGCCCTGGGACGGAGCCAAAGGCGCCGACGATGGAGGCAGCGCCGCGGGATGACTACGCGCTGAAGCCGGAGGCGTGGGCGCGACCGACCGGCTTGATGCTGTCGGCGTGCCGGTCCGGGGCGCGGAAGCGTTGGGCGAAGGCGGCGGCACGGTTCACCACCAGGTCACGCTGCCGGTCCACGGTCACGATATGATAGCTGTCGTCGAGCACGCAGGTCTCGACCAGGCCGCCGAGCGCACCCTGCAGGTAGGCGGCGTTGCCGAGGCTCGCGCGATCGTCCTCGCGCGGATGCACGATCAGGGTCGGCTGACGAATGCCGGCCAGCTCGCGCTTCACGACGTCGACAAGCCAGCGCATCTCCAGCATGACCCGCCCCGGATTGGTCATCTGCCCCGCCTGCGAGCTGTCGCCGCTGTTGATCTGAGCGGTCACCAGGGCGCGCACGCGCGGGTCCTTGATGCCAAACGGCTCGCGCTCGGAGAACCTGATCAGATCCGCAGACCAGCGATGGCGCACGAGCTTGAACAGCTTGCTGTACCAGGGGACGCCCCAGCCATCGAGCTTCAGGGTGGGCGCGAACAGCGCTGCGCCATGCACGTCCTCGGGTCGCTTCGCCGCCAGGTGCAGCGCCAGGATGGCGCCCATCGACAAGCCGCCGACGATGACTGTCTTGCAGGTCTCAAGCAGCTTCTCGTGCGCCTCCTCGACGCTCGCATACCATTCCTGCCAGCTGGTCGCGCGCAAATCCTCGAAGCTGCCGCAATGTCCGGCGAGCTGCGGGCAGCTCACCGTATAGCCCGCGTGCGCCAGCCCCCTGCCGACAAAGCGCATCTCGACGGGCGTGCCGCCAAGGCCGTGGACAAGCAGGAAGCCGACAGGCCCGCCGCGAAAGGTCTCGCTGTGATCCGCGATTGTCATTTTTCTTTCTTTTCCTTGAAGGCGCCGGAAACTCAGGCGGGTATGCGTGCGTGCCTGGCCAGCCACGCCGCCAGGACATCAGTGGCATCGTCAAAGCCGGCGATGGGCCAGTGCGCGATGTCGTTCGCCTGGCAGTGCTTTGCCAGCTGCCCCTTGGCGAGGACGAGATGGGCCCTGCTGGCGATGCAGAAGTCGGACCGGCCGTCGCCCACCACGACGTCGAGCGCTCCGCCGCTGGTGCCAGGCCGATGGCTGCACTTGCAGTTGCCGAGCGATGCCTTGCAGTCCGGGCGGGAGAACGGAAAGGCGAGCGACCAGCGCTCG
>DASURA010000128.1:0-7890 GCA_036280295.1 Hyphomicrobiaceae bacterium
GGCGAGCCCTCCGCCCACGACGATTACGTCAGCATCCATGCGCTTCCTTCCGACCGGTGGCAGACCCTCCTGGCCACGGATTCACACTCCGTAGACACCAGCTTCAACGCCGGTACCCTATGGTATCAGACCCTCCTGGTCTGGCACCACATCCTCCACGAACGTCACGAACTCCTCCACATCGATGCGTTCGGGCGAGAACGCGTTGACGTTGTCGTCCGGATCCGGATAGCCAAGCGCCATGCCGCAAACGATGGTCTCAGCCGCGGGAATCCCGAGCCGCCGCTGCAGGACGTCAGCGAAATCGAGGAAGGCGGCCTGCGGGCAGGTCTCCAGTCCGAACGGGCGGGCCGCCAGCATGATGGTCTGCAGGAACATGCCGTAGTCCAACCAGGAGCCTTTCTCCAGGTCGCGATCGATCGAGAACACCAGCCCCACCGGCGCATCGAAGAACAGGAAGTTGCGCCGGTGCTGGGCGTGCATCTTGTCCTTGTCGCCCCTGGCGATGCCGAGCAGGCCGTAGAGCCCCCAGCCGCACGCGCGCCGGCGCGCGAGATAAGGCTCGCGCCATTTGACCGGGTAGTAGTTGTATTCGCGCTGATCCACCTTGCCCGCGTCATAGCGATCGCACAGCTCCCTGGCGACGGCCTGCTTCACCGCGCCGTCGAGCACCCACACCTTCCACGGCTGGATGTTGGAGCCGGAGGGCGCGTGCCCGGCGAGCTGCAAGACGCGCGCGATCAGTTCGCGCGGCACCGGCTTGGGCAGGAAGGCACGATTGGAGCGCCGGCCGGCGATGGCCTCCTCGACCGTCATCATGCGAGCGAATCCTGAATGCGGAATGCGGAACCATGGTTTGACGTGACCATGGCAAGCACCGCCCGCACGGTCAACGTTGCCGCAGCACGATCCGGCGCCAGGCGAGGAAAGGGCTGCCGCTCATCATCTCATCGGGGCACCTGGTCTGCCATGACGCCTGGATGTTACTGCCAACGAACCTGCCGTCGCGGATGCTCGGGTCGGTGCCGTCCGCCTTGCTGTTCGCCATCGCCCGGATACGCCCGTCAGCCCCCTTGGCGAGCGCCCATCTCCGCCTGCCCCCGAGCGCCTTGAAGTCGACGATGACTTCGATCAGGCCATCGCGGGTGATGGTCGCAGCCTGAACCTCGTAGACTTCGCGCCCGTCGCCAAAGTCGCGCCGATGCAGCACGCTGCCGCGGTCGCCGACATGAAACGACAGGTAGCTGTTGGCCAGGCTCGCCGGGTGGCTGCAGTCGGTCGCCCAAGTCCCGAGCAGCCCCCAGCTCCGCATGGCATGGGCAATAGACGTATCCTGGCGCGACTGTGCATTGGCCGCGTCTCTACCGCATGTCGCCAGAACGGCGACAGCGACGATGCGCGCTAGCATCCGCGATGCGACAGGCATTAAGCTCCCACTTCAACGGAATCGATTGTTTGAGGCGTCCAGAGCGCCATAGAATCGCGACGTCTGCAAACGGAAATTGCGAGCAGCGTCGCCGCCAAGGGAGGCACCAGACGTGAGCTTCGAGCGCCTGTTTCACCCGCGCGGCATCGCCATCATCGGCGCCTCGGCGGACTTGAGCCGCATCGGCGGGCACCCGATCAAGGCGCTGAAGGCGGCGGGCTATACGGGCGGCATCTTCCCGGTCAATCCCAGGCACGCAGAGCTGCACGGGCTCAGGTGCTTTCCCAATGCCGCATTGATCGACGCCCCCTGCGACGTAGCCATCGTGGCCGTGCCGGCGGCAGCAGTCTTGGCGGCGATCCGCGACTGCGGCAAGGCCGGCATTGCGTTCGCGATCGTGCTGACCGCCGGCTTCCGCGAGGCGGGCACGCAAGGCCGCGCGCTCGAGGCGGAGCTGAAGCAGGTCGCCGCCGCGAGCGGAGTGCGCGTAATCGGTCCCAACTGCCAGGGCGTGCTCTCGCTGCAATCGCGCGTCTGGGCCGCATTCGGCAGCGTCGCCGACGAGACCGACTTCCGGCCGGGCACCGTGAGCTGCGCGTTCCAGTCGGGGGGGTTCGGCTATGGCATCGTCAACCTCGCCGAGGCGCAGGGCCTGGGCTTCCGCTACTGCGTCTCCTCCGGCAACGAGACCGACGTGGCCATGCCCGAGCTGCTTCAGGCATTCCTCGACGACCCCGGCACCTCGGTCGCGTTCGCCTACATGGAAGGCACGCCCGATGCGCACCGCCTGCTCGACGTGGGTCGCAAGTCGCTGCAGACCGGCAAGCCGGTGATGATCTGGAAGGCCGCCACCACCGACGCCGGCATCAAGGCGGCTGCCTCGCACACCGCCAATATGACGGGCAGCGCCGACCTCTATCGCGCGGCACTGCGCCAGGCCGGCCTGATCGAGGTGGACGACGTGGAGCCGATCGTCGACATCGCCAAGCTGTTCGAGCAGGGGCGGCTGCCGAAGGGCAACCGTGTCGGCGTGCTGTCGATCTCCGGCGGCTCCAGCATCGTCTTCGCCGATGCGGCGGTGAAGGGCGGCCTGACGCTGCCGCCGTTCTCCGAGACGACGCTCGCCGCCTTGCGCCAGCTGGTGCCGGCGTTCGCATCGCCGCAAAACCCCGCCGACGTGACGGCGTCTTTCTTCAACAACATGGGCGTGCTGACCGAGGCTCTCGGCGTGGTCCTGGCGGATCCGAATATCGACCAGCTCGCCATCCTGCTCGCCTCCGTCTCCGGGCCTGTGGCGCAGCGCGCCTGCGAGGCAATCGCCGCGGCGGCTGCAACCTCAGACAAGCCCGTGCACGTCGCCTGGTCCGGCCGCCACGCCAAGTCTCCCGAGGCAGTGGCGGCGATGACCGCCGCGCGGGTGCCGTTCCTCACCACGCCCGTGCGTCTCGCCCGCGCCGCCGCCGCGCTCGCCCGCTTTGCCGACGACCGCCGCCGCCTGCTGCCGCGGCTAAAGACGCGGTCAGACTCCTCGCCACCCGCACGGCGGCCAGGCGGCACCGGTGGGGACGAGGGGTCTGCCCCTGTCCTCACGTTGCCCGCCGGCCCCGTGACGCTCAACGAGGCGGAGAGCAAGGCGGTGCTCGCGGCCTTTGGCATCGCCACGCCCAGGGAGGTCCTGGTGTCGTCAGGTACCGACCCGGTGGCGGTAACGCAGGATCTGCGGCCACCGTTTGCCGTCAAGATCGTCTCGCGCGAGATCGCGCACAAGACCGAGGCCGGCGGCGTTGCGCTGCGTGTTTCGCGCGAGGGCCTGGCCGATGCCGTGCGCACGGTCACCGCTAACGCTGCGCAGGCCGTGCCCGGTGCAAGAATCGAAGGCGTGCTGGTGTCGGAGATGGCGCAGGGCGTGGAGGCACTGATCGGCATCGTCAACGACGCCAGCTTCGGTCCGGTGGTGGCGTTCGGCCTCGGCGGCGTCCTGACCGAGGTGCTGGCCGACGTGACCTACCGCGTCGCCCCATTCGACCTCGATACCGCACGCGATATGATCGGCGAGCTGCGCGGCGCCCGCCTGTTCGACGGCTATCGCGGCCAGCCGCCTGCCGACAAGGAGGCGCTCGCGCGCACCCTGGTCGCCGCCTCCAAGATGGGCGCTGCGCTCAGCAGCCGGCTCAAGGAGGCAGACATCAACCCCGTCTTCGTCGGTCCCTCCGGCGTCGTCGCAGCGGATGCGCTTGTCGTGCTCGAGGCTTAGGGCAACACCGGCCCTCGCCGGTGCAGGCAGGAGCCGCGATTAGGCTGGGACGAGTCGAGTTGCAGCCGCCCCAAGATGTTGGCAGACGCCGTGCGGCGCCTCTTCCGCAAGGCAGGGCAAAGCCCGTCATCCGCCGATCTTATTGGCGCAACTGCGAATTTGCGCCACGCCGATCGTGCCGGTGGCACATCCCGTGATGGTGCGGGCGGTCGGGATCGAACCGACACTTTCCAAGGAAAACGGACTTTTGAGGCCCGCGCGTCTACCAGTTCCGCCACGCCCGCAAGGCCACGGCATCACGTGCGCTATCTCACACAAGCTCGCGGCCGTGTCCAGATCTCAGCGGCGAGCCGCGCATGCGCCCATCTCCCCCGCGCCTCGCGCGGATGTGCGGGAAGAGGGGAACCTGGCGCCAGCTGATGCCTTACTGGTCGAGCTCCTATAGAGGGTTCCTCGCTGCCACTGGCCCTGGAGCGCACGCCGGTGAGTCCAGAGCCACGGTCTGTCCAGCAGCGGTTGCCTGCAGCAGGCCTAGTGGAGCCGCATGCTCTGCGCTTTCACCATGGCCTCCACGCGGCTCCGCACACGTAGCTTCCTGAAGATTTGTGACAAGTAGTACTTCGCCGTCCGCACGGTGACCCCAAGCTCCAGCGCGAGCTGCTCGTTGCTGAGACCCTTGGCCAGGTGCCGCAGCACCCATCTGTCACGAAGGCTGAGATCAGTTTCACCAGCCCCCTCAGCCATCACGGGTTTGCCTGTCGTCATCAGCAACCGGGATGCCAGCGAAGGGCTGACATATGACGTGTCCGCCACAATCAGATCCAAGGCATTCAGAAGCTCCGGACCGGTGACGCCCTTGAGGATATACCCTTGCACTCCCGCCCGAATCGCATCGACCGCATCCGTCTCGTCATCCGAGTCCGTCAGGATGACGACCTTAAGCTTGTCTTGCGCTCGCATTGCGTGCTTAGCGGCGTCAATCGCACCGCGCGAGATGCTGAGGCCCAAGACAAGGATGTCCACATTGCCGGCTGTGGCGATGGCCATCGCGTCGGCAACGGTCTCCCCCTCCGCAACAACAGTCATTCTGTCGCTTGATACAGTGTCGACCAAGCCCCTGCGAAATATGGGATGGCGGTCGACGATCGCGATGCGTACGCAGTCAGGCATTGATGGCGTCCGTTCTCCAGCCGTTCAGCCGCGCGCTACGGAATGAATGCCAAATGCGGCTTGTATCGAAAGTTTCCCTCCGGGCACCTCCACGCGATCTCGCAGTCGACTCAGCACAGCATCCCATGCCAGGCCTCTGCGACCCATCGCCGTTGTTCAATATACAAGGAAAGGGCGCGCACCGAAAAGGACTCGAGGTCCAATCGGCGGGCGCCCAAATGGCAATCGCGCCTTTCACGGGCTGAAGCCGGCAGCGGCGCACCACTGTGCCGACGCCGCTGAGATCAATGCAGTCCGACAGACGGCCCGAAAGTGCTCCGGCCAAACCGCTGGAGCACCTTCGGGCATAAGTGCGACTCATCAGCCAAGCAGCAGGAAATCCTCCTGCGTGATGATGTTGGTGCCGGTGCCGTCGACGCCCTGCAGCAGGACCGTGTCCGTGCCGATCGTGACGAGGGTGTCGCTGCCCAGGTCCTCGATGAGCACGCTAGCGGCGAACGTGGCGGCGGTAATGCCGAGCTCCGAGATGTCCAGGAGATCCTGTCCACTCGACGGATTGGCGTCGAAGCCCACGATCGTGTCGTTGCCGAACCCGGCGGCGAACACGAACGTGTCGTTGCCGGAGCCGCCATTCAGGAAGTCGTTGCCGAGGCCGCCGATGATGGTGTCGGTGCCCGCACCGGCATCGATCACGTCGTCGCCGGCTTGGCCGTCGACGAAGCTGGCGCTCCCGCTTGTCGTAATGATGTCGTTGCCCTGGCTGCCGATAATATTCTCGATCGACTGCAGGACATCGACACCCGTCTCGGCGCTGGTGGCGCTGGTCGTGGTGACGGTGGCGCCGGCGCTGGTGGCTGAGAGATCGTAGGTATCGTTGTCGCCGGCTCCGTTGTAGGTGTCGTTGCCGTCGTTCACGGTGGCAAAGAAGGTGTCGTTACCGGCGCCGCCGTTGAGGATGTTGCTGGCAACATCGCCCGTCAGCAGGTCGTTGCCCGAGCCGCTCGTGACATTCTCGATGCCGGCGATGGAGGTGAAGCCCGAGGCGGTCCCCGCCTCCAGGTTCACCGTAACAGCCGCCGTTGAGCCGAAGTAGGTGAGGGTATCTGTGCCACCCCCCAGATCGGCCGTTGCCGTCTCGATGTTCGACACTATGGCACTCTCGAAGTTCGTGAGGGCCGTCCCGTTGAAGATCACATCGAGAGTTTCATTGGCCGCGCTGCCGCTGATGGCGACCGTATCGAAGCCGTCGCCGCCATCGATGATGTCGCTGGCGTCGCCGATCGCATAGACGAAGGTGTCGTCGCCGGCCCCACCGTCCATGATGTCGTTGCCGCCACCGCCGATGAGCACGTCGTCTCCGTCGTCGCCGTTCATGATGTCGCTGCCGACGCCGCCGATCAGCGTATCGTTGCCGCCACCGCCGCTCAGGATGTCATTGCCGTTGAGACCGTCGACGATGTCCTCCTCGCCGCTCCCGTCGATGATGTTCCCTGCGGTGGTGCCGGTCAGCGTCAGGCCGGCAACGTTGGAGACGGCAACCGCGATCGCCTGCGTGTCGTCCAGGACGCCGTCGGACGCGCTGACGATCAGGTCGTAGACATTGTCTCCGTCCGCATCCGCAGGCTCCTCGAAGTCCGGGGCCGCGATGAACGACAGCACGCCGGTGGTCGGGTCTATCGCGAACAGGCTTGCATCCGCCCCGCCGACGATGGCGTAGGTCAGCGTTGACCCGGCGTCCTCGTCGGTGGCCGCCACCGTGGTGACGGCGGTGGAGTTCTCCGCCACCGACAGCGGGGCATTGTCTCCCCCGCCGTCGGAGACGATGACGGGCGCGTCGTTGGCGTCGCCTACCGTGACCGCGATCGACTGCGTGTCGGTCAGGGTGCCGTCCGAGACCGTCACGACCACGTCGTAGACGTTGTCGCCGTTGGCATCGCCGGGCGCCTCGAAGTTCGGCGCAGTGATGAACGACAGCGCTCCGGTGCCGGGATCGATGGCGAACAAGCTCGCATCCGCCCCTCCGACGATGGCGTAGGCCAGCGTTGCCCCGGCATCCTGGTCAGTGGCCGCGACCGTGGTGACGGCGGTGGAGTTCTCCGCCACCGACAGCGCGGCATTCTCTCCGCCGCCGTCGGAGACGATGACGGGTGCCTCGTTGGCGTCGCCTACGGTCACCGCGATCGACTGCGTGTCCGTCAGGGTGCCGTCGGAGACAGCCACGACCACGTCGTAGACATTGTCGCCGCCCGCATCCGCTGGGGCCTCGAAGTCGGGGGCCGCGACGAACGACAGCACGCCGGTGGCCGGGTCTATCGCGAACAGGCTCGCATCCGCCCCTCCGACGATAGCGTAGGCCAGCGTTGCCCCGGCATCCTGGTCGGTGGCTGCGACCGTGGTGACGGCGGTCGAATTCTCCGCCACCGACAGCGCGGCAGCATCCCCGCCGCCGTTGGAGACGATGACGGGTGCCTCGTTGGCGTCGCCCACGGTGACCGCGATCGACTGCGTGTCCGTCAGAGTGCCGTCGGAGACCGTCACGACCACGTCGTAGACATTGTCGCCGTTGGCATCGCCGGGTGCCTCGAAGTCCGGCGGGGTGATGAACGACAGCGCTCCGGTGCCGGGATCGATGGCGAACAACGCAGCGTCATCGCCACCAACGATGCTGTAGGTAAGCGTGGTACCGGTATCCGGATCTTCTGCCGTCACAGTCGTCACGGCCGTGGTGTTCTCCAGCACCGATACCGCTGCGAAATCCCCGCCGCCGTCCGACGTAATCGCTGGCGCGTCATTCACCGGCAGGACATTGATAATGAAGTCATCCGTGACGGAGAGTCCGCCCTGGTCTGTAGCGGTGATGCGGACCTCGATCGGTCCGTTGAAGTCCTGGGGCGGGGTGCCGGTGATGCGGCCGGCGGCGACGAGACCGTTGGCATCGGGGATGATCTCGAAGGTGAGCCCCATGCTGTCGAGGGACGAGCCGTCGGCCAGCGTCGCCGTGTAGACGAGCTGGTTGGCCGCAGTCTGATCGTCATTGAAG
>DASURA010000129.1:0-29418 GCA_036280295.1 Hyphomicrobiaceae bacterium
GCACGGATAGCGTGCTGATCGAGAGCCGCCCGGTTCCGGTCGCCGATCCGCAAGGCGTCTACCGCAGCGGCGCCGATCGCTGGGCCGATCCCAGCATCGTCGCCGCCGCAAGCGCGCTGCGGCACCTCCGCGACGATCCGCTAATCAACATCGAACTCGGCACCCAGGCGCGGCTCGCTGCGGAGCGCTTCGCAGAGATGAGCCGGAGCGCGCTGCGATCGGCGGTGCATCGGTGCGCCGGTAACCAGCGGGAGGCGCAGACCCGGGCCACGCCACGCGTCCGTCACATCTCCGCCTGATCCTACGCCGCCGACCCTGCCGCGCTCGCCCGCTCGCGCTTCTTGCGCTCGTTCGGATCGAGCCAGCGCTTGCGCAGACGGATCGCCTTGGGCGTCACCTCCAGGAGCTCGTCATCCTCGATGTAGGACATGGCCTTCTCGAGCGTGAGGCGCATGGGCGGGGTGAGGATGGTTGCCTCGTCCTTCCCGGCTGCGCGCACGTTGGTGAGCTTCTTGCCCTGGATGACGTTGACGATGAGGTCATTATCGCGCGAGTGCTGGCCGACGATCATGCCCTCGTACACCCGCGTCTGCGGGTCGATCATCATGGCGCCGCGGTCCTGCAGGTTGAACAGCGAGTAGGCCGTGGCCTCGCCGGTGGCGTTGGAGATGAGGACGCCGTTGCGCCTCCCGCCGATCTCGCCCTTGAACGCGGCGTAGCCGTGGAACAGCCGGTTCAGCACCGCCGTGCCGCGGGTGTCGGTGAGCAGCTCGCTCTGATAGCCGATGAGCCCGCGGGTGGGCGCATGGAAGACGAGGCGCTGGCGGCCACCGCCGGAGGGACGCATGTCGATCAGCTCGGCCTTGCGCTCGGAAAGCTTCTGCACCACCACGCCGGAGTGCTGCTCGTCGACGTCGACGATCACCTCCTCCACCGGCTCCAGCTTCTGGCCGGTTTCGGGATCGCTGGTGATGACCACGCGCGGGCGCGAGACGGTAAGCTCAAAGCCCTCGCGGCGCATGGTCTCGATCAGGATGCCGAGCTGCAATTCGCCGCGGCCGGCCACCTCGTAGGCATCCTTGCTGTCGGGCAGCTCGGAGATGCGGATCGCCACATTGCGCTCAGCCTCCTTCAGGAGGCGGTCGCGAATCACGCGGCTCTGCACTTTGTCGCCCTCCTGGCCGGCAAACGGGCCATCGTTGATGCGGAACAGCATGGAAAGCGTGGGCGGATCGATCGGCTGGGCGGAAAGCGCCTGCTCCACCACCGGGTCGCACAAGGTATCGGCCACCGTGGCATGGGTGATGCCCGCGATGGCGACGATGTCGCCAGCCTCGGCCAGGTCCACACCGGTGCGCTCAAGGCCCCGGAACGCCAGCACCTTGGTGACGCGGGCGGTCTCGATCAGCGATCCGTCGCGGCGAATGGCCTTGATGGCCTGGTTCGGCCTCACACTGCCCGACTTGATGCGCCCCGTCAGCACGCGCCCCAGGTATGGGTCTGCCTCCAGCGTCGTCGCCAGCATCTGGAACGGCCCCTCCTCAACCACAGGCGGCGGCACGTGCTTCAGGATCAGCTCGAACAGCGGGGTGAGATCGGTACGCGGGCCGGACGGATCGACAGCCATCCAGCCCTCGCGGCCGGAGCCGTAGAGCACCGGAAAGTCGAGCTGCTCATCGGTTGCGTCGAGGCTGGCGAACAGGTCGAACACCTCGTTGAGCACGGCGTCGGGGCGTCCGTCCGGCCGGTCCACCTTGTTGATGGCGACAATCGGGCGCAGACCCTGCTTCAGCGCCTTGGAGACCACGAACTTGGTCTGCGGCAATGGCCCTTCCGCGGCGTCCACCAGCACGATGGCGCCGTCCACCATGTTCAGGATCCGCTCGACCTCGCCGCCGAAGTCGGCGTGACCCGGGGTGTCGACGATGTTGATGCGGGTATCCTGCCATACGATCGAGGTGCACTTGGCGAGGATGGTGATGCCGCGCTCACGCTCCAGGTCGTTTGAATCCATCGCCTGGGATTCGACTTTCTGGTTCTGGCGGAAGGCGCCCGACTGGTTGAGCAGGGCATCAACCAGCGTGGTCTTGCCGTGGTCAACGTGGGCGATGATCGCAATATTGCGAAGGTCCATGCGGGGCCCTTAAAGCAGGCGGTTGCAGTTGCGGAGTTCGTTGCCGGGAGCGCGGCGGCTGCACTCAGCTCTATTGGGCATGCGGCTTTGCTGCGCTGCATCAAATCTCGCGGCGCGAATTAGCATAGTTGCACGAGGTGCGCCAGTCGCGGCGCTAGCGGGTCTTGCATGTGCCGTCAAGTCGATCCTGCCCGGAGGTGACCCGGGTCCCCGCCTGCCCGGTGTCGTCAGGCATTGCTGCTTAGCGAATCCCGGCGCGCAGGAACGCCTGGATGAACTGGCGCTGGAAGATCAGAAAGGCCAGCAGCAGGGGTGCCACCGTCATGGCGGTGGCGGCACTGATAACGGAAATATTGACGCCGCTTTCGGGGGCGGCGAACAGGGACAGGCCGACGGTCAGCGGCCGCGTCGCCACCGAGTTGGTGACGATCAGGGGCCACAGGAAGTTGTTCCAGTGTGTCGCCACCGACACCAGGGCATAGGCCACGTAGACGGGCCGGGCTGCGGGCACATAGACGCGCCACAGCACGCCGAGCCAGCCGCAGCCCTCGATGCGCGCCGCCTCCTCCAGCTCGCGCGGCACCTGCTTGAAGGCCTGGCGCAGCAGGAAGATGCCGAAGGCGCTCGCCATGTAGGGCACGCCGATGCCGAGCACGGTGTCGAACAGGCCCAGCGCCGAGACGATGGCGTAGTTCTCGACGATCAGCACCTCGGGCAGCACAAACAGCTGCAGCAGGACGAGGTAGAACACGATCTCGCGGCCGGGGAAGGCGCAGCGTGCGAAGGCGAACCCGGCCAGCGTGCACAGCACCAGCTGTCCGATGAGGATGACCATCACCAGCGCCAGGGTGTTGAGGAAATAGCGTAGCCAGGGGGCGCCGGCCCAGGCTGTCACGAAGTTGTCGAGCGTCCACGGACGCGACGGGTCGAGGTGCAGCGCGTCTGCCGGATGATGGAAGGCGGCCCAGCAGGCGAAGAGAAGGGGAGAGATCCAGACCAGCGCCAGGAGCCACGCTCCCAAGGCGTCGAGCGAGGGCGGGAGACGCCGTTCGGTGTCGGATGTGCGGCTCATCGGTAGTGGATGCGCCTTTCGAGAAAGCGGAACTGGATCACCGCCAGCAAGCCCAGGAAGACCAGCACCATCGTGGTCAGTGCCGCCGCACCGGGCGTGTCGAAATAGGCGAAGGCCGTCTCCCAGATCCAGAACAGCATCAGCTTGGAGGCGTTGTTCGGCCCGCCCTTGGTGAGGATGAACAGGTGATCGATGAGCTTCACCGAGTTGATGAGCGCATTGACGAGGATGAACAGCGTGGTCGGCATCACCAGGGGGATGACGACGCGCCGGACATAGGCCCAGCGGCTGGCACCCTCGATCATTGCCGCCTCGCGCAGGTCGGGCGGGATGGTCTGCAGGGCCGCAAGGTAGAAGATCATGAAGAAGCCGGACTCCTTCCACACCGTGACCGCCATGACGGACCAAAGGGCCGTATCCGGGCTGCCAAGCCAGTTCGTCGGGGCAACGCCGAACAGGCCGAGGAGCCGATCGATGCCGCCGATGCCGGGCGTGAAGAAGAACAGCCACAGGTTGGCCGCAGCCACCATCGGCAACAGCGCCGGCGTGAAATAGGCGGCCCGCACCCAGCCGCGCGCCGCGATCTGGGCGTTGGCGGCGAGCGCCATGACAAAGGCGAGGGCGATCGAGACCGGGATGGTAACGCCGGCATATAGGAGGTTGTTGCCGGCGACGCGCCAGAAGGCAGGGTTCTCAAGCAGCAGCTGGTAGGTCTGCCAGCCGACGAAGCGCGACGGCCGCAGCACCGTGGCACGCGAGAACAGACTCTGCCAGAACGTCAGCGCCGTCGGCGTGAAGGCGAAGGTGATGAGCAACACCAGCGCCGGCGCCAGCAGCATCCAGCCATAGAGCGCCAAGCGTCGGCTTTCGGCGTCGGAGGGCACGGTCGTGTGGCTTGCCTCGGCTGCGACGGTGGTCATCTGGGCGCACGCCGCGACAGCGAGCCATGCGCACGCATCGACTGCCAGCACCAACAGGATTCCCCTCCCCCTTGTGGGGAGGGGCTAGGGGTGGGGGGACTCCCGACCTCGGATGTTCTGGAATCCCCCCCACCCTGTCCCTCCCCCACAAGGGGGGAGGGAACGTTGCGGCCAGCCCCTTGCTCAATCAGCAACGTGTGCCTGCGCGGATGGGTAGCCAGCAGCATCGTACTTACCGATACGGCTTCAGCAGGCTCTCGGCCGTGGCTTGCGCCTCGGTGAGGGCGTCCTTGGGGGACTTCTGGCCGGTCAGCGCCGCCTGCACGGCATTGGACAGGGCCTCGCGCACACGTGCGGTCTGGAAGGTCGAGAACTCGGCGACGGCGTGCTTCAGCTGATCGCGCGCGACCACCGCCTGCGGGAAGTCCTTGGCGTAGGCCTTCAGGCTGGCGGTCTCGTACGACGCCGGGCTGACGCCGACGTAGCCGGTCGCGATCGACCACTGCGCGGCACGCTCCGGCGAGGTCATGAACTGGATCAGCTTCACGGCCGCCTTGCGCTGGGCGTCGGTGGCGTTCTTGAAGATGTAGAAGTTGCCACCGCCGGTGGGCGAGCCGGGACGCTTGTTGGACGGCAGCATGGCGACGCCGAAGTCGAACTTGGCATCCTTGCGCACGGCGGTGAGGTTGCCGGTGGTGTGCCACATCATCGCCGTCTGCCCCTCCAGGAACGCCTGGCGCAGCGTGCCCCACTCGATGGTTCCCTTCGGCATGACGCCGTCCTTTTGCGAAAGGTCGCGCCAGAACTGCAGCGCCTCGATGGCTGCGGGATCGGTGAAGCGGGTCTTGGTGCCGTCCGGGTTCATCAGCTCAAGGCCGTTCTGGATCGCGAAGGCCTGGAACATCCAGTAGGGATAGCCGGTCGAGGGCACCATCAGGCCGTACTTGCCGTCCTTGGTGAGGGCCTTTGCGGTGGCGACCATCTCCTTCCAGTTGGCCGGCGGATGGTTCGGGTCGAGGCCGGCGGCCTTGAACTTGTCCTTGTTGTAGTAGAGGACGATCGTGGAACGCTGGAACGGCACGCCCCAGGTCTTGCCCTTGACCTTGCCGTTGGCCATCAGCGCCGGATAGAAGCTGTCGAGCCAGGCGCGGCCGTCCTTGTCGCTGGCCGGGATGACATCGTCGAACGGCACGATCAGGCCCTGCTCGATCAGGTCGTAGACATCGATCGAGAACAGCACGGACAGCTGGGCGGGGCCGCCGCTCTTGATGGCGGACAGGGCGCGCACGCGGGTATCGTCGTAGTTGCCGGCATAGATCGCCTGCACCTTCACATCAGGGTTCGCGGTCTGGAAATCGCCGACCATCTTGTCGATCACCTTGGTCAGCGGGCCGCCGACGGCGATCGGGTAGTACATGGTGAGCGAGACGGTCTCGGCCAGCGCGGCCAAGCTCGACCCGACCAGAAGCGCGCCCGCCAGGGCGGCCTTCAACAGCATCCTCATGTTCTCCCTCCGTTTACTCCGAGACTGCAAACTGTGGTGATGCGTCGAGCGGAGCCCTCGCAACGCCCTCCAGGAGGCGCCCGCTGCTGCGCGCGAATGCCCGCACGGCCTGGCGCGACCACGTCAGGCCGACCGCCTCGCCGATGTGGCAGGCAGCGCGACCGGCCAGGCGGGCGATCAGCGTTCCGGCTTCCGTTGCCAGATAGACGAGACTCTCAGCGCCCAGGTATTCGATCTCCGTGACGTGCGCCGGATGGGTCTCGGCCGTCCGCGGCGCCAGGCGGATTGCCTCAGGACGGACGCCGACCAGGATATCGGCCGCGCCGGTGCCGTCGACCGCCGGCCGCAGGGCTTGGGGAAGGCTGGCGGCCGGCAGCAGCGTCATGGGCGGGCTGCCGACGAAGGTCGCGACAAAGGCGGTGGCGGGGTTGTCGTAGACCTCGTCCGGCGTACCCACCTGCTCGATGCGCCCCTCGTTCATCAGCACGATGCGGTCGGCCATCGCCATCGCCTCGGTCTGGTCGTGGGTGACGTAGAGGACGGTCATGCCGAGGTCGCGCTGCAGGGCGCGGATCTCCTGGCGCACGGCATGGCGCAGCTTGGCGTCGAGGTTCGACAGCGGCTCGTCCATCAGGCAGATGCGGTGCCCGGCGACGACGGCGCGGGCCAGGGCGACGCGCTGGCGCTGCCCTCCCGATAGAGCGGCCGGCTTGCGCGCCTCGAGCCCCTCGAGCCCGGTCAGCCGCACCGCCTTGGCGAGAGCCGTGCGTCGCTCGGCTGCGCCGACGCCACGCACCCTGAGGCCGAAGACGATGTTCTCGGCCACGGTGAGGTGCGGAAACAGCGCATACGACTGGAACACCATGGCAAGGCCGCGCCTGGCCGGCCCCAGCCCGGTGACATCGACGCCGTCGATGTGGATGCACCCGCGCGTCGGCGTCTCCAGTCCGGCGATCATCCTGAGCGTGGTGGACTTGCCGCAGCCCGACGGCCCGAGCAGCACGACGAACTCGCCCTCAGCCACGCACAAGTCGACCTGCTCGACGCCACGGCTGCCGGCCCAGCTTTTTGCCAGTCCCTCCAGCCGGATGTGAGGTTTGCTGCTCATGCCACGGTCCTCATGCGGCTGCCATGTCGGAATGAGCGACCAGCAGCCGCCCGGTGCCGCGCGCCACGATGCTCTCCAGCGCGGCCGACGGCGCCTGATCGAGGACGACGGTGTCGATGGCGGAGACATCGCCGCCTTTGGCGGGCGCGGCACGCCCGATCTTAGTGACATCGGCGACGAGGATGGTGTGCCGGCAGCTTTCCTGAATGGCGAGGCGCGCGCCGACCTCCTCGGTGGAGAAGTCGAGCAGCGTGCCGTCGTGATCGATGCCGCCGATGCCGAAGATGCCGAAATCGGCGCGAAACGACCGGAACAGCTTCTCCACGTCAGGCCCGAGCAGGTCGCGATCGGGCAGGCGCACGGTGCCGCCCGGCAGCAGGATGCGGTTGGACGGCATCCGGCTCAGCGCCATGGCGACGTTGAGATTGTTGGTGACGACGGTAAGGTCCTCGTGCTCGGCCATGGCGACGGCCACCTGCTCGGGCGTCGAGCCGATGCCGATCAGCACCGAGGCCCGGCTCGGCACCAGCGCCGCGACCCGCCGGCCGATGCGCTGCTTGGCCTCGATGTTGGTGATCTGCCGTGTGTCGTAGGCAATGTTGCCAGCGGCCGTACTGGCCTCGACGCCGCCGTGCCGCCGGCGCAGCCAGTTGGCATCGCAGAGCATGTTCACGTCGCGGCGGACGGTCTGGGTCGACACGCCATGCGTGGCTGCAAGCGATTCAATCGAGATGAAGCCGGCCGCCCGCACCTCGGCGAGGATTTGCCGCTGCCGCTCGCTGAGGTTCATTCACGCCCACCCTCATTCATTTGAAAGCTCCCCACATCACGCTCGGCAGCGATGACAAGTATTTGAGCATCGGATGACAATCATATGAAAGCAAGCCTGATTGGTCGACCGCTGTTGCTCAGCGGTGTCTGACCGAGGTCGCAGACACCAGCCCCGCCTCTCTCTGCAAGCGCTCAATCATCTGCTGCATCCAGAAGGGTTATCCGGGGAGCTCCAGGACGCTCAACCACTCCATTCGGCTGGAAATGAGCGTCGCCGCGAGGCGGCTCACGCGGACTGGGCGTTCTTGACGAGGCTCCCACGCGCCCGGGCGGGCCTGACCCCCGTGCGCATCTGCATCAGGCGGCGTCTTGCAGCCCCGCGGGTTCATGTCATGGTGTAGGCGGGGACGCTGGCGGCAACCTCACATCGCGTCATAGTCGAGCACCACGCGGCTCGAGCGGGGTTGAGCCTGGCAGGTCAGCACAAAGCCGGCCTCGATCTCCCACGGCTCCAGCGAGAAGTTGCGCACCATGTCGACCTCGCCTTCGACCAGCTTGGCGCGACAGGTGCAGCACATGCCGCCCTTGCACGAGTAGGGAACGCGCACGCCGGCGGCAACCGCCGCGTCGACGACGAGGCCACCAGCCGGGACGCGGAAAGCATGGCGCGTGCCGTCCACGACCACGGTCACCGCCGCACCGGCGGTGGCTTCATCTGCCTCGGTCGCCCTCGCCGGCGGTGGCTTGCGTTGCACTGCCTCCGGCCCGGCGCGGAAATACTCAAAGTGGATGCGCTCGCGTGCGACGCCGGCGGCCAGCAGGGCCTCACGGGCCGTCTTGATGAGGTCGCCGGGCCCGCACAGATAGACGCGGTCGATCGCACCCGGCGCGGCCACCAGCGGCAGCAGCTGCCGCAGCTTGTCGGCGTCGATGCGGCCAGACAGCAGCGGCACGTCCGCCTCGGTATCGCGACTGAGGACATGCAGAACTGAGAGACGGCCGAGATGGCGGTCCTTCAGGTCCTCGAGCGCCTCGCGGAAGATGATGCTGCCGACCGAGCGGTTGCCGTAGATCAGGGTGAAGCTGCTGCGCAGCTCGCGCGCCAGGACATGGCGGATCTGCGCCATCACCGGGGTGATGCCGCTGCCGGCGGCAATGGCCAGATAATTGCGGCCGTCGCCGCCATCGGCTCCAATGTCGTCTGGCACCACGAACCGGCCGGCCGGCCGCATCGCCTCGATGGTGGCGCCGGCGGCGAGACGCTCATGCGCATGCGTCGAGAACAGCCCGCCGTCGACGCGCTTGACGGTGATCCACAGCTCGCCGTCCGCCGGATCGGAGCTGATCGAATAGGTGCGCCGGACCTCCGTGCCGTCCAGCACGGCACGCACCACCAGGTGCTGGCCCGCGCGATGGCGGAACGTCTCGCGCAGCGGCTCGGGCACCGCGAGGGCGAACGACACGGCGTCGGCCGTCTCGCGGCGTACTGCGGCGATCGGCAGGGGGTGGAACTCGTCTCGCATCGGCAGCGCCTTCAGATGCACTTGAAGTACTGGAACGGCTCGCGGCAGGCGAGGCAGCGATAGCTCGCCTTGCAGGCGGTCGAGCCGAACTCGCTCACCCGCTCGGTCGCCTTCGATCCACATGACGGGCAGGCGACGACGATCTCGGCGAACAGCGCGCGCTTGCCCACGGCCCGCTCCGGCGGGGCGATGCCGTTGGCGGAGAGCTTCTCGCGCGCAGCCGGCGACAGCCAATCCGTGGTCCAGGCCGGCGAGAGCACGCGCTCGATGCGCGCCTTGTGAAAGCCCGCCTTTGCCAGCGCCGTGGTGATGTCGAGGGCGATCACATCCATCGCCGGACAGCCGGAGTAGGTGGGCGTGATCGCCACCTCCACGGTATCGCCGTCGGCGGCGAGGCGCACATCGCGCAGGATGCCCATGTCCGCGATGGTCAGGAACGGCAGCTCGGGGTCCGTCACGTTCTCCAGTGCGGCGCGGGCACGCATGAGCGTGTCTGCCGATGGTGCATCGAGATCACTACGCGGTTCTCGTCCCCCTTGTGGGGAGGGGCCAGGGGTGGGGGGAATTTCGACATGCGACGTTCTGCCATCCGCCCCACCCTGGCCCTCCCCAACAAGGGGGGAGGGGACGATGTGGCCAGCACCGGGCTCGATTTGCAGCCGGCGATAGGCACGTGGAGCATCGCGATTGGCGGGGGCTGTCATCACCATGCCGCCCCTGGGTAGGCGCGCTGCAGGAACTGCATCTGGGCCAGCATGTGGCCCAGATGCTCGGTGTGCGTGCCGCAGCGACCGCCGGAGACCATCCAGCCATCGGCCGGCCGCTGCAGTGTTGCTTCCGCCAGCACCTCGTCGATGGTCGCGCTCCACGCGCCGCGCAGCCTGGAGGCATCGGCACCGATGCCGGCGGGGACCATGGCGCGATCGATATCATCCACCTCGAACAGCTCGCCGGTGAACATCCAGATCGCATCGATGGCCCGCTGCATGCGGGCGTGGCTTTCCTCGGTGCCGTCGCCAAGGCGGATCACCCATTCCGAGCTGTGGCGCAAATGGTAGGCGCACTCCTTCGCCGCCTTGTGGGCGATGCCGTCGAGCTCGGCATCTGTGGAGAGCGTCAGCGCCTCCCACAGCGGCACGGCGTACGCCGAATAGCACAGCTGACGCGCCATCGTGTCAGCGAAGTCGCCGTTGGGGCGCTCGGTGAGCTGCACGTTGAGGAACTCGTGCGCATCGCGCAGGTAGGCAAGCTGATCCTCATCGCGGCCGTCACCGGCGATCGCACAGGCATGGCCGTAGAGCCCGCGTGCCTGGCCGATCAGGTCAAGCGCGATATTGGAGAGGGCGATGTCCTCCTCCATGGTCGGCGCGCGGCTTGACCATTCGGTCAGACGGTGCCCCAGCACCAGCGCGTTGTCGGCGAGGCGGAGGAGGTAGGTGTAATGGGCGTCGGGCATGGCGGCTGCCTGGTGACGGGGCCTGGGTTATGGGGTCGGACCCATCACATATGTCCGACCTCGTCGGGGATGTCGTAGAACGTGGGGTGCCGGTAGGGTTTGCGCTCGGGCGCCGATGGCTCCAGCAGCGTCTCCTTGTCGCCGGGCTCTGAAGCGATGATTGCCCTGGATGGAACGACCCAGATGCTCGTCGCCTCGCCACGCCGGGTATAGAGATCACGGGCGTTCTGCAGCGCCATCTCGTCGTCGGTGGCATGCAGGCTGCCGACGTGCCTGTGGGCGAGGCCGTTGCGCGGGCGCAGGAACACCTCGTAGAGCGGCCAGTTCTTGTCGGACATCACGCGACCTCCTGCGTAGGGCTTACACCGATCAACTGCCGTACCGGTGCAATGCGCCTTCGGCGTATCGCACCCTGCAGATCTACGCCGCGGCCACCGGCACGGCACGTCGGGCCGCGCGCTTGGCGGCGAACGCCTCGGCCGCCGCACGCACCCAGGCGCCGTCGTCATGGGCCTTGCGACGATGACCGAGACGCTGGCGGTTGCACGGGCCTTCGCCCTTCACCACGCGCCAGAACTCGTCCCAGTCGATCGGACCGGTCTCCCAGTGCCTGGTCTGATCGTTCCAGACGAGCGCCGGATCGGGAATCTTCAGGCCCAGGAAATGCGCCTGCGGAACGGTCGCGTCGATGAACTTCTGGCGCAGCTCGTCATTGGAGAAGCGCTTGATCTTCCAGCGCATGGCCTGCTCGGAGTGGGTGCTGTCCTTGTCGGACGGGCCGAACATCATCAGGCAAGGCCACCACCAGCGGTCGAGCGCATCCTGCGCCATCGCCCTCTGCTCAAGGGTGCCGCGTGCCAGCGCCAGCATGATCTCGTAGCCCTGGCGCTGGTGAAAGCTCTCCTCCTTGCAGATCAGGATCATGGCGCGCGCATAGGGGCCGTAGCTGCAGCGGCACAGCGGGATCTGGTTCATGATCGCCGCGCCGTCCACCAGCCAGCCGATGGCGCCCATGTCGGCCCACGACAGCGTCGGGTAGTTGAAGATCGAGGAGTACTTGGCCTTGCCGGAGAGCAGCTGGCCCACCAGCGCCTCCCGCGACACGCCGAGGGTCTCGGCGGCGCTGTAGAGATAGAGCCCGTGTCCGGCCTCATCCTGGATCTTGGCCAGCAGCTGCAGCTTGCGTTTGAGGCTGGGCGCGCGCGTCAGCCAGTTGCCCTCCGGTTGCATGCCGATGATCTCGGAATGGGCGTGCTGCGAGATCTGGCGGACCAGTGTCTGCCGGTAGGCGGCCGGCATCCAGTCGGTCGGCTCGATGCGCTGCTCGGCATCGATGCGCGCCTGGAACCGGGCCAGCCGCTCCGGATCCTCCTGCGTGGCGCCCTGTGGGCGCTCGAGGCTCAAGGCCTGCGCGTACATGCCTTCCTCCGTAGCCGTAGGGTGCAATAAGCCAAGCGGATTGCACCATGCGATCGGCGCGCAAACGGATGCGCGGGATCGGCGCGATGCGGCTGACGCCTTATTGCGCCCTACAGCCAATGTGTCACAAAAAAACGCATTAGACTAGTTTTCCGTAACGTATTGCGCCGCATCAATCGGCACGGAAGCGCTCCTCCAGGGCAGAGGAGGGCGACGGCAGGGAACCAGTCTCGTTCACCGCATGGCCGTCGAGCCAGCACTCCGCACGGGAAAGGAGGCGACGGTAGGTCGCGGCCACAAGCTCATGCGCGCGGGCTCCCGGCCAGTCCTCCGGCAGCATGGCGCGCGGCAGCAGCGGATCGCGCAGAACAATGCGGCGCCAATCGTGGATCAGCAGGGTGCGAAGCTGGAATGCCTGGGCGTCGGTGAGGCGCGCTCCCTCCGCCATCTCATCGGCCACCGGGCCGAAGGCCGCGAGGAAGCCGCGGTAGGCGGCATCCAACGCATCGAGCTGCCAGCACGCCTTCGCCAGCGCCCGCGCATTCTCGGCGCTCTGCGGGTGCGTGACCATGACGATAGTCTGGCCATCAGATGCAAATGACGCGCTCGACGCAGCGTCCCCTCCCCCCTTGTGGGGAAGGGGCAGGGTGGGGGGCATCGCAGAACATTTGAGGTCGGGAGTCCCCCCGCCCCTAACCCCTCCCCACAAGGGGGAGGCGGATCCGGTTGTGCTTGTTGCCAGGTGGGCATTTCTATCCGGCGTCCAATGCGGCCGCACCATCACGTTGGCCGCCGCCTGGCCGTAGCCCTCATCCAGCATGCGCTCTCGGTGCGCCGCACGCTCTGCCGCATCCCCGGTCGTGATGACGGCAACTTCCATCTCGCCGGACCAAGCCGGCTCGGAGGCGCGATAGATGCGGGTGGTTGCGGTGGCAAATTCCGCGGCCCCCCAGGGTGAGAGGCGGTAGTAGCTCTGCTTGCCGATGCGGGTGCGCTCGAACCAGCCGTCCGCCACCAGCCGCGAGATGGCGGTCCGGACCAGCCCCGGCTCCACCCCGAAACCCGCCATCATGTCGAGCAGCGAGCCGAGCCAGAGCGAGCCGCCGCGCGGGACGATGGCGTCGCCGTAGATGGTGACGATCAGCGAGCCGGCCCGCATCGGCCGGCGGCGCTCGAAGCTGGCGAGAAGAATGGCGAGCTTGCGGGTGGTGGGCAGCGTGGTCATGGGGCGGAACTTTTACCCGATGCGCCACGACTTCGCGAATGGTGAGTGGCACCTCCATTCGCGATTGGCCAATCGCCATTCGCGGGCTTCACACCCCCAGATACGCCGACTGCACGTCGGGGTTGGTGAGCAACTCACGGCCACTGCCTTGCACCACCACCGAGCCGGTCTCCAGGACATAGCCGCGGTCAGCGATGGAAAGGGCGGCGAAGGCGTTCTGCTCGACCAGGAACACCGTGGTGCCGGCCGCCTTGAGCGCCGCAATGGCGGCGAGGATCTGGTCAACCAGTACAGGCGCCAGCCCCATGCTCGGCTCGTCGAGCAGCAGCAATACCGGCCGCCCCATCAGCGCACGGGCAATCGCCAGCATCTGCTGCTGCCCCCCCGACAGGGCGCCACCGGGACGCTCGCGCAGCTCCTTGAGGGCCGGGAACATCGTGAACATGCGCTCCGTATCCTCGGCAATGCCGGCATAATCGCGCCGCAGATAGGCGCCGAGGCGCAGGTTGTCGGCCACGGACAGCTCGCCGAAAATCTGCCGACCCTCCGGCGACTGGGCGATGCCGGCGGCGACGCGTGCGTGCGGCCGGGCGCGGGTGATGTCGGCGCCCTTGAACAGGATCGCGCCGCCGCTCACCGGCTGGACGCCGGAGATCGCCCTGAGCAGGGTCGTCTTGCCGGCGCCGTTGCCGCCGACCAGCGCCACGATCTCCCCCTCACCCACCTCCAGGCTCACCTCGCGCAGCGCCTGGATGCGACCGTAGCGGCTCGAGAGGCGGTCGATCCGGAGCATCGGTGCGGGCGCGGGGGGAATCATCGTGCGTCGCCCGCTCGCGCCGCCGCCGTGCCATGCGAGCCCAGATAGGCGCGCACGACGTCCGGGTTGGCACGCACCTCGGCGGCGCTGCCCTCGGCCAGGCGCCGGCCTCTGTCCAGCACCAGGATGCGGTCGGAGATCTTCATGACAAGCTTCATGTCGTGCTCGACCAGCGCCACCGTGATGCCCTGGCGCGCGATCTGCTGAATGAGCCCGTCGATCGCCTCGGTCTCCACGGGGTTGCAGCCGGCGGCGGGCTCGTCGAGCAGCAGCAGCCTCGGCTCGCTCGCCAGCGCACGCGCGATCTCCAGCCGCTTCAGGGCGCCGTAGGGCAGCCCGCCGGCGATACGCTCCGCATCCGGCCCCAGCCCAACGAACTTCAGCAAGTCGTGCGCCTTCGCCGCGCAGTCGCGGTTGGCCCTGCGCACCGACGGCAGCCGCAGGGCGTGCGCCAGAATGCCCTTTGGCTCGTGCAGATGCCGCCCCACCATGACGTTCTCCAAAGCTGTCAGCCTGAAGAAGATCTGCAGGTTCTGGAACGTGCGCGACAGACCGAGCCGGGCCAGCCGGTGCGGCTCCAGGCCGGTCACGTCCTGCCCGGCGAAGCGGATGCGGCCGCTGCCGGCGTGGTAGACGCCGGAGATCATGTTGAACAGCGTCGTCTTGCCGGCGCCGTTCGGACCGATGATGGAATAGATGCGGCCGGGCGGCACCTCGAACGAGAGATCGTCGACTGCGGCGAGACCGCCGAAATGTATGGCGAGCCCTTCGACCTGGAGCAGGCTCATGCCGCCCCTCCGGCCGCGGCCTTCTCCTGCACCGGACTCTCAGCCGCACCGCTCGACGGTTTCCGCGATCTCCGGCCGAGGAGCGCTGCAAGCGACGGCAGCAGCCCGGCCGGCAGGATGATCATGATCAGCATCATGATGAGGCCCAGCACCAGGTGCTCGTAGTCGTGCAGGGACGTAAGCACCTGCGGCAGCGCCCGGAGCACCGCCGCGCCCACCACCGCCCCGAGGATCGACCCCATGCCGCCCAGCACGCTCATACTGACAAGCTCGATGGAGGGGAGGAAGCCAGCAGATGCCGGCGTGATGTAGGCATCCGAGAACGCCGCCATGGAGCCAGCGAGGCTGGCGTACGCGGCCGAGATGATGAAGGCGGCGAGCTTGTAGCGCGCCACGTCGACGCCATTGATGGCCGCCGCCACCTGGGAATCATGCAGCGCCCGCAGCGCACGGCCCGTCGGGCTGTCGACGATGTTGAGGGCGAGCCACATGCCGGCCAGCAGCACGCCCGCGCTCACCCAGTACCACACCTGCGATCCGCGCAAGACGAGGCCCAGGATGTTGAGCCGCGCCACGCCCATGCCGTCCGGCCCGCCCGTCCAGTCTGCCTCGTTGGTGAGCACCATGGCTACGAGAAAGCCGAAGCCGAGCGTCGCCACCGCGAGGTAGTGTCCGCGCAGGCGCAGGATTGGGCGGCCGACCGCCCATGCGACAGCGATGCTGAGCAGCAGCCCCAGGCCCAGGCTCGCCAGCGGCGGAATGCCGAGATGTGCAGGCCCGATCGCCACCGCGTAGCCGCCAAGGCCCCAGAACCCGGCATGACCGAGGCTGACCTGGCCGGCGAAGCCCATCAACAGGTTGAGGCCGACCACGGCAAGACCGGCGATGAAGATGCTGGCGCCGATCTCGTAGTAGAAGCTGGACGGAAACAGCATCGGCGCCGCGGCGATGATGGCACCGAGCAGCAGGAGGCAGGCGAGCCGGGAGCGGAGGAATACGTGCATCCGCTCACACCCTCTCCGCCCGGCTGCGGCCCAGGAGCCCGTTCGGCATGGCCAGCAGCGTTCCCAGGATCACCAGGAAGGCGACGGCGTCCTTGTACTTGGAGCTGATCAGCCCGGCGCTCAGCTGCTCCATGGCGCCCACCAGCAGGCCGCCGACCACGGCGCCCAGAGGATTGCCCATGCCACCGAGCATGGCAGCCGCGAACCCCTTGAGTGCCAGCAGCGTCCCTGCGTCGTAGCTGGTCAACGTGATCGGCGTGATCAACACGCCGGCCAGCGCGCCCAGCGCTGCAGACAGCCCGAATGACAGGGCGATCATGCGATCGGTGTCGATGCCGACCAGCCTGGCCGCCAGCGCGTTGCTGGCCGTGGCAGCGATTGCCTTGCCGGCGAGCGTGCGTTGCGAGAGCTGCCACAGCAGCACCAGTGCCGCCGCGGTGCCGGCCATCACCCACACGCTCTGCGGCAGCAGCGTTGCTCCGAGCACATGGAACGGTGCCTCACCGGAGAAGGCGGGGAAGCGGTGATACTGCTTGTCGAAGACGACCTGGGCCACGCCGCGCAGGAAGATCGAGGCGCCGATGGTGATGATGATCAGCGCCACCACCGAGGCACCCCGCGCCGGCGCGATGGCAAACCTGTGCAGCGCGAGGCCGACGGCCACGGCCACGACGATCGCCAGCGGTGCCGCGATCCACAGCGGCACGCCCGCCGCGAACAGGAAGTACGTAGTCATGCCGCCGATCATCACGAACTCGCCCTGGGCGAAGTTCACGATCTCGGAGGCGTTGTAGATGATGGTGAAGCCGAGCGCGACCAGCGCATAGATCGCGCCGACCGTGAGGCCCGACAGCAGGAACTGCATGATCTCAGGCATGAAGGGTCCGCACCTCGTGAAGGCAGAGGACGCCGCACGCGACGCGCGCCATGGGTCCCCTCTCCCCGCCTGCGAGGAGAGGGGTGTCCCAGCCGCTAGTTCAGCAGCGCCCAGCCGTTGTTCTTGATCTCGAGCATGCGGAAGGCCGAGAGGTCGAGCCCCATGTGGTCGGTGGGCGACATGTTGACGACCCCGCCGGTGCCGATGAAGCCCTTGGTCTTCTCGATCTCATCGCGGATCTTCGCGCCGTCGAGGCTGCCGGCGCGCTTGATCGCCTCCACCAGGATGTTGAGGCCGTCGTAGGCGTGCCCGCCGAAGGTCGAGACCGGCTGCTTGGCGTAGGCGACGAAGTCGGCGCTGTACTTGACGACGACCGGCTTCTGCGGATCGCTGTCTGGCAGCTTGTCGGCCACCAGCAGCGCGGCGGCGGGCAGGCGAACGCCCTGCGCGGCATCGCCGGCGGCGTCAATGAAGCCCTTCGAGGCGACGCCGTGGCTCTGGTAGAGCGGCACCGTTATGCCGAGCTGCTTGTAGTTCCGGGTGACGATCGCCGGGCCCTGGCCGAAGCCGGGGTTCAGCACCGCCTGCAGCCCGGCCTTGGCCTTGATGTTGGTGAGCTGCGGCGTCATGTCGGTGTCACGCGGGCCGTAGGTCTCGTCCGCCAGCACCTCGATACCGTAGCTGCCGACGACCTTCTTGCACTCGGTCTGCATCGACTTGCCGAACGCATCCTGGCCGGAGATCATGCCGATCTTGCTGATGCCGCGGGCCTTCATGTCGGTGAAGATCTTCTCGCACGCCATCTTGTCGGTGTGGGGCGTCTTGAAGCACCACTTCTTCACCGGATCGATGATGATCACGGCGCCCGCCAGCGAGATGAACGGCAGCTTGGCCTCCTCGAACACCGGACACATGGCCATGGTGCCGCCGGTGGTGGAACCGCCCACCTGGGCGATCACCTTGTCCTCCTCGACCAGGCGGGTTGCGAACTGCTTGGCCTTGGCGGCGTTGCCGCCGGAATCGTAGATCACGATCTCGATCTGCTTGCCGAGCACGCCACCCTTGGTGTTGATCTGATCGGCCAGCATCCGGAGCGTCTTGGCCTCGGGGTCGCCCAGGAACGAGGCCGGCCCCGTCACCGAGAGCACCGCGCCGATCCTGATCTTGTCCTGTGCGGCGGCGATGCCGGGCAGCGCCGTGGCGAGCGCGCCCGCAAGCGCGATGCCGAGAAAGATACGCCTTGATTGCATTGTGCAGACCTCCCTGAGCCTTTTGTTGTTCGCGACGCTATTGCGCGCCGCGCATCCCGCTTCCTTTTTGTCTCCGCTGTTTACGACAGCCGAGACCCGCACGCGGGTTCGCCTTGGAATTTATAGATTGACCGACCGGACGGTCAAATGTCTAAATTTGCCAGGCTGCAGAACAAGAATAGTCGTGCAGCCGGGAGAATCCAGTGTTCAGCGCGCCGCGCTGGCGCACCCCGCCGGGAGGATCGCAATGGCAAATGCCACCATTCTCGTGGACGACAGCGGCGGCGTGCGTACCATCACGCTCAACCGCCCCGACAAGCTCAATTCGTTCAACGCCGAGATGAATGCCAGCCTGCGCGCGGCGCTCGACGGCGCTGCCGTTGACTCCGTTCGCGCGGTGCTGCTCACCGGTGCCGGCAAGGGCTTCTGCGCCGGCCAGGACCTGTCCGACCGGGTGCAGGGCCAGGGCGGCGCCGCCCCGGATCTCGGCGCCACCATCGAGACCTTGTGGAACCCGCTGGTCCGATCGATCCGCTCCCTGCCAAAGCCGGTCGTGTGCGCGGTGAACGGCGTTGCCGCGGGCGCCGGCGCCAACCTCGCGCTGTCGTGCGACATCGTGCTGGCCGCGCGCTCCGCCCGCTTCATCCAGGCATTCTGCCGGCTCGGCCTGGTGCCGGATTCAGGCGGTACCTACATGCTTCCGCGGCTGGTCGGCGAGGCGCGCGCGAAGGGCCTCGCGCTGCTGGGCGACGCCCTTGGAGCGGAGCAGGCCGAGAGCTGGGGGCTGATCTGGAAGGCCGTCGACAACGACCAGCTGATGGCGGAGGCGAACAAGCTGGCCGGCCATCTCGCAAACCAGCCGACCTACGGGCTCGGCCTCGCCAAGCAGGCGATCCACGCCAGTGCCGACAACTCGCTTGACGCCCAGCTCGACCTGGAGCGCGACCTGCAGCGGCAGGCCGGCCGCTCGCCTGATTATGCCGAGGGCGTGCGCGCCTTCCTGGAGAAGCGCGCGCCACGGTTTACCGGAAGGAAGGCCTGACGCATGGCAGACAGCACGTCGGGTGACGCATCCGCCCTGGCCCAGACTCTCGCCCAACGATGCGCCGAGGCCATGTGGTCCGGCGACCACGCCACGCGCGGGCTCGGCATGGATCTGCTGGAGGTGGGGCCGGGTCGTGCCGTGATCGGCATGACGATACGCGAGAGCATGGCCAACGGCCAGGGCAACTGCCACGGCGGCTTCATCTTCGCGCTTGCTGATTCTGCCTTCGCGTTCGCCTGCAACAGCCATGGCCCGATGACCGTGGCGCAGCACTGCTCCGTCACGTTTCTCCGCCCCGGGCGCGTCGGCGACCGCCTGACGGCGCAAGCCGTCGAGCGCACCCGCGCCGGCCGCAGTGGCATCTACGACGTCTCGATCACGCGCGCCGACGGTGCGCTGATCGCGGAGTTCCGCGGCCATTCGCGCACCGTGGAAGGGAGCTGGGTGGATGATCCGAAGTGATCCGTAGGGTGCAATAAGCGAGCAAAGCGAGCGCATTGCACCGAGCCAACCTCGCCGCAGGCAGCGTTGGCCGATGCGAGTGGGTTATCGGTGCAATGCGGCTTCGCCCCTATTGCACGCTATGGCTGCAACGACCTGCGCAGCAACGCAGGCGCACACGACGAGGAGACGCCACGCCATGCTGGATCTCACCCCGCGGCGGGAGGACCTGGACCCGATCGAGATCGCCTCGCGCGAGGCGATCTCCGCGCTGCAGCTTGAGCGCCTGAAGTGGACGCTGCGGCACGTCTACGACAACGTGCCTTACTACTGGAAGAAATTCGACGCCGCCGGCGTGCACCCGGACAAGCTCAACTCGCTGGACGACCTCGCCAAGTTTCCCCTCACCACCAAGGCCGACCTGCGCGACAACTACCCCTTCGGCATGTTCGCCGTGCCGATGGATCAGATCGTCCGCACGCACGCGTCGTCGGGCACGACCGGCAAGCCGACCGTGGTCGGCTACACCAAGGGCGACATCGATCGCTGGGCGGATCTCGTCGCGCGCTCGATCCGGGCGTCCGGCGGGCGCGCCGGCATGCGCGTGCATGTGTCCTACGGCTACGGCCTGTTCACCGGCGGCCTCGGCGCCCACTACGGCGCCGAGCGGCTCGGCTGCATGGCGATCCCGGTCTCCGGCGGCATGACCGAGCGCCAGGTGCAGCTGATCTGCGATTTCCAGCCCGACATCATCATGGTCACGCCAAGCTACATGCTGGCCATCCTCGACGAGTTTCGCAAGCAGGGCATCGACCCGCGCGCCAGCTCGCTCAAGGTTGGCATCTTCGGCGCCGAGCCCTGGACCAATGCCATGCGCCAGGAGATCGAGCAGACGTTCGATATGCATGCGATCGACATCTACGGCCTCTCCGAGGTGATGGGGCCGGGCGTCGCCAACGAGTGCGTGGAAACCAAGGATGGCCTGCACATCTGGGAGGACCACTTCTATCCCGAGATCATCGATCCCGTCACTGGCAAGGTGCTGCCCGACGGCGAGCGGGGTGAGCTCGTCATCACGACGCTGACCAGGGAGGCGATGCCGGTGATCCGCTACCGGACGCGCGATCTGACCCGCCTTCTGCCGGGCACCGCGCGCAGCATGCGCCGCATCGAGAAGGTCACCGGGCGCTCCGACGACATGATGATCGTGCGCGGCGTCAACGTGTTCCCGACCCAGATCGAGGAGCTCCTGCTCAAGGTCCCGTCGCTGTCTGCGCACTACCAGGTGGTGCTGACGCGCGAGGGGCGCATGGACGACATGGAGGTGCGGGTCGAGATCCGTCCCGAGGCCGATACCCCTGCGAGCCGGGATCAATCGGCAGCGGAGCTCGCCGGTCGCATCAAGCACAACATCGGCATCACGGCCAAGGTGAGCGTCGTTGAGCCGGACGCCATCGAGCGCTCGCTCGGCAAGGCCAGGCGCGTCATCGACAAGCGGCCGAAGGCGTGAGGGAGGCCTGATGGCGCGCCCCCGCGCGGCCGACCACGACCTGAAGCGACGGGCGATCCTCGCCCAGTCGGCGCGGCTGTTCGCAGACCGCGGCTACGCGCGCACGTCGATGTCGGACATTGCCATGGCGTGCGGATCGTCCAAGGCGCTGCTCTATCATTACTATGCGAACAAGGAGCAGCTGCTGCACGACCTTCTCAAGGCGCACTTTATGAGGCTGGAGCAGGCGGTGCAGACAGCGGACGTCCCGCAGGCGCCACCGGTCGAGCGCCTGCGCGCCCTCGTAGCGGCGCTGCTGGCCGCCTACGAAGGTGCCGATGCCCTGCACAAGGTGCAGATCAATGAGCTGACCTCGCTCCCGCCGGAGCGGCAGGAGGAGCTGAAATCGTACGAACGCCGCCTTGTCGACCTGTTTGCCGGCGTTTTGCGCGACATCAATCCGGTGCTTGCGCGGCGCAACGGCCTGCTCAAGCCGGTGACGATGTCATTGTTCGGCATGATCAACTGGTCCTACCTGTGGTTCCGGCCGGATGGCTCCATCTCGCGCGCGGCGTATGCCGACCTCGTGACGCAGATCACAGTCGACGGCATCGCCAATCTCGCCCCCGGAAAGCTGTCCGAGTAGCACCGCTCGCCGTCGCTTGCGCATGCTGACCGGCGAGCAGGGCCTCAAGCGCTCCTGGGACGCACGCCTGCCGCACTGAAGACCGAAAGGGACGGACGGTTGCGCGGCAAAGGAGATTGGTACTGACGGCCACGACAGCCTACGCCGCTCTGATCCACGACAGCACGTTGCGCCAGCCGCCGCGCTCCTTGGCTTGCCCGCTGGCCTCGAACGGGTCGCAGTAGAAGGTGGCGTGCGCAGCTTCGGCCGCTTCGGCGACGCTGTCCACCATCTTGGGGGCGCCGGCGGCGTAGACGATATCGTCCTGGGTAAGCTCAGGCAGATGGTCGTTGGGGCGACCCTTGCGGACCGCCGGATACGCCGGGTCCTTCTCCTCGCCGGTGGCGATGATGCTGACATTGGGCAGCTGGGCCACGCGTTGCAGCGCCGGCCACATGTAGAACGACTTGAGGTTGCGCACGCCGGCGATCAGCACCATCGGCCGCGAATAGTTCTCGCGCAGGGCCGCATCGGCGACTGCCCATATGGGCGCGAAGCCGGTGCCGCCGGCCACCAGCACGAGACGGCCGGTCTTGCCTGGGCGCAGGAAGGCCGATCCGTAGGGACCTTCGACCTTGAGCGGATGACCGACCTTTATGAGGCGACCGATGTTGGGCGAGACGCGGCCATCGCGCACGCGCTTGATGTTGAGGCGGAAGCTGCGACCCGCCGCCGGGCGGTCCAGCGGCGCCGTCGGGCTGAAGGCGCGGGTGGGGAAGCCCTTGAACGTGAAGCGGCAATACTGGCCTGGCAGGACCCTGAGCCGCTTCGCCGGCGCGATCGTCACCTCGACCACGTCGTGCGTCAGGTTCACAAGCCGGCTGATGCGCGCGTCGATGCGCTCGACGGGAGGCAGGATGTCGTATTCGAGCGTGAGGTCGGAGAACACACGCGCCTGGCAGGCATAGACCATGCCCTGCTGGCGGCTCTCGCCGCCGAACGTCCGGCCCTTGCGCACGCGCATGAGGCAGGTCCCGCAGCGGCCTGCCCGGCAATCGTGCGGCAGGTCGATACCGCTCGCCAGTGCCGCATCGAGCAGGAGCTCGCCGGAGCGCACGGAGAACCGGGAATTGTTGGCTACAACCGCATGCAGCTTCGCCATCTATTCAACCTCCAGTCGGATTGGCCTGATGTGCCACGTGTGCCGCGTCTCGGCGTGATCGAAGGCCGCGACCCACATGAGGAGTCCGCTGGCGATCGGCAGATCCCACGCGCTGCCGGTATTGAGGCGCCGGGCAACCTCCAGCACCCATCGGCCGGCGGCCCAGCGGGCGACGCCACGGGGGCTCGCGGCGTTCTCACTCGCGCTGGTGCGCATGATCACGCCAGGGATGACCGCGCCGACCTCGATGGCGCCGTCTGTACTCCGCGTGTAAGGGGCCGACTCCTCCTCGGTCATCCACCAGCGCGCGCCTTCGCTCTCGCTCTCATCGGAGTTGTTCTGGATGCGTCCCATGGCAGCCGTCATCGCCGCCGGGTTGGTGGGGAGCCGGCGCGGCTGGACCGGCGTCCGGTATCCGCCCGGTGATTCCGGCTTGAAGTTGTCGCGATAGGCCGGCGGGCCGGGATCACGGGCGAAGCCCCCGGCATAGCGCTCGCGGCCCTCGGCCTGGGCACGGGTCGGCTCCGCCGCCCCGCCGAAGTGGCAATTATCGATGTGGCCCGACGGACCGCCATGCGAGGCGCGCCACTGCCAGACGTCGGCTATGCCACCGCCGAGCGTGTAGTGCAGGCCGCGGCCTATGAAGCTGGTCGGCTTGCCGGCGAGCGGGACACGCGCCAGATGAATCGCGGGGCCGATCAGGGGCAGCAACGAGTGCGCGAACAGGATGGCGAGCTTGTCCTCGTGCAGGTCGTTCTCGTCGGCGATATCGTGGCCCGACTGGGCGACGTACCAGCCGTCAGGCCGCTTCACCAGCGGCAGGTGCTTGAGGGACCTTGTCGGGTCTGTCCACACGAAGGCGAAATAGGCGTTATCGCCGTCGTGCACGGCGCGGATCTCGACCAGCGACTCGCCCGTTCCTGCGAAGCCGCTGCCGTGCTGCGTCACCACGGTGGCCACCGGAGCGTGGGTCCAGACCGGATCGGACAGATCGCCGTCGAGGCGGGGCGCTGCCGAGCGCTCGATGCGCGTAACCTTGAGCGACGCGCGCGTCAGCGGTTCCACGGCGATGGCACCCCCTAGCATGAGTGCGCCGATGGCAATCGCCCGGGCGAGCGGCCATACGCGCCGGGGCCGCTCTCGTTTCCGGGCAGGCGCCTTCGCGGGCTTCCTTGCAGGCTTCTGCAATGACTTCTGCAGGGGCTTCGGGGCCTTGCGCTCGTCGGCCGGCACCGCCAGGTCGGCGCCTGCCGGAGCAGCGGCGGCCACGGAGGACGTCTTCTCTGCGGCGCGCTGCGCCTCGCGTTCGCGCAGCTCGAGCTGCTCGGCCAGCAACTCGGCGAGGTCGGGCGCCGGCGGCGCCATCACCAGCCGGGTCGGCTTGAAGATGCGCAGCGCCTGACGCGCGCCGCCGTATTCAAGGTGCACAAGGACATGGAGGGCCGCAAGCCCCAGCAGAACCCAGGTCGCATGCAGATGAACGGTCATCCAGAGGCCGCCGGCCCCCAGGAACAGCGCGGCGCCGGTGACGACCTCGATGCCGAGCGCCACAAGCAGCGCCCAGACGATGAGCACGTTCGCCGAGGCCCAGCGCGGCCGGCCGGACCGCAGCAGCAGGGCAAGGCGAGCCCAGTCCAGGCGTATCCGCTGTGTCAGGCGGGCACGTACGACATAAACAGCGTAAGCGGCGAGGACACCGGTGAGTGCGGCCGCCGCGATAAGATGGCGATACCAGAGATGCTCGGACGGCAGGATTGCGTCCAGCATCCTGAGCCAGTCGAGGCCTGCATCAGCGGAGGCGATGCGCAAGCCGGTCGCAACCAGGACGATCAGGAGCGCCACGATGAGCCAGTGCAGAAGAACCGTGCCAACGTCCGTCGACGGAGCCCGTCCGCTCGACATGCGCAAATTCCCCCTTCATCCGACACGAGCCACGCGGGCCGGCACTGCCCGCGCAACAGGAAACCGACGCGTCACGCTGCCGGATGCCTGGCGACGCGACGCGGCCTTGTTCCTCACGTGTTGTTTCGTGCACCTGCCGGTTCGGGGCCCGCGATCCGCGACCGGCAGGCGTCAACGCACCCCCCTGCTCGGCGTGCGCTCCCCTTCCGTTAGGGCCTGAAAGTAAGGGGCGAAATATGGAGGCAATAAGGCTTCTCGATCGTCCGCATTCGTTGGAATGCCCACCAGGAGACAGACCAGTCAAGCGCCCGCTTGCCGACCGGCCGGCCCCGCGCGACCGGCCTCGCCGTGACCGACGACAGCGCGGCTGGGGCATTGCCGGTCTTCATGAATGGCCTTCATCGATGCCGAGACAGAACGTCGGTGCTTGACGTCTGCGCGCTCAAATCGCCCGCGAGTAGCGCGTGGCGCTGTCGGCGGCGAGATAGCTGTCGAAGGCCGCGCACACGTGTCGCACCAACAGCCGCGCATCCTCGGCGACGCTGACGACACCGTCAGCGACGGCGACGAGGCCGTGCTCGGCGAGCGGCGCGAGCGCGGCGAGCTCGCCGGCAAAATCCCGAGCGCTCATGCCGTACGGGCCGGCGACTGCGGCAAGGTCGACCTCCAGGTCGCACATCAGCCGCTCGATGATCTCGCGCCGCAGTCGGTCATCGTCGGTCACCAGGAGGCCCCGCGCCGTCGCCAGCGTGCCTGCGACAACGGCGTCGCGATAGCTCACGGTGCGCGCCGCGTTCTGCGCATAGCCTTGCGGCAATGAGCCGATGGCGGAGGCGCCGAGGCCGATCAGCGTCGCCGCCTCGTCGGTGGTGTAGCCCTGGAAGTTGCGGTGGAGACGCCGCTCGCGATGGCGCACGGCGAGCGCGTCGCTCTCCCTGGCGAAGTGATCGAGCCCGATCTGGCGATAGCCGGCGTCGCGGAGCACCTCGGCCGCCACCAGCGCCTGCGCCATGCGCGCGTCGGTATCTGGCAGCGCCGCCTCGGGCAGCAGGCGCTGGTGCTTCTTCATCCAGGGGACGTGGGCATAGCCGAACAGGGCAACCCGCACCGGATCGAGCGCCAGCGCCTGGTGCACGGTGGCCGCGACGCTCGCTTCGGTCTGGTATGGCAGGCCGTACATGAGGTCGAGATTGATGCTGGTGATGCCGGCTGCGCGCAGCCATTCTGCCGCGCGCGCGGTCACCTCGTAGGTCTGCACGCGGCCGACGGCGAGCTGCACGCGCGGGTTGAAGTCCTGCACGCCGAGGCTGGCCCGGGTCACGCCGACGTCGGCCAGCGCCAGCACCGTCTCGTACGCCAGCGTGCGCGGATCGATCTCGATCGCCACCTCGCAGTCGCTGCCGATGGCGGCGATGCCGCGCAGCGCCCGCATGACGCGGTGGAATTCGTCCGGCGTGAGCATGGTCGGCGTGCCACCGCCCCAATGCACGTGCACGGCCTTGCGCCGAACGCCGAGGTGGCGTCCGACCAGGGCGATCTCGCGCTCCAGGAGATCGACGTAGCTCTCGACCGGCTCGTGCGTGTTCGCCACCGAGGTGTGGCAGCCGCAGTAGTGGCACAGCTTGGCGCAGAACGGCACATGCAGATAGAGGGACAGCGCCTCCTCCGCCGGCAGCTCCTGCAGCCAGCATGCGTAGGCCGCGCCGTCGATCTCGGGGCCGAATTGGGCGGCGGTCGGGTAGCTGGTGTAACGGGGCAGCCGCCGATTTAGGCGGCGGAGCAGCGCCGGGGGAACCGCCGGGGTTGCCATCGGGCTAGGGTCTTCTCGGTTGATCCAGGCTTTTGCCCGGTTCTGGTAGGCGCGGGCGCGGCGCGCTTCCTTGATCGAGGTCAAGCCAGGTGCCATGCAGTGAAGCGATGCAGTGGAACAATGCCGGGCGTTGACGCTGAAGCGTGCAGCGAGGTCACCCGGCCGCAGCAGGGGAACAGAGCCGATGAGCCGACTTGGGCGTCTGGCGGATACGCTCGCGATCCAGGACCTCAACACCGCTTTCGCCTATCACCTGGACCGCAACCAAATCGAGCCGCTGGTGGCGATGTTCACGCCGGATGCCCGCTACAGCAACGGCCCGCGCGTCTCCGAGGGGCGTGCCGAGATCGAGGCGTTCCTCCGCGGTCGCACGGCGCAGGGCGTGCGGACAGCACGGCATATGTACAGCAACCTGCGCATCGTCTTCGACGGCGAGACCCGCGCCCGCGCCACCAGCGTCTGGCTGTCGTTTGCCCGGAACAGTGCCCCACCGATCGACGACAGCACGCCGTTCCTGGTGGCAGACTTCGAGGACGTGTACGAGCGCGGCGCCGACGGCGAATGGCGAATCCTGGCTCGCCACATCCGCCCGATCTTCCGCGATCCCAACGGCGTGCCGCCGACAGCATAGGTTGATCGTATGGAGCGTGCGCTTAGCTCAACCCAGCCAACGTGACCTTGCTCATCGGCAGTGGTGTGAGCTATGGGCTCAATCTTGAGGCGGTAGTCGAGTAGTGTGGAGGGGGCAGACTTGCAGGGTCTGAGTCCAATCACCGTGCCTCCTCGAACGCGATCACGCCGCAGCCGGTGATCTTCGGGAAGGTGTAGTAGGAATACACCTCGCGTGTCTCCGCGCTCAGCGCGTTGCGCATGGCGAACCAGATCGACAGCTCGGCGGCCTCGGTGCCGCCCAGCCGCATCAGCTCTTCCTGCGGGATCGCCACCAGCTCCTCGGCGCGGCTGCCGAGGTTGGCGAGGAAGAAGCGGTCGAGGTCCTCGTTCGCCATGCCGAAGCGGCGGCCGACGATCTGGTGCGACATGCCGCCTGTCGCCACCACCAGCACGCGCGCGGTGCCCGGATAAGCCTCCACCGCCCGGCGCAGCGCGGCGCCGAGCTTCCACAGCCGGCGCGAGGTGGGCAGCGGCGTGCGCAGCATGTTGACGGCAATCGGCAGCACTGGCGCCGGCCATGGTGCATCGAGCAGGTAGGGGAGCCACGAGTAGATGCCGTGGTCCACCTCGAGCGACTGGCACACCGTGAGGTCGAACTCGTCGTGCACCAGCGCGTTGGTGATCGCCCAGCCGAAGTCTAGATCGCCGGTGAGGTTGGGCAGCGGGCGCAGACCGAAGCCTTCGTCGGCCTGCGGGTACTCGGCGGCGATGCCGATGGCGAAGGTCGGATAGGCGTCGAACGTGAACTGGTTGAGGTGGTCGTTGTAGACCACGACGATCTGGTCCGGTGCCACCTCCTTCAGCCACTGCTTCACCGGCCGGGTGCCATCGAACCAGGGCTGCCAGTTGGCGGAGAAGGCGCCGCCGGCCATGGCCTTGTCGAACTCCATGCCCATCGAGGGGGTGTGCGAGATGCCTATCCCGCCGACGATCTCAGCCATCGACGCCTCCGGCCGGCCCCGCAGCGAGACCACCGAGGCCGGACACGCGGCGCGGGCAGGCGCCGATCAGCTCGGACACCTCGACGCCCATGTCGTGCGCGGCGATGTGGAACAGGTAGCAGCCGTCGACTGCGGCGATGCGCTGCAGCGCCTGGATGTGCCCGCCCTGCCGGATCAGCCAGCGGTAGTCGCGCGCCTTGATGCGCGCCCGCTCCTCGCCGGTGAGATCGGCCTGGGCGAGATAGCCGTCAGGATCGGCGCGGTAGGCCGCGCGGTTGGCGGCCAGCTTGAAGCTCTGTCCGAGTCGCGTGATGCGCACCCCCTGCGCCGCCAGCCGGCCATCGTAGATGACGCTGCCGGGCGCGCTGAGGTCGAAGGCGGGCGTCTCCAGGGGCATTTCCGGGTGCTCCTTCTGCCTCTCGCTCATTATTTGACTGACTGCGGGCGATTGTCATCACCTGTTCCGGCGTTGCCATAGCTTCGGCATGGGACCGAGGTATGCAGGAGGCAACGTGCTGAGTCGTGCGTTCCGCGAGCACGACCCGATGCTCCTGCCGCGCGCTCGCCAGCGAAGGTCGGGATATCCTTGCACGGTGAGGAGACGATCGCCGTCTGCCAGCTTATCGGCCGTCGACCACCCGCATCACCACCGTATCGATGCCGGCACGGCCGGGCAGGGCCGTCAGCACCGCGTCAACGGGTCCGAACCGATGATGGCGACGTCGTCGGTGTGTGTGGTCACGGTGGCCGCGGGGTCAGACCCGATGGAGCGTAGGGTGCAATAAGGCGATAGCCGCATTGCACCGTTTCGGCCGTTCACGGTGCAATGCGCTCCGCTTATTGCACCCTACGCAATCGCGGCGAACGGGAAGTGATACCCGCGCCACTCGGGCGGGGCCGGCGTGCCCCACACGTTCATCTCGCGCACGTTGCCGGGGCGGGCGAGGTTGGTGATGACGTTGGCGGTGAAGATCGCGTCGTCGGCCACCAGCGCCATGCCGCCGGCGCACTCGATCATGGCGCCGGAGGCGTCGGTGTAATAGGCGTAGGTGTTGTCGCCCGGCCGGTGCCGGCCGGGCCCCCACATGAGCTGCTTGCCGAAGCGGTCGAGGGTGTCGCCGAGCCGCAGGTACTGGTTGAACTCCAGCACCTCGTAGGAATAGTGGTGCAGCCCCACCTTGCCCTTCACCAGGCCCAGAATATGGTGCTGGCGGCTGCCGCCGTACATCCACGTCAGGCTGTCGTCCACCAGCCGCTCGGACATCCGCATCCCGCCGATCGCCTCCAGCTGGGTGCGGGTCGCGACCGGATCGGGCGTGATCAGGTTCATGTGGTCCATGCGGTTCGCTCCCACGCCGGTGGTGGGGTGGCGCCGGTCGTAGAGGCCGTCGCGGATGGGGGTGTGGATCTCGAAGCGCAGGCCCTCGGGCGTGGCGAAGGTGACACCGGCCGCCATGCAGTCG
>DASURA010000130.1:0-8736 GCA_036280295.1 Hyphomicrobiaceae bacterium
AGAAGCCGACCTGGGCCACCGGCGGGATGTGATAGAGATAGACCTTGAGCTTGTCGTCGCCGACGCCCTCGATCACCTCGGAGAAGTAGCGGTAGAGCCCCTCCTCGCTCGGGCCCTTGTAGTAGAACGGCGGCAGCATCAACACGCCGCCGCAGCCGAGATCGAGGGCATGGCGCGTCAGCACGATGGTGTCGGACAGCGAGCAGGTGCCGGTGCCTGGCATCAGCTTGGCCGGTTCGATGCCGTCGTCGACCAGCTCCTCCAGCATCTCCATGCGCTCGTCGAGCCCCAGCGAGTTGGCCTCGCTGGTGGTGCCAAACGGGGCAAGGCCGGTGCAGCCGGTGGCCATCAGCCACTGGGCGTGCTCGACGAAGCGCTCGCCGTCAGGGTTGCCGTCCTCGCCGAATGGGGTCAGCACCGGCGCAATCACGCCGGAGAAGTTGCGGTCTTTAGCCATGGGGGTTCCTCTGCCTTGCGGTGCCGCCCTGGTGAGAGGTCAGGCCGGCATGGGGATGCCGGGCTGCGGGACGGGCACGTGATAGCCCTTCTGTACGGCCGGCCGCGCCGCGATCGCCTTGTACCAGCGCAGCACGTTCGGATACTTGCCGAGATCGACGGTCTGCCACTCGAAACGCGAGATCCACGGCCAGGTTGCAATATCGGCGATCGAATAGGTGCCGGCCAGATACTCGGCCTCGGCGAGGCGCCGGTCGAGCACGCCGTAGAGCCGGTGTGCCTCGGCGAGGTAGCGCTCCTCGGCGTAGGGCGCCTTGCCCTGGTTGTGCTTTACGAAATGATGCACTTGGCCCAGCATCGGCCCGACCCCGCCCATCTGCCACATCAGCCATTGCATGGTCTGCCAACGGGCTTCGGCCTCCTTGGGCCAGAACCTGCCGGTCTTCTCGGCGAGATACATGAGGATCGCGCCCGACTCGAACAGCGAGCGGCCAGTGTCGCGGTCGACGATGGCGGGAATCCGGTTGTTCGGGCTGATTTTCAGGAACGCGGGCTCGAACTGCTCGTTCTTGCCGATGTTCACCGCGTGCGTGGTGTAGGGCAGCTCGCATTCCTCGAGCATGATCGACACCTTGCGGCCATTGGGTGTTGACCATGTATAGAGATCAATCATTTGCAGGTTCCTGAGCTGTCGGGGATAGCGCGCGAGAAAGTAGACGAAGCAACACGCCGCGGCAATCGGGGCGGATGTCGGGCATCTGGCATCGGAAGACGTCGCGACCACGGCCATCCACGCTCGCCTGCCGAAATGCCACAGCGTGGCCTGAACGCCCCCCCTCGCCCCGCGCTGACACAGAACCGCCACGATCGGCCCGCACACGTTTCATAATGGTGCAGGGGCAGGGCCCGACGGGTCGCTTCTTCGAGCTTCGGAAGCTCCCTAGGGAGCGGCGGACTTGACCGGAGGGCTTTGCCCCCACCACGCACCCCCACCAACGTCATCCGCCATTGCCACCTCGCCGTTGGGCCGGCGGATTATGGGCTGCGCCCTCATCCGCTCCCCGAGCGGGCCCTCTCCTCTCCTTTGCAGCGGACGATCGCTAGCGGTTGGAGAATACTTCTCATTTCCACAACCTTTACGCGAAAAAGCGGTCGCCGGAATGTTCCCGCTCAAACCCACGGCGCATGCTCGTCTGCGACGACTCGCAGAGGGAGAGGCGCATGATCAAGCCGTTGAGCCCGATAGAGGATGCCACGAACGGACTGCCACGTGCCCGGCGCGCTTGGGGCGCCGACGCCGCAAGCCTGCATCAGGGGCGCCGGCATCCCCGGCCGCAGCACGAGCCGGCCAAGGAGGCTTTCGTTTCGACTCTGCTGCGCAGCATCGCCGGATCGCAACAACGCGAGCAGCCCTACCGGCACTGGCTGCAGCGCCGCTGCCTGCCCGACGTTGCGGTCGATCGCCTGCTGGCACTGCCGTTCCCGGCGCCGAGCCTCGGCGGCGTCTCCGGCCGGCGCGAGCTGCACAACGCCACGCGCACCTACTTCGATGCCGAGAGCCGCAGCCGGTTCCCCGTCTGCCAGGGCTTCTGCGAGGCGTTCCAGGACCAGCGCGTGACGCAACGGATCGAGGCCCATTTCGGCGTCCGGCTTGCCGGCTGCTTCCTCCGTGTCGAGCTGGCGCAGGATACTGACGGCTTCTGGCTGGAGCCGCACACCGATCTCGGCGTCAAGGCCTTCACCATGCTCATCTACCTGTCGAAGAACCCGCAGCACGCCACGCTGGGCACCGACCTCTACAACCTGGACAAGATCCCCGCCGGCCGTTCCCCCTTCGAGCCGAACGCGGCGCTGGTCTTCGTGCCGTCCGATACGAGCTATCACGGCTTCGAGCCGCGCCGCATCGAGGGCGTTCGCAAGTCGATCATCGTCAACTACGTGACCGCCGAGTGGCGGGCGCGCGAGCAGCTCTCATATCCGGAGGAGCCTGTGTGACGGGGGCAGACCCCTTGCCACAACCTGGCACGCGCCTCGCCAGCAGGCGGCGAGGGGGCTGACCCCGTTTACCCCCGTTTCAAGCTGCTCTCGCGCAGGATCGTATACACGCCCGCGCCGGTGACGATGGCGATGCCGGACCAGGTCCATATCTCCGGCACCTCGCCCCACACCGCCAAGCCTGCCGCGATCGCCCACAGGCTGGCCGAGTAGCGGAACGGCGCCACCGCCGCGATCTCGCCGGTGCGCATCGCCACCACGATCCAATAATTGCCGCCGACCAGCCCGATGCCGGCGATCAGCAGCAGGGCCAGGGCGTAGGGCGACGGCCAGATCCAGGTCTCGACCAGGGTCAGCGTGAGGGCGCCCGCCGAGACCGCCACGGCCGAGCTGGCCGCCACCACGAGGCTCGGCACGTGGGCGCCGACCCGGCGCGTGAGGAGGTCGCGGGCGGCCACGAAGCCGATCGCGCTGAGCGCCACGAGCGAGTAGGCGTTGAAGCCGGTGCCGCCGGGCCGGACGATGATGAGCACGCCGACAAGGCCCACCGCCGTGGCCATCCAGCGCCGCCAGCCGACGCGGGCGCCCAGGAACAGCGCGGCACCCGCGGTGAGCGCCAGCGGCGTGAACTGCAGGATCGCCGTGGCGTCGGCAATCGGTATGTGCATCAGCGCGGTCAGGTAGAGGATGGTGCCCATCACGTCGGCGCTGGCGCGCGCCTGCACCCAGAGGCTGGCCATCTGCCGCATGGCGCCGATGCCTGCCGTCACGGCGATTGCGGCGGTGCACAGCAGGGTGGCGAAAACGCCGCGCAGGAAGATCGCCTCGCCGGTCGGCACCTCGGCGGCGGCCATCTTCAGGAAGGCGTCGTTGAAGATGAGGCTGCCCATCGCCGCCAGCATCGCCAGGATGCCTCGCAGGTTGTCGGGCCGGGAAGGACGGAAGATGGTGGCAAGGCTCATGAAGGCTCAAGGGTGCGCGGCTTCGAGCCATGCTGGATCGCGTACGCTCGGACAATGGCAGGCGGCGCATGGCTGCCGTGCTGGGTTGAGCCAATGGGCCCTCGGCAATAGGCCATAGCAAATGGACTTGTGCCTGTCGTCGTAGTCCCCTACTGCCTCTCCCGCCTCGCCATCGCCTCGCCCCACACGCGCTCGCGCGGGGTATCGAACACCAGATCCGGATCGGCCGAGCCGACCAGCCAGTCGTCGCGCGCGAGCTCGGCCTCCAGCTGGCCTGCGCCCCAACCGGCATAGCCGAGCGCGACCAAGGCCTTGCGGGGGCCCTCGCCGCGGGCGATGTCACGCAGGACATCGAGGTTGGTGGTGACTGCCAGCTCGGTGGTGACCGGCGTCGTCCCCTGGTGCTCGTATTCGGCACTGTGCACGACGAAGCCGACCTCGGGTCCGACCGGGCCGCCGGCGAAAATGCGCACTGTCCCGCGGGCCTTCTGCGCTTCGTCCCCGATCGGCTCAAGCAGGATGGCGAGCGGGCGCGTTCCGAGCGGCCGATTGACGACGATCCCGAGCGCACCGGTCCTGTCGTGTCGCACCATCAGGATCGCCGCATGCCAGAAACGCGGGTCGGCAATGCCGGGTGCCGCGAGCAGCAGGTGCCCGGCCAGCGCCGGCTCCTCCTCCTGGCCGGGCGGCGGGTCGGACCGTGGCAGGGTCGCCTTGAGACCGGTCGGCGCCAGGACCGCGGGCAGCAGCGCCACGGCGAGGGCGATCGCGACAAGACAGCGCCAGGACGAGGACGAGAGCACACGCCACCGTGGTCAGGAGCCAAGCTTCAGCGTGATCATGCCCCGTCGGTCGCGAATCCGCCATCAAGAAAAAACGTCGATCCGCGTAGGGCGGAACAAGGCGCAGCCGCGTTGCAGCCTACGGGTACAACCGCTCCCTCCTCCAGTCGTCACCGATGGCACCACGGCGGAACGCGACGCGCTCGTGCAGGCGGAACGGTCGGTCGTGCCACAGCTCGATCTCAAGCGGCGTGATGCGGAATCCTGACCAGTAGGGCGGCCGCGGAATATCGCCGATCGTATAGCGCGCCGTCACCATTGCCACTGCCTTCTCCAGCGCGAAGCGGCTCTCCAGCGGCCGCGACTGCTGCGACGCCCAGGCGCCGAGCCGCGAGCCGCGCGGCCGCGTGGCGAAGTAGGCATCGGCCTCGACATCACTGACCACCGACACCAAGCCGCGCACGCGCACCTGCCGGCGCAGGCTCTTCCAGTGGAACACCAGTGCGGCCTTGCGGGCAGCCAGCAGCTCGCGGCCCTTGGCGCTCTCGAAGTTGGTGTAGAACACGAAGCCGCGCGCGGGGTGCTCCGGCCCGTCGAGGCCCTTGAGCAGCACCATGCGCACATTCGGCATGCCGGTCTCGTCCACGGTGGCGAGCGCCATGGCATTGGGGTCATTCGGCTCGTGTCGCTCGGCCTCGGCCAGCCAGGCCGCCACCAGCGCGAACGGCTCTGCCGCTTCGGTAAAGTCTCCCGCCGGCGGTGCGGCGTAGTAGTCGGGCTTCGGTGTATCGGCCATGCTGCTGTCCTCGCTGGCTGCGCCGATGTTTGGGAAACTGGGCAGACGCCTCGCCACCAGCGACCGCGCCAAATCGCAAGGGTTCGCGAGGGGGCTTACCCCTCTCGTGACGCCTCTGCGCCGCTGTCATACCGGGCCTTGTCTCCGGTATCCAGACGCAGCAGGGCCGCGCTCACGGCCAGTGGAGTGCGAGTCAGCACGGTCTTAGGACACCCCGACCGCGAATAGCGGCGCGAATAGCTGGTTTGCGGCGCGTCGCTTCCACCCTTGGCATGCCGCCTGCTATGCCGGGCGACAGACGGGGCAAGTCGCACGGGAAAAATCGCATGCCGGGCCTGTGGGCCATCTTCACGGTTGTGGCCTCGGTCGGCCAGGTGCTGCGCAATGCCCAGCAGCGTGAGCTGACCGACACGCTCGGCACCGTCGGTGCCACGCACGTCCGCTTCCTGTTCGGCCTGCCGTTCGCCCTCCTTTTCCTGGTCCTGGTGCGCCTCGGTACCGGGCTGCCGTTGCCGGCGCTCACCACGGCCACGCTGGCCTGGTCGATGGCGGCGTCGGTGGCCCAGATCGCCGCCACGGCGCTGCTGCTCGCCGCCATGCGCGAGCGCTCGTTTGTAGTGGTGACAGCCTATGCCAAGACCGAGCCGATCCAGGTCGCCGTGTTCGGGTTGGCGTTTCTCGGCGATCATGTGACGCCCGGCGTCGCGACCGCCATTGCCATCGCCACCGCCGGTGTGCTCATGGTGTCGTGGCCGCGCAGCCGCGGCGGCGAGGCGTTCTCCTGGCAGCCGGCCCTGCTCGGCGTCGGCTCCGGGGCGCTGTTTGCCATTGCCGCCATCGGCTTCCGCGGCGGCATCCGTGGGCTCGAGACGCCAAGCTTCGTCATGGGCGCGACCGTCACGCTGGCCCTGGGCCTGCTGATCCAGACCGTTCTGTTGTCCGCGTACCTGTGGTGCTTCGACCGCAAGGCGCTGCTGGCGATCCTCAGGCTGTGGCGGCCGTCGCTGCTGGCGGGCTTTACTGGCGCCTTCGCCTCGCAGATGTGGTTCCTCGCTTTTGCGATCGAGACCGCCGCCAAGGTGCGCACCCTGGCGCTGATCGAGATCCTGTTTGCCCAGGTCCTGTCGCGCAACCTGTTCAAGCAGAGGCTGGCCTCGCGCGAGGCCGCCGGCATCGCCCTGATCGTGTTGGGCGTCGTGCTGCTGCTCAACGTGTGAGGCTGCAGGGTGCAACAAGGCGTCAGCCGCGTTGCACCGGGACGGTCATCGCGCGTGGCGAGGCTGATACGGTGCACGGTGGCTCCTTGTTACACCCTGCTTCGATTGCCGACTGCGGCCACCTGTTGCCTCCGCGTGACACGCATTGGCCGGGAATCAAGTAGCTGTCTCACATCACTCATGTGTGCCGCGTAGGTTTCAGGGAACCGACGATGAAGCGCGCACTCTTGGCCGCGTTGATCCTTTTGGCCGGCGGGATGGCCGGCTGTGCCGGCGACGACGAAACCGGCGGCGCCCACCGGCACTATTCCTCCTATTCGACCGGATGGTCACCGCAGTCGCCGCGCCGGACGCATACGCGGGCCATCGAGACCGGCTCGCTGCCGCCAGCTCGTCCGCAGCCGGCGCCGCCGCGCGAGACGCCGCAGCTCTCGCACGAGCAGGTCGAGCACGACGAGCGCCGCGTCTATGCCCAGGGGCTGGAGAAGATCCTGATCGCAAACGGCGTCAGCGTCAGCGTGCTGGTCTATGACGGCCCGGTGGCGCCGACGCCGACACTGATCTTCCTTGGCCACTTCTCCAAGGACTTCGTCTCGCGCGCGCTCACCAACGGCGCGGTGCTGGCACGCGCCAAGGAGCTGGGCTTCAAGTCGGTCGACTTCTTCGACCGCGGACCTGACGGGCATTATCAATTTGTTCTCTCGCAGACGGCCCCGCTTCCCAAGTGCGCCGCCTATCAGCGCCTGTGCCTGTGAGGTGTCGGACCCTCCGGTCTGGCAGCAATGCTGTCCTCGGACTGACAGGGCATGTTGATGTCAGACCCAGGAGGGTCTGGCACTAATCTGCGACACCCTGTGACACCAAGCTTGCCAGCACGCGACGCCGGGGACTAACCTCATCCGTCAAGGCGAGGGAGACAAGCCTGCCGATCGAGACGTGCACACCGTGGCAGCCGCACGGGTACGCACGGCATTCGGAAACGCCTGACAGAGGAGGAAAGTCATGCGCCCGCCGAGCACGCGCAGCCCCGTTGCTGCGACCATCCTTGCTGCAAGCTTTGCAGCGGCAAGCCTTATCGCCGTAAGCTGCGCCTATGCGCAGGAGAAGAAGGAGGAGGAGCCGCCGTTCTGGGCCATCGGCAAGCCGAAGGCTGGGCCCGGCGCGCAGATGGCGCCGGTGGCGGCGCCGCCAATTCCCACTCCCGCCGACCAGCTTCCCAAGCTGCAGGTGCCGGCCGGCTTCAAGGTCGAGGTATTCCAGCCCGGGCTGCTGGATGCCCGCGCGCTGCGTCGCGGCGACAAGGGCACCATCTTCGTCAGCTCGCTGTTCGTTGCCGGCAAGATCTATGCCATCGTCGAGAAGGAGAAGGGCAAGCGCGAGGTCAAGACGATCGCCTCGGGGCTTGAGCTGCCGGCCGGCATCGAGTTCCGCGATGGCTCGCTGTACGTCGCCACGCCCAAGAAGATCACACGCTACGACAAGATCGAGGACAACCTCGACAACCCGCCGGCGCCGGTCGATGTTTTCACCGACCTGCCAGGCGATGTTCCGCACGGCTGGAAGTTCCTGCGCTTCGGGCCAGACGGCAAGCTCTATGTGCCGGTCGGCGCCAACTGCAACATCTGCGAGCCCGACCCCGCCAAGTACGCGCAGATCTTCCGCATCAACGCCGACGGCAGCGGCAAGGAGATCGTGGCCCGCGGTGTGCGCAACTCTGTGGGTCTTGATTTCCACCCCAAGACCAAGCAGCTGTGGTTCACAGACAACCAGCGCGACTGGCTCTCCGAGGACATGCCGCTCGACGAGCTCAACGTCGTCAAGAACCCCGGCAAGGACAACTTCGGCTATCCTTACTGCCACTCCGGCATCATGACCGACCCGCAGTATGGCTGGGGCAAGTCGTGCGCCGACTACGTCAAGCCGGCGGTCACGCTCGGACCGCACGCCGCGCCGCTCGGCATGAAGTTCTATACCGGCAAGTCGTTCCCCTCCAAGTATCGCGGCGCCATCTTCATCGCCCGGCACGGAGCATGGAACCGCACCAAGAAATACGCCGATGTGGCGGTGGCCTACCTCGACTCCAAGAGCAACATCACCAAGGTCGAGCCGTTCGTCACCGGCTGGGTCAAGAACAACGAGTACGTCGGCCGGCCGGTCGACATTCTGCAGCAGCCCGACGGGTCGATCCTGATCTCGGACGACCACAACGGCGCCGTCTACCGCGTCTCGTATGGCCGCCGCTGAGCTGAGATTGCGCAGTCATCCGATGCTTGAGCGCCGTGACGCTCGCCACATCGTCCCCTCCCCCCTTGTGGGGGAGGGACAGGATGAGGGGGATTGCAGAACATCTGATGTCGGGAGTCCCCCCGCCCCTAACCCCTCCCCACCACGGGGAGGGGGATCCCATTGGTATTCGCGGGTAGCCCTCCTTCAAGGTCTGCCGTCGTCGCCTAAACGTTGGTATCATTCGCAAGTCACACTCCGAGGAAGAAGGGCGCGCGAGTGGCTCCTTGCCTTTGTGCTCGGGC
>DASURA010000131.1:0-5029 GCA_036280295.1 Hyphomicrobiaceae bacterium
AAGGCTCAGCTTACGCCCCACCGGCGGGTCAAGGGAACCTGAACCGATTGCAGAGCAGGCATCACGGGAGCGGGTCGCGGCTGCAGCAGCCCCCTGCGCCAAAGACGAATGTTGAGAGCAGGCGGCGTCTGGGGCAAACTCGGGCGCATGAGCAGGATCCCCGATTTCACGACCGTCGAGCTTGGCCCCGCCGGTGGCCACGCGCCCGCCCGCAGCGGCGAGCCCTGGCTGACGCCGGAAGGCATTGCCGTGCAGCGCGTGTATTGCGAGGCGGATACCGCCGGCCTCGACTTCCTTGACGGGTATCCCGGCATCGCGCCCTACCTGCGCGGACCGTATCCCACCATGTACGTCACCCAGCCGTGGACGGTGCGCCAGTACGCCGGCTTCTCCACGGCGGAAGATTCCAACGCCTTCTACCGCCGCAACATCGCCGCCGGCCAGAAGGGCCTTTCGGTGGCCTTCGACCTCGCCACCCACCGCGGCTACGATTCCGACCACGCACGCGTGAAGGGCGATGTGGGCATGGCGGGTGTGGCGATCGATTCGATTCTCGACATGCGCACGCTGTTTGGCGGCATCCCGCTCGCCGACATGACAGTGTCGATGACGATGAACGGCGCCGTGCTGCCGATCATGGCGCTCTACATCGTCGCCGGCGAGGAGCAGGGTGTGCCGCCGGAAAAGCTGGCCGGCACCATCCAGAACGACATCCTCAAAGAATTCATGGTGCGGAACACGTACATCTATCCGCCCGAGCCTTCGATGCGGATCATCTCGGACATCTTTGCCTACACCTCGCAGAGAATGCCCAAGTTCAACTCCATCTCGATCTCCGGCTACCATATGCAGGAGGCCGGGGCGACGGCGGACCTGGAGCTCGCGTATACGCTGGCAGATGGCGTGGAGTACGCGCGGGCGGGCGTGAAGGCCGGCCTCGCTATTGATGCGTTTGCGCCGCGGCTGTCTTTCTTCTTCGGCATCGGCATGAACTTCTTCATGGAGGTGGCGAAGCTGAGGGCCGCGCGCCTGCTGTGGGCAAAGCTGATCAAGACCGAGTTCGCCCCCGAGAACGACAAGTCGCTCGCCCTGCGCACCCACTGCCAGACGAGCGGCTGGAGCCTCACGGCACAGGACCCGTTCAACAACGTCACGCGCACGGCCATTGAGGCGCTGGCGGCCACGCACGGCGGCACTCAGTCGCTGCACACCAACGCCCTCGATGAGGCGATTGCGCTTCCCACCGACTTCTCCGCCCGCATCGCCCGCAACACCCAGCTCTTCATCCGGCAGGAGACCGGCACAGCCCGTGTCATCGATCCGTGGGGCGGCAGCCACTACGTCGAGCGCCTCACCTGCGAGCTGGTGCGCAAGGCGCAGGCTCACATCGACGAGGTGGAAAGCCTGGGCGGCATGGCCAAGGCGATCGCCGCCAGCATCCCCAAGATGCGCATCGAGGAGGCCTCGGCGCGGACGCAGGCGCGCATCGATAGCGGCGCTCAGACCATCGTCGGGGTGAACAAGTACCAGGTGATGGGCGAGGCCGACATCGAGGTCCTCAAGGTCGACAATAACGCCGTGCGCGACAGCCAGATCGCCAAGCTCGCCCGCCTTAAGGCTGAGCGCGATCCGGCTGCGGTGGGATCTGCGCTGGCGGCGCTGACGGATGCCGCCGGCGCCGGCTCGGGCAACCTGCTGGAGCTGGCTGTCAACGCCGCCCGCGCCAAGGCGACCGTTGGCGAGATCTCGGATGCGCTGGAGAAGGTCTGGGGCCGGCACCGCGCGGACGTGCGCATCGTCTCCGGCGTCTACAGCACGGAGGCCGGAAGCATGGCATCGCAAGTCGAGCGGGTGCGCGCCATGTGCGCCGCCTTCGAGGCCGCCGACGGGCGCCGCCCGCGCATCCTGGTCGCCAAGATGGGCCAGGATGGCCACGACCGCGGCCAGAAGGTGATCGCCTCGGCGTTCGCCGACCTAGGTTTCGAGGTCGACCTCGGCCCGCTGTTCGCCACCCCCGATGAGGCGGCGCGGCAGGCGGTGGAGAACGACGTGCACGTTATCGGCGTGTCGTCGCTGGCGGCGGGGCACCTGACCCTTGTGCCCGACCTGGTGAAGGCCCTGGAGAAGGACGGCCGCGCCGACATCATGATCGTCGTCGGCGGTGTCATCCCCCCGTCGGACTACGCCGCCCTGTACAAGGCCGGCGCCACCGCGGTGTTCGGGCCGGGGACCAACATCCCGGCGGCAGCCGCAGACCTCTTGGATAAGCTCAACGCCAAGATGGGGTATGCGCCGCGGGAGGCGGCGGAGTAGAAGGCCGAGGGTTGATTCGTCGGCCGCACTCGCTGCCTCCTCGCCGCGGCCAGGTACAAGCTCGCGTAGATTTGCTCTTCAGCAGCGTCTTTAACCAAACGGTCGCGGATCGGCACCTTGCTCCACCGTCCGCAAGCACCTATTGGGGCGGTGTGGACAGCAGTGCAACTCCGGCAAGACTGAAACAGCTCGTGTGCGTCGAGGCGCAAGCCGCCGGATTCGCCGCCGCGCGGGTGACGACGCCCGCCGCCATTGGCCCTGAATTGGCCGAGCGGCTCGCACGCTTCCTGTGCGAGGGCTGGCACGGCGATATGGCCTGGATGGCGACGACGGCGGAGCGGCGTGGTCACCCGGGCGTGCTGTGGCCCGAGGCACGCTCCATCATCATGCTGGGCATGAGCTATGCGCCTGAGGATGACCCGCTGGCGGTGCTGGCGCAGCCCTCCCGCGGCGCCATCTCGCGCTATGCCCAGTCGGCCGACTACCACGACGTGGTCAAGGCCGGCCTCAAGCACGTGGCCCGCGCGCTGGCTCAGGCAAGCAGAGCCGAAGTGAAGGTGTTCGTCGATACCGCGCCGCTGATGGAGAAGCCGCTGGCGCAGGCGGCAGGCCTCGGCTGGCAGGGCAAGCACACCAACCTCGTCTCACGCGGGCACGGCTCGTGGCTGTTCCTTGGTGCCATTCTCACCACCGCCGAAATGCCAGCCGATGCGTCGGAGGCGGATCACTGCGGCAGCTGTCGGCGCTGCCTCGACATCTGCCCGACGCAGGCGTTTCCCGCCCCCTACCAGCTCGACGCGCGCCGCTGCATCGCCTACCTCACCATCGAGCACAAGGGCCATATCCCCCGCGACTTCCGCAAGGCCATCGGCAACCGCGTGTTCGGCTGCGACGACTGCCTGGCCGTCTGCCCATGGAACAAGTTCGCTGCCACGGCGCGCGTGGCGAAGCTCAAGGCCCGCGAGGCGGCCCGGTCGCCGCCTCTCGCCGAGCTGCTGGCGCTCGACGACGCCCAGTTCCGCGCCCGCTTCGCCGGCACGCCCATCAAGCGCACAGGGCGCGACCGCGTGGTTCGCAATGCCCTGATCGCCGCCGGCAACTCCGGCGACGCCGGCCTGCGGCCGGCGGTCGAGCGGCTGCTCGCCGACCCTTCCCCGCTCGTGCGCGCCATGGCCGTGTGGGCGTTCAGCCAGCTTGCCGATGATCAAGCCTGGGCTGCGGCCAGGAGCTATCATGCGCCAGGCGAGGCCGATTCGACGGTGCTCGCCGAGTGGGGCATGGAGGCTCCCTGATGCGGCTGTTCTCATTCGGATACGGCTATTCGGCCGAGGCGCTGGCGCGCAAGCTGAGCCCACGGCTGGACGCGGTTGCCGGCACGCGCACCAGCCCGGAAGCGCCTGATGAGGACGGCGCCACGCTTGCCGCCTACAAGGGCGACGGTCCGTCGGCCACGGTACGCAGCCTGCTCGCCGGCACCACCCACCTGCTCGTCAGCATTCCGCCGGATCTCGAAGGTGATCCGGTGCTGCGCGATTTTGCCGACGATATCGCGGCGCTGCCCGACCTGGCGTGGATCGCCTATCTCTCCACCGTGGGAGTCTACGGCGATGCCAAGGGCGCATGGGTGGACGAGACAAGCCCCGTCCGTCCGCTGACGGAGCGCAGTCTGCGCCGCGTGCAGGCTGAGACGGCCTGGCTCGAGTTCGGCCTCTCCGCTGGCCGCAGAGTGGAGGTGTTCCGCCTTGCCGGCATCTATGGTCCCGGGCGCAGCGTGATCGACAGCCTCCGCTCCGGCACGGCGCGGCGTATCGTCAAGCCCGGCCAGGTCTTCAACCGCATCCACGTCGACGACATTGCCCGAGTGCTGGCGGCAGCCATTGACCAGGGCACGGGACACAGCATCTTCAATATCAGCGACGACGAGCCAGCGCCGCCCGAGGATGTCGTCGCCTACGCCGCCGAGTTGCTGGGCCTCCCCATTCCGCCGACGGTGGCCTTCGAGGCGGCCGGCCTCTCCAGTATGGCCGCCAGCTTCTGGAGCGAGTGCAAGCGCGTCAAGAATGAGCGCATCCGCCGCGACCTGGACGTAGAGCTGCTGTACCCGACGTACCGGGAAGGGCTACGGGCTTTGGCGCTGGAGTAGCTTCGCCCCTGAAGCCCACCCCCCATGAAAAAGGGCCTTCGGCCCCCAAGGGAGTGAACCGAAGGCCCCAGTCATCTGGGATGACCCGGTCCTCTGCGAGGAAGCACCGGGCGCTTGTGGTCGGAGCACCGGCGCGTGAGGCATCGGGCTCCATGCCTCTTTCTTTAGCGTGATTCGCAGCGCTTCAGTTGCGCATCGCATCCGGATGCGTCGCGGTCACTGCACGCTCTTGCCTCCCCGCAGCGCATGCGTGGCATGCGCCACATCAGATGAGGTGCCCCAGGGATGTGCCGGCCGCGAGAAGCGAGAAGCGGCGCCGCCTCAAGTCCACGCCCTGAAAACGCAATCGGCGAGATACCTGAATGGTGAGCCGCTACATCCCGCATTGCGCAAACCCGGTCGCAGGTTGTTGATGATCTTGCGGTCATGGCGCCGCCCAAATGAACCCCAATTGCGGTGGCAAGTTCAGATTTATCGCGCTAGGATAGAAACCGGCTGACCCAAAAGGAGCGTAACATGGGTATCCAGATCGTAATGGATCGCTCGGGCGATACGCGGCACGAATTCGACAAG
>DASURA010000132.1:0-6010 GCA_036280295.1 Hyphomicrobiaceae bacterium
CGGCAACGTCGCCCGGTTCCTGGGCGTGATCGTGCTGGTGTGCTGCTCGTTTACGTACGTAACGGCGCAGGTCTACGGCACAGGCATCATCGCCTCGCGATTCCTCGGCATGCCGTTCGAGATCGCCGTGTTCGTGGGCCTATCGGGCATCCTGCTGTGCTCAATGATGGGCGGGATGCGCGCGGTGACGTGGACGCAGATCGCCCAGTATATCGTGCTGATCATCGCCTATCTCACGCCCATCATCATCCTCTCCACCCAGCACTATGGCATCCCGATTCCTGAGCTCACCTACGGGCAGGCGATCGCCGACATCACGGCGCGCGAGCAGGAGATGCTGGCGAAGGGCCTGGCCGCGACCACCGGCCCGGGGGCTCTCAAGCCGCACATCCAGCCCTTCCTCACCTACTCGCCGCTCAACTTCTTCGGCATCATCATCTGCATGATGGTGGGCACCGCCTCGCTGCCACACATCCTGATGCGCTACTTCACCACGCCCAGCGTGCGTGATGCGCGCAAGTCGGTGGCCTGGTCGCTGTTCTTCATCTTCCTGCTGTACTTCTCGGCGCCGGCCTACGCGGCGTTCTCCAAGCTGGAGGTGTACACCAACATCATCGGCAGGGATCTGGCGGATCTCAGGCCGTGGCTGTTCACCTGGGGCGAGCTGGGCCTGATCAAGATTTGCGGCCAGAACGCCGCAAGTCTGGACGCCGTGGCCGCAGCCTGCAAGGCCGTCGCCGGCCACCCCGGCTTCGTGCGTCTGCAGGACTTCGTGATCAATACGGACGTGATCGTGCTCTCCACGCCGGAGATCGCGGGCCTGCCGTACGTGATCTCGGGCCTGGTGGCTGCCGGTGGTCTCGCGGCCGCCTTGTCGACCGCCGACGGTCTGCTGCTCGCCATCGCCAACGCACTCAGCCATGACATCTACTACAAGATGATCACGCCTCTGCAGTCGACGATCCGTGCAGCCGCGATCGCTGTCATCGGCGTGGTGTTCCTCCTCATCATCGCGACCCTCACGGGTGCCAGCGTGGTGCCGGGAGGATGGCTGCCTGATGCCTTGGTCACGGCAGGACAGGTGCGCTGGAACGTGCTGTTGCTGGCGACATTCGTGGTGACGATGCTGCTGGTGGCGCCGTTCTGGATCGGTGCGACCCAGACGGCAAAGCGGCTGATCGTGGCCCGCGTGCTGTTGTTGTTCGTGGCCATAGCCGCGGCTGCAACCGCATCGACCAGGCCAGGCGACATCCTCGCCATGGTCGGCTGGGCGTTCTCGTTGGCCATGGCGGGGAACTTCCCGGCGCTGGTGATGGGCATCTGGTGGAAGCGCACCACATCGGCGGCAGCCGTCGCCGGCATCATTGCCGGGTTCGGACTGTGCATCTTCTACTTGGTGTGCACCCGCTACTTCCCGGGCTACGGCGTTGCCTACTTCGGCATGTCGTCGCTGCTGCACCCGGTCACCGGTGCTCCCGTGGTCGATCTCGCCAAGACGATGGCGCAGCCGAACGCGTTCGAGACCTGGGTGGCGGCGTCGCATCCGATGGCAGGCAAGGTCGGCTGGTTCAACCTCGGCAACATCAGCTGCGGCCTGTTGGGTGCACCCCTCGGCTTCGTCGTGATTTACGTGGTGAGCCTCTTCACCAAGCCGCCGTCGGCAGAGATGATGGCCTTCATCGACGAGATCCGAAAGCCGCGCGGCCAGACGGTTCTTGCGGAGAAGACGGACTGAGCGTGAGCTTAAGGTCGGTCTATCCTGGCGGGGGCCTCCGGGCCCCCGCTGTTTGCGGGGGGCAGGCCCGAAGGGGCTGATCGCATTTGGGGGAGAAGATGTTGGGCGCGTTTCTCACCTACTGGTACTATTACGTGCCGGATTATGTTCTGGCGGTGCTCATGTACACCGTGCTCGGCCGGGTGGTGCTGGGCCTGCTTCTCGAGCCCGACTCGAGCAACTACATCTGGCGCTTCTTCTGCAATACGACGGAGCCGGTCGCGGCGGCCGTTTCCCGCGTGACGCCCAAGGCAGCCCCACCCGTCGTTCTGCTGCTCTTCGCCTTTGTGTGGCTGTTCTGGCTGCGACTTGGCCTGCTCGTCGTCTATCGCATCTCCGGTCTGCTGCCGGTGCCTGGAGCCGCATCATGAGCCGCAACCTCACCTACGTCGGCATTGCCTTCTTCGGCATGGTCAACGGCCTTCCGTTCTTCCACCCGCTCTATCTGCTCGCGTTCGCATACAGCCAACAGCTCATGGCGGCACCGCTGTTTGGCAGCTTGCCGCTGATTGCCCTGTTCGCGTCGCTGATGATCTCGACAGCCACGCTGATCCTCGCCGGTCTGCCGGCGGCGCTCTACGAGCGCCTTGTCGGCGCCAAGGACGACTCAACGGAAGCCTCGCTGTGGATCTGGCTTGCCGGGACGGCGATCCTGGCCATGCCCGCCGCGGGCAATCTTCTCGTTTATGGCCTCTGATAAAGGTACAGGGCCGATTCCGGCCTGTTTGCCGGTGTGCCCACACGATTGTGAAAGCGGCGCTACGCCGGAACGCTACAACCCAAGGTCGAAACGGGTGGCGTGCGGGCTGCCCGCTGCCGATCTTGTGGATGGTTGTAGCCATGGAAAAGATGCGCCAGGTCGCCTATTCGACGGTCTTGCGGGCGTGTGCGTTCGGATCGCTGGCCATCTTCTGCTTGATGATCGGCCTGTCCTTCCAGCCACGGGTGGCTTTTCAATCGGGCGGGGCGCTTACCTTGCTGATGACGAGCATCCTCCTCCTCAAGTCGGTCGAGGCGCGCTGGAAGCCATATCGCCGCACCGAGATGTGGCTTTACCTGAGCGAGGCGGAGCGCCCTCCGCCGGCCGCGGCGCAGCAGCTCACCGCCAGCGTGATGCGCGAGACCTATCTCACCTTCGCGCTGTGGACCTCGTTCGTGGCCGCGGTGATGTGGGTCCTTGCCCTGATCTTCTCTATGCTGGGGTTCTAGCCGCGCGGTACCCTACGCTGCCGCCAATAGCTCCGCCACTCCCAGCTTGATTCCCGGTGGCGACAGAGTGAGGGAGCCGTCGTGCACCACCGATCTCAGGATCGTCCCGTCCACCTGGCGGCTGTGATGGACGACGGGCGGGCCGTCGGGATCGACGATCAGGTAGTGGTGCACACTGGGCAGGCTGAAATAGCCGTTGAGCTTCACCGTTTCGTCGAACTTGCGCGTCGACGGCGAGATCACCTCGGCCACGATCGCCGGATTGGGCACCTCAAGGGCATCCAGCTCCGGTCCGCAATAAACCTGCGCATCGGGTATGTGCATCACATGTTGCGAGATGCGTACTCCCACGCCGTCAGGCAGCACATGACACGGAACGCCAGCCTCCTGAACAGCCCGCAGCAATGCTAGATAGATTGCGCCCTTGATTTTGGCATGCCGCGTCCGCTCTGGAGCCATCTGGTAGGGCACCCCGTTGTAGAGCTCCCAGCGGCCCTCGCGTCCCTCGGCCCAGGCCAGGAATTCGTCGACGGTCATTTTTCGCTGCGCCAGAGTGCTCATGGCAGCTTGTATAGCACGCACACAGCCTTTTTGCAAGCATGATTTGCTTTTTTGTAAAATATTCTTCTCGAAATGCACGGACGATGCTGCACCGCATTTGCCAGCCGATCTGCGTCGGTTGGATGGTTGGGCGACGGAGCGAGCGAGCATGCGTCCGTCGGTCACCTGCAGCCGACCTCACCATAGCCCGCTCGGCGGGGGCGAGCGCGCTGGAGCCGCTGCTGGAGCCTTGTCGCCCGGGCCGAGCGGTTTCTTGCGGTAGCGGGCGCCAATCGCAGGATCAAACGTGCCGCCGCGGAAGCTCAGGTTCCATCCACGGCGAATGACTTTGTCCTGGTCGAGGAAGATCAGAAATCGTTGCCCGGCACAAGGTTCGGCTCGGGCGGAAAAGGCATGCAGGACTTGTGCACCCCCTCCACGCTTCGCGCTCTTACCTCCGTCGCCGCTTGCCCCTTCAGAACGTCGAGAACCTTGAAGGTCGCCTCGATGACCGGCGTCGGTGGCACATCGCCGCTGGGCGCGACCGCGATCTCCTCAGTGCGGTTAAGGCGCCCACAGAACACCGTGGTGGCCTCGGCGAACGCCTCCTCGTCCGATGCTTGGCGTGTGCATTCTTTCCAAAAGCCAGGCTGGCGGAAGCGACGCCACTCTTCCGTCTCCTGCTCGTGAAGCTGCTCCAGCAGGCGGCTCGCGTCGGGCTTCGCGGCGAGCCAGAGAGGTGTGGTAGCGTGGAGGTGGCTATGAATGAAGCTGTCTCCATAGAGGAAGATCGCGTAGTCCTGGCCGGCCAGCAGGGCCACGTTATAGAATTGGCTGGCGCGTGCTCTCACCTTGCCATCGGCTGGTGGCTCGCCCTTCGGCACGCCCACCACACGGAACGTGCCTGCAACGACCGGCTTCGGCGGGAAGCGATCGTTTTTTACTATCGTTCCCGCCTCCCGGTGCGGACGATGCGACCGACAAACACGGCAGACGCCTTCGCGAGGAGCTTCTCGTAGCTGGCACCGCGCTCGAAGCAAGCGTGGGCCCTCCGGCGCGCCAAGGAGCAGCGTCGTAACGAGCGCTTAAATCAGCCCGCGCATCCCACAACCTCTCCTTGGCCAGCTTCCGCTGTGTCCACGCGGCAGTCCTCGGAAGTCGGGCAATATCACCCCAGCGCCTTGTTCGCCGCCTTCGCCTTGTCGGCGTCGACGTACACCTCCCCGCCCATGTCGCGGAACTTCTGGCTCATCTCACGCATGCCCGCTTCGCGGGTGGGGTCGGCGATTGCCGCCTGCGGATCCACCACCGTCGTCTCCTGGGCGATCTCCACGGCGCGCTCATTGAGCTTCGCCGCATAATCCCGCACCTGCTGGGTGATCTCCATCGAGCAGAACTTCGGCCCGCACATGGAGCAGAAGTGGGCGACCTTGTGCGCCTCCTTGGGGAGCGTCTCGTCGTGCATGGAGCGGGCCGTGTCCGGATCCAGCGAGAGGTTGAACTGGTCCTCCCAGCGGAAGTCGAAGCGGGCCTTGCTCAACGCATCGTCGCGCAACTGCGCGGCCGGGTGGCCTTTGGCAAGGTCGGCGGCGTGGGCGGCGAGCTTGTAGGTGATGACGCCCGTCTTCACGTCGTCGCGGTCGGGCAGGCCCAGATGCTCCTTGGGCGTGACGTAGCAGAGCATGGCGGTGCCGAACCAGCCGATCATCGCGGCGCCGATGCCGGACGTGATGTGGTCGTAGCCCGGAGCAATATCCGTCGTGAGCGGCCCGAGCGTATAGAACGGCGCCTCGCCGCATTCAGCCAGCTGCTTGTCCATGTTGATCTTGATCTTGTGCATCGGCACATGGCCGGGGCCCTCGATCATCACCTGGCAGCCCTTCGCCCAGGCGATCCTGGTCAGCTCGCCCAGCGTCTCCAGCTCGGCGAACTGGGCGCGGTCGTTGGCGTCGGCGATCGAGCCGGGACGCAGGCCATCGCCCAGGGAGAAGGAGACATCATACGCCCGCATGATGTCGCAGATCTCCTCGAATCGCTCGTAGAGGAAGCTCTCGCGGTGATGCGCCAGGCACCACTTGGCCATGATCGAGCCGCCGCGGGAGACGATGCCGGTGGTGCGGTTGGCGGTGAGCGGCACGTAGGGCAGGCGCACCCCGGCGTGAATGGTGAAGTAGTCCACGCCCTGCTCGCACTGCTCGATCAGGGTGTCGCGGTAGAGCTCCCAGGTGAGCTTGACCGGATCGCCGCCGCATTTCTCCAAAGCCTGGTAGATCGGCACGGTGCCGATCGGCACCGGCGCGTTGCGCAGGATCCACTCGCGCGTGGTGTGGATGTTGCGGCCCGTCGAGAGGTCCATCACCGTGTCGGCGCCCCAGCGGATCGCCCACACCATCTTGTCGACTTCCTCCTCGACCGACGAGGTCACGGCGGAGTTGCCGATATTGGCGTTGATCTTGGTGAGGAAGTTGCGGCCGATGATCATCGGCT
>DASURA010000133.1:0-3131 GCA_036280295.1 Hyphomicrobiaceae bacterium
GCCCAGGCGCTGGCCACGGCCTGAAAGCGCATGCAGGGTGCCGCTGCGTACCGGCCCGGCAGTGGCGCGGAGCACCTGCGCCTCCAGGCGTCCGCCGCTGGCGATCGTGGCGCTGGTGCCAAGCGCTTCCTGCATCGGCCCAGCCTCGACCACCGACAGGCCACTCGGGGCGAGGCCCTTAAGCCGCTCGGCGAAGGCGCGCGCGGTTTCGTCATGATCGATGCCGTCGGCCAGCCATACCACACTGGCGCCAGGGGTATTGCCCAGCGCCGCGGCGATGGCCTGAGCCACGGCTGAGCGATCCGGCGCGAAGGGCTGCGGCTGGACCGCAGCCGCGGTTGAGCGCGCCGCCACCGGGGCCTCGATGCGGGCGCTGATGGTCTTGGTTGTGTTGGCGGTTGGCACCACCATCACCGGGCGGCTCTGCGCCTCGGCCTCGGCGATCAGCCGCTCCAGCATGAAGGTACGCGACTGCCAATGCGTGGCAGCTGCCCAACCGTTGTCCACTACCAGGATCACCGGACCGGAGCCTGCCAGCGCCGTCTCGCGGTTGGGGTTCAGCACCGGCTCGGCCAGCGCGAGAATGACAAGCGCCGCCGCCAGCATACGGATGAGGGTCAGCCACCAGGGGGTCTTGGCCGGCGTCTTCTCGCGGCTCTCGATGCCGACCAGGATGCGCGTCGGCGGGAAGGCGATGCGCTGCGGCCGCGGCGGCACTGCGCGCAGCAGCCACCAGATCAGCGGCAGCGCCAGCAGGCCGGCCAGCAGTGCAGGGCTCAGAAATGCGATGGGGCCGAGCGTCATCCAGCATCTCTCGAAGCTGCTGCGGGGGGCGGCGCGTCCGGCTTCCAGCGATAGTCGCCTGCCATGCCCTGCAACCGCATGATCAGCGTAAGAAGCGGCTCGGCGGCCGGGCGATCGGTATGATGCGCCAGGAACGACCAGCCGATCCGGCGCGCCGCCGCCTCGATCTCGGCCCGGTGCGCCGCGAGCTTGCGCATGTAATCGCCGCGCAGCGTCTCGGCGCGGTCGGCAATCCAGCGCTCCTCGCCCTCGGCCGCCCGGAACTCGATGCGCCCCTCGTAGGCCAGCGTCTCCTCGGCCGGATCAAGCACCTGGATCAGATGTCCCTGTACGCCGCCTTCCGCCATCTCGTTGAAGCGTCGGACAATCGCCTCCGGCGGGTCGAGGAAGTCGCTGACCAGGATGGCACTGGAGAAACGCGACAGCCGCACCTTGGGCGGCAGGCTGGCACGCAGGAACTCGCTGCCCTCGTGGGCGGCCAGGGCCTCGGCGATGCGCGTTGTCGCCTTGCGGCTGGCGAGTGGCGGCGTCAGCCCGAGCAGGGCGACGCGCTCGCCGGCGCGCACCAGCATCTCGGCCACCGCCAGCGTCAGCACCAGCGCCCGGTCGCGCTTCTCGACCGGCGCCAGGTGGCTGCGGAACGCCATCGACGGGGAAACGTCCGGCCACAGCCAGAAGGTGTGCGAGGCCTCCCACTCGCGCTCACGCACGAACAGCGTGTCGGAGCCAGCCGAGCGGCGCCAGTCGATCACCGTGGCAGAATCGCCGCCCTGGAACTGCCGGAACTGCCAAAAGGTCTCGCCCGTGCCGGCGCGGCGGCGGCCGTGGATGCCGTGCGCCACGGTGTTTGCCACCCGCAGGGATTCAAGCAGCAGCTCGGGAAGACGATCGGCGAGCGAATGCGCCTCGCCTTCAAGCTGGAAGACGCCCGCTGCGCCGGCTTCTGTCGCAGACCCGCGTGCTGCCACCAGCTTATCCTAGCGCTGCCGTCAGGCGATTGATGACCCCGCTCGCCGTCTCACCCTCGGCGCGTGCCGTGAATGTGAGCGCCATGCGGTGCTTGAGGATCGGCTCGGCCAGCGCAATGACATCGTCGACCGATGGCGCCAAGCGCCCCTCGATCAGGGCCTTGGCGCGGACGGCGAGCATCAGCGCCTGGCTGGCACGAGGCCCGGGGCCCCAGGCGATCAGCCGGTCGGTATCGGCCCCGGCGCCGGTACCCGGCCGGGCCGAGCGGGCAAGCTGCAGAATCGCCTCCACCACCTTGTCGGGAACCGGCAGCAGCCGCACCAGGCGCTGCATCGACTGCAGCTCCTGCGCCGTCAGCACCTGCTCGACACGGCGCTCCTCGTTGCCGGTGGTGGCGAACAGCATGCGCCGCTCCGCGCCCTGGTCGGGATAGCTCACGTCGATCTGGAGCAGGAAGCGGTCAAGCTGCGCCTCGGGCAGGGGGTAGGTGCCTTCCTGCTCCAGTGGATTCTGCGTCGCCAGCACATGGAAGGGGGCGGGCACGTCATGGCGCTGCCCGGCCACGGTGACGTGGTGCTCCTGCATCGCCTGCAGCAGCGCCGACTGCGTCTTCGGGCTGGCGCGGTTGATCTCGTCGGCCATCAGCAGCTGGGCGAAGATCGGCCCCTTGATGAAGCGGAAGCTGCGCCGGCCAACCCCGCCGCCGTCATCCTCCAGCACCTCCGAGCCGATGATATCGGACGGCATCAGGTCGGGCGTGAACTGGATGCGCTTGGCGTCCAGCCCAAGGATCTTGCCGAGCGTCTCCACCAGCAGCGTCTTGGCGAGGCCTGGCACGCCGATCAGCAGCGCGTGGCCGCCGCACAGCAGCGTGATCAGCGTGTGCTCGATCACCTGCTCCTGGCCGAAAACGACGGCACTGGCCGCCTTCTGCACGCGCTGGATGCGCTCTCCGGCCGCCTCGACTCGGGCGACGATGGCTTCGTCAGTCTGGGTGAGTGTGCTCATGACCCTGAACTATATACGCTCCGCCGCTGAGTTTACGAAACGGTGACACGAAACAGTGGTCACAATATGAACGGCTTGGCTAGTGTGCTGAAAGCCATGGCATTCTGCCGCATGATAGCGCAATGACAGGGCGACGAAAGCCAAGGTCGAGGGAATGTGATCATGAGTGCTGAGCGCCTGCCACCCCTTGCAGATGCCGAGTTGACGCAGGAGCAGCGCCAAGCCGCCGAGGCGTTCCGGGCCGGACGCGGCTATGCCGTGCACGGGCCGTTCGCGGTGATGCTGCGCTCGCCCGAGGTGATGCTGCGCGCCAAGGCGATGGGCGACTACCTGCGGTTTCGCAACGTGCT
>DASURA010000134.1:0-8008 GCA_036280295.1 Hyphomicrobiaceae bacterium
CGACCTGGCGCCGGCCGTCTGCCAGATCGACATAGCTCGCCACGAAGAGCGTGTCGGCGGACCGGATCATCTCGCGGGCTCGGCCGTCCAGCCAGTTCAGCTCCGTTGCCGTAGCATGAGGATATCCGTCGGCCGCCGCAAAGCTGAAGTCGCGGAGCTGGATGTATTTGGCACAATTGCCGAAGCTTTGCTCGACGCCGACCATGAAGCGATCAGCGCCTTCTCTCCGCAACCTGCCGTTCATGCGGTTGCGCCGGCGCGTGTGCAGCTCGATGCCGAGAAGCCCCACATCGGCGCCGTCGCCGACGCCGGAATCCGCCGGATCGGCCCCGTCGCGCATGGCGTTGATCCGGAGCGTCTTGGGGTCAGGCGAGGTCACGAAGCCGGGCTCGCCCGCGGCCAGCGTGGCCCACACGGCGCCTTCGCGATCCACCGCGCCCATGAGGATGAATGGCAGCTGGGCGAAGAAATCGCGATGCTGGTCGGGCATGAAGTCGCGCACGGCCTTGCGCCCGACCGCATCCATCCTTTCTGCCGCCCCGGTCAGCCGCTGCAACTCCACCTCGCCCGCATGGAAGGGCGAGGCTCGGCTGATCACCTGATGGTCGCCAGGCATGATGATGTCCCCTCGCTGACTGTGGGGTGCGCCGTCGGCCAATCGCAGGCCTCACTGCGCCGCGGCGAGGCCGACGGGCGTCTGCTGGAACGGCACGAAGCCCGGCAATGCCTCGATCCGTCCCAGCCATGCCACGACATTGCCGTAGGCCGACAGATCGACGTTGCCCTCCGGGGCGCGGGCTACGTAGCTGTAAAGCGCGATGTCGGCGATGGTGGGCGTGCGACCGAGGATCCACGGCTGCCCCTGCAACTCCGCGTCGATGATCTTCAGGATGGCGTGAGCGCGCGCGATCGCCTCCTCCGCATTCAGCTTCGCGCCGAACACATTGACGAGACGCGCCGCTGCAGGCCCGAAGGCGATCTGGCCCGCAGCGACGGAGAGCCAGCGCTGCACGCCAGCTGCGCCGGCCGGGTCCTCGGGCAGCCAATCCGTCCGCCCGAGCTTCTTCGCCAGATAGACCATGATGGCGTTGGAATCGGCAATCAGCACGCCGTCGTCGTCGAGCAGCGGGATCTGCCCGAAGCTGTTGAGCTTCAGGTAGTCCGCCGATTTATGAGCCCGCTTTGCGACGTCCAGCTCGACCAGATCGACCTCGACGCCAAGGAGCGAGCAGATGAGACGCGCGCGATGCGAATGGCCGGACAAGGGATGGTGGTAGAGCTTCATGGCATGGCCTCTCTGGCGAAACGATCAAGCTAGTCCGAATATTGATTGTTTCATGGGGCTGGTGAATGGATGCCGTAGACAATTGATAATTCCGAATTACGGAATAAGATGACAGGCCATGGACCGCTTTCTGGCAATGCGTGTCTTCGCCAAGGTCGCGGAAGCTGGCAGCTTTGCCCGCGCCGCCGAAGCGCTGCACATGAGCCCGCCGGCCGTCACCCGGGCGATCGCCGGCCTGGAGGATGCCATCGGCACGCGGCTGTTCAAGCGCACCACCCGCTCGGTGACGCTGACCGAGGCTGGCGAGCGCTATATCGAGGATTGCCGCCGGATCCTGGCCGATGTGGAGGAGGCCGAGGCCACCGCCGCGGGCTCATTCTCGACGCCGACCGGCACGCTGACGGTGTCGGCATCCGTCCTGTTCGGGCGCATCTACGTGCAGCCCGTTCTCATGGAGTATCTCGATCGCCACCCGGGCGTCTCCGTCCGCGCGCTGCTCCTTGATCGGGTGACCAGCCTCATCGAGGAGGGCATCGACGTGGCGGTTCGCATCGGCCACCTGCCCTTGTCCAGCCTGAGCGCGGTGCGCGTGGGCACCGTGCGGCGCATCGTCTGCGGCGCGCCGGACTATTTCCGACGGTTCGGGACACCGCAATCGCCGGCCGATCTCGCCGCGCATCGGATCGTAGCTGCGACGAGCGCGTGGGCCTCGCCGGAGTGGCGCTTCGGCAAGGACGACAAGACCAGCGTTCGCGTCACGCCGCGCCTTCTCTGCAACACCAACGACGCGGCCATCGAGGCGGCAGTGCAGGGCTGGGGCATCACCAGGATCCTCTCCTATCAGGTCGCACCGCTGATCGCGCAGGGCAAGCTCGTGCCGATCCTGACGGATCAGGAGGAGGAGCCCCTGCCCATCCACATCGTCCATCCGGAAGGCCGCCGGGTTACTGCCAAGGTGCGCGCATTCGTTCAGCTCGCAGCCCAGAGGCTCAGAGCCAACAAGCTGATCAATCCGGTGTGATGGCCCGATCGTGCTGTCGCCTGAGTTGGCGGGGCGGCCTGCGACATGGCGGGTTACGGGCTGTCGCCCTAGCTAGAGCGTGTACTCATTAGCGCGAGCCGCCCGGGCGCCGATGTCTGTTGCTGAGTGCGCAATGGAAATGTTCCGCTCAATCTGAGCCTTACCGCTCTGGCCCGTATTTGCCCGGTAGCTCGGTTGCGGCGCAGCATTACCTGGGCGAGAAGAGTGAGCCGCTCATCCCGTTTGCGCACGACCATAGACATGCGGATTATCCGATAAGTGATCTTCTCAATCCGAACAGGCTCCTTCGAGCGACCTCCTCGCGCAGTCGCTCACGGACTTACTCCACCGAGGAGACGATCCTGCCGTCCACGACTTCCACCACCCGGTCGCATCGCTCGGCCAAGTTCATGTTGTGGGTGACTATGAGGAATGTCGTTCTGCTCGTCTGGTTGACGTGGCGCATCATTTCGAAAACGCTTTCCGCTGACTTTGTGTCGAGATTGCCCGTCGGCTCATCCGCGAGAATGAGCGCCGGCCTCATGGCGAGTGCGCGCGCGATGGCCACGCGCTGCTGCTGGCCTCCCGACATGTTGTTCGCGAGGTTGTCCTTCCATGGCAGCAGACCGACCTCGTCGAGAAGGGCCTCCGCCCGCTCGCGTATCTCTTCGGTTGGAAAGACGTTGGCGGCCAGCATCGGCATCATCACATTCTCGACGGCGGTGAATGCTGAGATGAGGTAGTGGTACTGGAACACGAACCCGATGCTTTGGCCCCTGAGCGTGGTGATGGCCGCGTCGTCCAGCCTGGCGGTGTCGTGGCCTTCGATGAACAGCCGGCCTTTCGTGGGGCGGTCCAGGAGCCCGATGATGTTGAGGAGCGTGCTCTTACCCGATCCTGACGGGCCAATCAGAGCGACGAGGGCGCCGCGTTCAAGCACCAGGTCGATGTCGCGCAGAACCTCCACCTCGACCGGAGTCCCAACGTTGTAGGACTTGCACACCTTCTCAAGACGGAGGACCTCGTCAGCCACGGATCGCCACCACCGGATCAAGGCGTGCGGCGCGCAGTGCCGGCACGGCCGCCGCGGCGACGCCGGTAAGCGCGGCAAGGAGCACCGCGATCACGAACAGCGAGGGTTGCAGGATGAGCGGAAACAGCTCCTTGCCGTCCGGCTGGCGCAGCCAGGCGTGCCAAAACACCAGCGCAAACCCGCCTGCGGCCGCGCCTATGATCGACCCGGCAAGGCCGAGCAGCCCACCCTGCAGGAGGAAGACGCGCAGGATCTGGCCCCGGGTGGTGCCCATGGCGCGGAGGATGCCGATATCCTTGGCGCGCTGGATGACGGAGACCACGAGCACGCTGGCAATGCCGAAGGCGACGGACATACCGACGAATACGCGGATGAGCGTGTTCGAGTTCTGCTGGGCATTGACGGCCGTGAAGAACTGGGCGTTTGTTTTGATCCAGCTGTCCGCCTCCACCCCGGTGGCCACTTGCACCGACTGGGCGATGGTTTCAGCCGCGTAGATGTCATTGACGGTGAGGTCGATCGTCGTCACCCCGCCCAGGAGATTGAGCAGGGCCTGCGCCGTTCGCAGCGCGACGAAGGTGGATCGCTCGTTGGCTCCCTTGCTGCCCAGATCGAAGATGCCCCGAACGGTGAGGATGCGCGAAGCCCCGGTTCCCGAGGAAACGTTGACCTTCTCTCCGACCGTGACGCCGAGATCCTTGGCGAGCTCTGTGCCGACAAGGATGTCGTCGGACAGAACGCGCGGCTTGCCGAGCACGATGTAGTCGGGGATGCGCACGATCTTGAAGTAGGTGTCGGGATCGATGCCGTTGAGGGTGATGGAGCGTCTGGCGTCGCCGCGCAAGGCCAGCGCCGAGCCGTTCATGGTGGGTGATACGCCCGTAATCTCGGGCCAGGTGCTGAGCTGGTCCCTGATCGTCTGCCACTGGTCGATTGAGCGGATGCGCTGCACCGGACGCTGGACGATATCAGCGACAACCTGGGTCGGGGATGAGCGCCGCAATGGCCGTGCGACCTCGTCAGGAGGGATCAGCTGGATGTGCGGCTGGGAGGTGAGCACCCGCCTTAGGAAGTTCGCCTGAAGACTGGCCAGCAATGCCGACATGAACACGATGACGGCGACACCGATGGCGACGGCGGTAATGATGAACAGGGTCTGCATGCGCCCTTCCTTGAGGAAGCGCAACGCGGTGATCCATTCGAATGGCGCCCAGCGGTTCATGGCGTTCGTGCCGGGGCAACATCGGCGCGGACCAGTCCTCCTTCCTTGACGGGCGCGCTGACTGGAAGAACCAGGTCACCTTCCCCCAGGCCATCGAGGACCTCGGCTTTGCCGGCGCTGACCAGGCCAACCGTCACGGGGTGCCGCTTGGCACGTCCGTCCTCGACTTTCAGAGCCCAGGGTTTGCCGGTCGAGATGCCGCGAATGCATTCCGCGGGGATGATCAATGCGTTCGGATGGCGGGCAGTCTCGATGTCGACGGATACCGTCATGTCCTGGCGCAGATAGCCAGGAGGATGGGGCATGTCGAGCTTGACCTGGACGGAAGCACGCTGCAGGTCGATGCCGGGGTTGATGTAGGCGACCCGGGCCTCGAAGGTCTCCTTGGGAAATGCATCGGCTGATGCCAGCGCGCTTTGTCCAAGCGCGATGAGCCCGAGGTTCTTCTCGTCGATCTGCACAACGAGCTGGGCTTTCCCCGCCGGTGAGAGCTTCATCAATACGTTCGAGGGCTGCACGACGTTGCCCCGCTCAACATCCCGCGAGATGAGAACGCCGTCGCGAGGCGCTCTGATCACGGTATAGCTCAGGCGCGACTTGGCGCTGGCGAGGGCGGCATGGGCCTGGTTCAGCAGGGTGTGGGCTATCACATAGTCGCTGCCGCCGGGACTGTTGGTAAGGACTTGAAGCTCCGCGCTGCGCACCTGCGCGCGCGCGATGTTCAGTGCCCTGGTCGCATCGTCAAGCGTTGCCCGTGTCGCGATCCCCGACTTGGCGAGCTGGGAGGCACGATCGTAGACGGCCTGGGCGTTGGCGAGGGTCGCTTGTGCCTGGCGAAGGGTCTCCTGTGCCGAGGGAAGCAGCACCTCACCCATCTGACGGATGCGCGCTTCAGCCTGGGCAGCAGCACCTTCCGCTTGGACCAACGCTGCCCGAGCCTCCCGATCGTCAAGAACGATGAGAGTATCGCCGGCCTTGACTGTCTGTCCTTCGTCGACCGGTATGTCAGCGACCACCCCCGTGATCTGGCTTCCGATATTGACCCGGAACGGTGCTTCAACATGCCCGCTGGCAACCACGTTCTGCACGAAGTCCGCGCGCACTAGCGGATCTGCAATCACGCGCGGGCCAAGTATGATCGGGGTGCCGAAGTAATTCAGGGCGGCAACAGCTGCGATAATTGCCGGAGCACGTATCAGCCACTTCCAAGCCGCCGTTCGGATCCTTTGAAGCAGTCGAGGTCCATCTCTGGCACGACGTCCGAGCGGGGCCGAAGTCCCTTGATCGGTCCTGCGTTTCGGCTGGTCGAGCATTTCTGACCTTGTGTGGCCGGCTCCACGGAAGGGTTCGCCTGGAACCAAGCTCGCCCCAACCAGTCAACGCCCTCCCGTTCGACACGGTTGCAGGCAGGCACCTTTCCGAATGTGCCTCGTAGCGCCTGGTCCGTCGAGGCGTAATTCTCGACAAGTTCTTCGCTTGCTGATGCGGCTCCGTTGAGTGCGACGAACTTGTAACTCTCGGCTCACCGATGCCGAAAGAGGCTGTCATCCCGCATATGGGCGACGAGGCACCATAACCTTTGCCGGCTCCGGCCCGCGCCGAAACCAGCGGCACGCACATCTCCCATGCGTTGAAGCAGACGCGCGCAGTAGTTGGCGGATCGGGAAGCGACATTGCCACCGATGTTGAAGGCGGCGAACTCGATAGCGTCCTCCCAGCACGGTCTCCACCTACCTGCGAGTGATCCAGGTGCTGATCGCACGCGCCATGCTTGACACGACGGCGCGCTGGTCGACACGGCAAGTTTTGGCACTTTTCTCCGTCGAGTCCGGGGGCATCGAATGGTCCGCTATGGGGGCGGATCGACCTAAAGCCATCGGCAGTGGGGGGCACCGGCTCCTACTCAGTGTCAGCCCTAACCCGCTCTACGGCCTAGTGTGCTGTCTCCGACTACGCCCAGTTTGTCATCCCGGGCCTTGTGCAGCCGTGTGTCCCGGGATCCATCTCCCAACTGGCTCCGGAGCGCGGCGTTGGCTCATCCCGGCGACAAGCGCCGGGACAACCGTACGAACGGTCAGAGTCACGACACTAGCGTCCTCTCCGCGCCAGCGCTGCGGTCGCTTCCAAGCTTCATGGCCCGCACCGCCCCGAATCGTCGATTCAGCCGTTTCATCAGCCGGCGGTAGTCGTAGTAGTTCACCTCCAGGCGGTGGCGGTCGGAGGCGACGTAGGAGCGGCGGCCGGCCCTGGCGGCGTGGTCGGCGAGCCACTGGCGGAAGCTGCGGGCCTCGTCGGGCGCGTGCTTGGCCGCCACGATCAGGTTGGCGACCAGCTGGCTCTGGTAGTCGGCGGTGCGCCACATGCTGCCGTTGGCCTGCGTCAGGCCCACGGCGAACAGGTTCTCCTGCTCGGGGTGCACGACATTGACGAGAAAGCGCGGGCGGCCGTCCCTGGCGAAGATCAGCCCCTCGTCGATGTAGGGGATGATCGGCTGGTAGCCGGTGGCGAAGACGATGGTGTCGACCGCCTCGGCGCTGCCGTCCTTGAACAGCACGCGGTTGCCGTCGTAGCCGGCGATTTCCGGCTTGATGGTCAGGTCCCCGTGCGCCACCAGACGCGGGATCTCGTCGGTCATGGTGGGGTGCGCCTGGTCGATGCGGTAGTCCGGATCGGGCATGCGGTAGCGCGACGGCGGCCCCTGCACCAGCCACAGCACCGCCTGGAACAGCCAGCTCTTCACGCGCCGCGGCAACGGCGCCATCTCGCCATAGCCGAGGATATCGCCGGTCGGGAAGCCCAGGATGAACTTCGGCACGAACCAGTAGCCGCGGCGGATGGAGAGGAACACCTCCGAGCCGCCGTGCACGGCGTCGGTGACGATATCGGCGGCGGAGTTGCCGCAGCCCACCACCAGGACGCGCTGGTCGCGCAGCTGCCTGGGGCTCTTGTAGGCGCGCGAGTGCAGGATCTCGCCAGAAAAGGTGCCGGGATAGACGGGCATGCGCGGGGTATCGTGGTGGCCGCTGGCGATCACCACGCCGCGGTAGACGCGTGGGCTCGCTTCGCCGGCGACGACGACGTCCCAGCGCCCGTCGGCGCGCGGCGCCACCTCGGTGATGGCCTTGCCGAGCTCGATGTGCTCCATCAGGCCGTACTTGGCGACAAAATCGCGGAAGTAGCCGAGTACGCGCGCGTGGCCAGGATACTCGGGATAGTCCTCGTCCAGCATCGGCATGTCGTCGAAGCCGGTGGAGCTGATGCACGAGACGAGATGGGTCGTCTCGTAGACGACGCCAGACGGAGTGGCGATGTTCCACAACCCGCCGATGTCGGCCTCGCGCTCCAGGCAGTCGAACGGAATGCCGCGCTCGACGAAGGTCTTCGCCGCCGCCAGCCCGGAGGCGCCGGCACCAATGATGCAGTACTTCGACTGGCGGTCGTGAAGCG
>DASURA010000135.1:0-8261 GCA_036280295.1 Hyphomicrobiaceae bacterium
ACCCGCGTATCAGATAGTGTTGACCGACGTCTCCTAAGCTCCGTCTCCTCCCCTGCTCGCCCGACCGAAAGGGATCCGCCCCCGCTATCGCGGGCAGGCGCCGCCTTATTGCACCCGAGCCGCTTGACAGGGGACATCAGATCCTTGACGGCCGCCCGCCACGACGGCCTTCGCCCGGCTCCTCGCTGTTTCCAATGGGTCGGGCTCTCCGCCCAGGTCGCTCGAGGGTGCCGCCGTGCTCGCGCCGTCAAGGGCAGAGCCTTCGGCCGGCGCCAAGTGGGCGCCGCCCTTGACGGACACTGCGCGCGGCGACGTGCAAGAGCCGCGGCCGGGACGGAAGAACGCTCCGTGGGGACCGAACAAAAGAACTGGTGCCAGAGCCCACTCCGCGGGTTCGTTTCCCATGGCAGCGCATTTTGCGCCGCGCATAGCGGCGGTCAAGGATGGCTGCGCTCTTGCGCGCACTCTGAAGGCGCTTGTCCGTGACCAACGCGAGCCCGGCGCAACTATCGCGCTGCGGGGACGACGGCACTTACTCGCCCGTGACCGCGATGACCGCGCGAGCCCACACGAGACAGCGGAGATACCGTTGCTCTGCCATTGGGCTCGAGCCGCAATGCGACCACCCTGCCGTCGCATCCCTGTGGACGCTGCGGAACCTCGCCGCTCGTGCCACCGGAACCGCCGAGCCGCCGCAGTCAGTACGCGAAGAGCCGCAAATGTTCGATCACCTCTCCATTCCATCGGACTGAAACATATTTGCAGAGGCGCTGCGTATCGTCAAACAGAAAAGTACGTTTATGAGCATTTTTTTCTGCGGTATCCGCATCACTTCCCATTCTGCGCGGCATCCAGCGCCAGGAAATGCCCGCGCCGCTGCAGCCAGGCCATGAGCACGAGCGCCGGCAGCGCCGTGGCGGCGGTGGTGGCAAAGAACAGCGGCCAGCCGAGCCCTTCCACCATATAGCCGGTGCCCGCCGAAAGCAGGGTGCGTCCCGTCGAGGCCAGCGCGGTGAGCAACGCGTACTGGGTCGCCGTGTGCAGCGGGCTGTTGCACAGCGCAGAGAGGTAGGCGACGAAGATTACAGTGCCGATGGCGCCGGTGAAGTTTTCCGCCACGATGGCAACGGTCAGCACCCCGGCTCCGACCGGCTGGAAGTAGAGCCAGGCGAACACCAGGTTGGAGATCATCTGCAGGATGGCCCCAAGCCACAGGGCGGCCGCCAACGACAGGCCGCGCGCGACGAACCCGCCGGCGAAGCCGCCGATCAGCGAAGCGGCCAGCCCCACGCCCTTGACGATGGCGGCATAGGTGGCCTTGTCGTAGCCCAGGCCGCTGATGACGAACGGCGCGGTCATGGCGCCGGCCAGGGCATCGCAGACCTTGTAGAGCACCACGAATACCAGCACCGCAATCGCCGCTTTTCGTGACAAGAACTCGCTGAACGCGCCCTCGGCAGCGCGGAGGACGCGCACCAGCGCATCGCCTCTGGTCTGCCCGGCTGCCGCCGCAGCGGGCGCCTCGCGGCTTTCCGGCTCGCGCCCCAGCAGCACCGCCAGCAGACCCACGGCCACCAGCGCTGCGGCCACGGCGTAGGCGATGGGCCAGACGGCGGCTTTGCTCAACCCCAGCGTCTCCAGCCAGGCCGACAGGCCGATCACGCCGGCGCCGGACGCGAGCAGGCCGATGCGGTAGGCCGCCACGTATCCCGCCATGCCGGCGGCCTGCTCGTCGACGCGCAGGCTTTCGACCCGGTAGGCATCGACGACGATGTCCTGAGTGGCGGAGGCGAAGGCGACCAGTACGGCGGCGAGGCCGATCATCAGCGGTGCCGCCAGGGGATCGCGGGTACCGAGAAAGACGATTGTTCCCATCAGCAGCAGCTGCGAGGCGGCGAGCCAGCCGCGGCGACGGCCCAGCCAGCGCGACAGCCCGGGCACGTTGAGCGCGTCGACCACGGGCGCCCACAGGAACTTGATGGTGTAGGGCAGGCCGGCCAGCGTCAGCAGGCCGATGGTGGCGATATCGACGCCGCGGTCGGCCATCCACACGCGCAGCGTCTCGCCCGACAGCGCCAGCGGCAGCCCAGCCGAGAAGCCCAGCAGCACCACCACCAGCACCCGCGGCTGCAGATAGACGGCAACGGCATCGAGGAATGCGCCAAAGCGGCCCTGTCGGCCTTCCGTGGTCAGGCTCATGGTGCTCCTGATCGTGGGGATGGGGCGTGGTGGAGTAGCGCGGGTTAGGCCGAAGGCCGTAACGCGCCGCTTTTGCCGACGCGCGGCGCTTTCACAATGGCCAGATTACGCGCTTCGCGCCAATCCGCCCTACGGCCTAACCCGTCCTACATACGTGTGCGGCTACTCCGCCGCAACCAGCGCGGTTGCCGCGGATGCCGGCGACAGGCCAAGCTGCCGCTTGGCTAGGTCGCGCAGCGCGTCGATGGGCTTCCTCTTCCCCTCGGCCTCGAAATGCCAGAAGGTCCAGCCGTTGCAGGCGGCCTTGCCCTGCACCTCGGCGCCAAGGCGATGGATTGACCCTTGCCGGCCGCCGCCCAGGCTGAGCGAGCCGTCCGCCCGCACCTCCGCCCGGATCCGCCCGTGCTCGTCGGTGAGCTCCTCGCCCGGCTCCAGGATGCCGAGCTCGATGATGGTGCCGAACGGCACCCGCGGCTCGGCCCGCTTGCCGCGCATGGTCTCCAGCGCTGCCGGTGCCAGCGGCCGCACCTTGTCGATGCGCGCCTGCGCGGCGGCGGCATACTCCGCCTCGCGCTCGATGCCGAGCCAGCGCCGCCCGAGCCGCTTGGCCGCCGCGCCGGTGGTGCCGGTGCCGAAGAACGGGTCGAGCACCAGATCGCCGGGGTTGGTCGAGGCCAGCAGCACCCGGTGCAGCAGTGCCTCCGGCTTCTGCGTCGGATGGGCTTTCTTGCCCGCGGCGTCCTTCAGCCGCTCGGGGCCTGAGCAGATCGGGATGAGCCAGTCGGAGCGCATCTGCAGATCGTCGTTCAGCGCCTTCATGGCCTCGTAATTGAAGGTGACGCGCGCCTTGCGGTCGCGCCCGGCCCAGATCAGCGTCTCGTGCGCATTCGTAAAGCGCTTGCCGCGGAAATTGGGCATCGGGTTGGTCTTCCGCCAGACGATGTCGTTCTGAATCCAGAACCCCAAGTCCTGCAGCGCCGCGCCGAGCCGGAATACGTTATGGTAGGACCCGATCACCCACAGGGCGCCGTCCGGCTTCAGGATGCGCCGGCACTCGGCGAGCCAGGCGCGGCAGAAGCGATCGTAGTCGGGAAACGAGGCGAACTTGTCCCACTCGTCGTCCACGCCGTCGACCACGGTGTTGTTGGGGCGCAGCAGATCGCGCTCCAGCTGGAGATTGTACGGCGGATCAGCGAAGACGAGATCGACGCTCTCGCTTTTGAGCCTGCCAAGCTCGGTGAGGCAATCGCCGACCACAACGCGGTTGACGGCCCCGGCCGTCGACGAAGCCGTCGACGCCACGCGACGCAGAACCATGGATACGCAACTCTCTGATACACTGACGCACGACCCGGGGTGCGAACAGCGGCCCCGTTGCCGGCATCATAGCATCGTCCGCGCGCGCAGGGTTGCTGGGCAAACCCACGGATTGCTCGGGCGTGGCGCACCTTGCGCGAATTTAACGTTGCTGTGCCCGCCCGCGTTGTAACGTCGCGACGCGGGCCGGTTGGCCCCCTGGTGCGTTAAGTTCCAGATGGAGCCGGGTGCTCTCCCGGCCGCAAGTGGAAAGGAGCCAGTTCATGCCCCAGCCCATTTCGGTGTCGAAGCCGGTATCCAAGCCGCGTTCCAAGTTGCGTCTTCTTCTGGTGGGCCTGGGCGCTTTGGCTATCTTCGTTGCCGGATCGCTGATCGGCGTCCGCATCCCGCGCGTCGGCGCAGCCGAGCCGGCCACGCCCGCAACCAAGACCGGCGGGACGGTTGCCGCGCAGAACACCGTCGAGCAGAGCAAGCCCGCCAACGGCAGCCACCGCGAGGTGCACGTGAACGCCCACGGCACCCGGGTCGAGGTTGACCGGGATCACGGCAAGGTGCGCGTTGCCGCGCCCTATACCGTCGTGCGTGTCGATCCCGATAACGGCCGCGTCAGGGTGCGCGCGCCCTACGTCAATCTGGAAATCGACTGGTAAAGGTGGTGGAGGCGGGGTCAAGATCCCTCGCCCCCGATGCCGCGGACGGGCCAAGCGTTACAATAGGGTCTGACCTGTCTACTTCTTCATTGGCGCCGCGGAAGCCTGGCCGACGCCAACCTCCTCCACGGTGGTGACGACGCTCGACATCGGCCGGCTGTGACCGGCGGCCAAGCCTTTCATGTCTTTCTCGATCTGCTGGTCGTACTCGGCAAGCGTCTTCAGTTTCGCCTTCGGCGTCAGGTGCACGACCTTGTAGCCGTGCGCCTTCAGCTCGGCGAGCAGCGCCGGTATGGCTTTGGCGGTGGCGGGTCGGATGTCGTGCATCAGGATGATGCCCTTGGTCTTTTTCTCCAGCCGCCGCATCACGGACTTCACGACACGATCGGCGTTGGTGAGCTTGAAGTCCTGCGAGTCGAGGTCGGCCGAGAAGACGGCGACGTTGCGGCTGGCGAGATAGGCAAGCGTCTCTTTGGAATCCCGCAGGTAGGGGTAGCGGAAGAACGGCGCGATCGGCGAGCCCACGGCCATGGTGACGGCGCTCACGGATTTCTCGATCTCGTCCTTCCAGGCCTGCTCGGTCTTGAGCCGCCTTAAGTCGGCGTGCGACCAGGTGTGGATGCCGACCGTATGCCCGGCCTTGGCCACGTCGCGAATGATCTCGGGCAGGCCGGCCGCCATCTTGCCGATGGAGAAGAACGTCGCCTTGGTGCACTGCTCGGCGAGCGCCTCGAGGATGGCGTGCGTGGTGCGCACCTGCGGTCCGTCGTCAAAGGTGAGCACCACCTCCTTCAGGCGCAGAAAATCGTAGGCCTTGTAGTGGTCCATGCCGAAGCCAGGCCCGCCGGTGGTGTCGATCTGGACCGTGCGCGCAACCCCGAGCTTGCTGGGGTCTGGGCACGTACCCTGCGTCTGCGCCAGCGCCATGCCGCTGGTTGCCGACCACAATAATAGTGCACCGGCAAAAGCAATCCCGAAGCGCATCGCGCCCCCCTTCCCCCTGGTTTAGCAAGCTTTATCCAAGCCGTACCTTACTTTGTGGCGATGTCTTGGCGAAATGCAAGGCACGGCGGCGACGAGCGGGGGATGCGGCTCTCCACCGCCGTGGAGCGAGCGCTGGGCGCACGAACGAGCGGGCCGACCGGTGTGACAACTCAGCCAGCTGGCCCAAAGCGCGTCCGGCAGACATAATTCCACCACGACACGGTGCTGCGATCTGCGGCTTCCCAGCAACAGGCCGCAGTCAGACCCCGAGGGCCATTACAATGTTCACCCGCAACCCGCAGACCGAGTCCAAGGGGCTCGAGCCGCTGAGCTCCACGCCTCCCGGCGCAGGGGCTGCGCCCGCGGTCGGCATACCGCGCCGGGTGGGCACGGAGTCCGGCAACAAGTCTGTCATCGGCAACGACCTCAAGATCATCGGCCAGGGCCTCAAGATCATCAGCCAGGGGACGCTGCAGGTGGACGGCGAGGTCGAAGGCGACGTAGCCGGCGCGGAGGTCATCATCGGCGAGCAGGGCAAGGTCACTGGCACCGTCGCCGCCGAGCGGGTGATCGTGCGCGGCAAGATCTCGGGCGTGATCCGCGGCATGGCCGTGGCCCTGCAGTCCTCGGCCCGTGTCGAGGGTGACATCCATCACATGTCGCTGGCCATCGAGCAGGGTGCGGAGTTCGACGGTCGCTGCCGCCGTCCGCAGGACCCCTCAGAGCTGAAGGTCGATTTGGCCGGCATGCGCAACGCCTGATGGCGCGGTCAGACGCCTCGTTAAGTCGTCGAGAATACTCAATCGCTCCGCCGAGGGGTCTGACCTCGTTGCCACCTCCGCATCGCGGCATCTCGCCGCTTCCCTGGCGCGACAACCCGCGGTATGATGCAAATCAGGTTTCAACTAAACGGAAGGAGGTGATCCAATGATCAGTGAGATCTTGAGGTCGGCGATGGCGCTGCTCGGTCATGCTGGTGTTGGAGCAGCCTCCGACAAGAGCTGAGCGAGACTGGAGTTGCCAGAGGCCGGAGCTGCTGATGCCCGGCCGCCTCCTCCAGGCATATCGCCGCCTTATCTCACGGGAGCCGCCCTTGCAGGGCGGCTCCTTTTTGTGTTGAAGCTTAGCTCAAGCTTATTGCGACTGCCGGCTGTCGGCCGGGGTGGGACGCCTCAAAGGGGGAGCGGCTATGCTTGGGGCCCGCATTTTCGTAGCCATCGCATTCGTTGTTCTCGGCGCATCCTTCATCGCTTCCACGGCGCTGCTGATCTACGAGTTCCGCCATCTGGATTGGCTGACAGTGCTGGTGACCCACAGCCACCTGTTCCTGTTCTATCCGGTGTTCGGGCTGCTGGCGCTGGTGGCGTTCTATCTGCCGTCGGTGGTGCTGACGCATCTCTACTGGAACCACGTGCCCTATGGTCGGCTGCGCTTCATCGGCAGCTTCCTGGCGCTCGCCGTCGTGAGCTACGGCTTGGCGTGGACCCTTGATAAGGAGCCGCGCGCCATCTACGAGGTCGCGCCGCGGGCGCTGCTCGCAGACAAGGGCGACGCCGCCACCGGCCGGCTGCCGATTCTCACCGCTCTCCAAGACCTGCGCGACACGGCGCAGACCCGCTTCGGCATCGCCAGCTTCGGCCGCTCCTGCGTGAAAGACCCGATGCTGGAGCCGCCCGAGGAGATGTTGAAGGAGCGGCATTGCTTCCCGGCGGGGAGGAAGCTGGCGGGCGAGGCGTGCTGCGCCGTGCAGGCCGCATTGGCCAAGGCGGTATCGCGGCTGGAGCACAGCCCGGCGACGCGCTCGGTGACGGCGGTCTACGACGAGGCCGTGTTTCTGCCGGTCAAGACGTTCTTCATCATGATCGTTGTGGTGATCGCGGTGCTCCTGGCGCTCTGGCGCGATCGCATCGACGAGCACTATCGCGACAAGGTTGTCCGCCTGGAGCGCGGGGTTCTCGTCGGCGCCTTTGCCATGCTGTTCTGGCTGGCGATGGATTACGGCTACCAGCAGAGCGCCAACGTCCTGTTCGGCCGCAACGTGCAGGGGCCGCAGCTGCGCCTCAGCTTGGTCCTCGTCCCCTGGGCGATCCTGCTGCTGTTCTATTTCCTGCGCCGCCTGGGCGAGCGGGGCGAGATGGTCGGCCAGATCTCGGGCGTGGTATTCGCCGGTGTCGCGGTCTTGCGCTACGAGCAGCTTAACGATTGGGTCGTCCGCCTGTTCGGCATCGGCGCCGATGGATGGGTGCTGGCGGGGCTGTTTGCGATCGTGGTCGCCGGCCTCGTTGCGCTCTTCTGGCCTGGACGGCTAGGCATCTACACCTCTGGGCCTGCCGCATCGGCATGACGGGCGTGTAGAATAAGGAGCCGATGTCGGGTCTCCCCCGGCCCGCGTCGAATAGCGGCTGTGACGGGGCGGCTCGCAGGTTCTGGAGCCTTGCATGCTCACGCTCTATGATGCCGCCGACGGGGTGTTGGTGCCGCGCAAGGGCGCGCAGGAGATCAACGACGACACCATCTGGATCGACCTGCTCAATCCGACCAGGGACGAGGAGGGGCTGGTCGAGCGCGCCGTGGGTATCGGCGTGCCGACGCGCGAGGAGATGTCGGAGATCGAGGCGTCGAGCCGCCTCTATCAGGAGGGCGGTGCCCACTACATGACGGCGGTGGTGCTGTTCCAGCCCGATGGGCCCAACGAGCCGCCGGTGGCGACGCCCATCACCTTCATCCTGGCGGGCGACCGGCTCATCACCATCCGCTACGTTCATCCGCTTGGCATAAAGATCTTCCTATCCAGGATGGAGAAGCGCGACGTTGCCTGCGGGAGCGCCGTCGCCGTGCTGGTCGGGCTCCTGGAGGCCATCATCGATCGCGAGGCAGACCGCGTGGAGCGCATCCAGGCCGACGTTGATCAGCTCTCGCAGTCGATCTTCGGCGTGAAGGGCGGCCAGCGCACGCGCTCGCTGCGTTTCGACATAACGATTCGAGCCATCGGGCACGAAGGCGATCTGACATCGAGATCGCGCGAGAGCCTGATGTCGCTCGGCCGCCTGCTCACCTACCTCAGCCACGTCATGACCGAGCGCGGCGACGACAAGGGCCTGAAGGCGCGCG
>DASURA010000136.1:0-17324 GCA_036280295.1 Hyphomicrobiaceae bacterium
GCCGACGCTCATCAACGCTGTGATCGATCCTGCCGCCGGCAGCGAGAGCGGCCGCATCGGCAATCTCAATCCGCAGAGCGCGCTCAAGAAGAAGCAGTAGCCCGATGTCGTGGCTCGATATTTTCAAAGCGAAGCCCCACGGGCAGGCGCAAGAGACAAGAAGGGAGGCCCGAATGGGCAGCAAGGCACTTGAAGGCGTCAAGATTCTTGACTTCACCCATGTCCAGTCAGGGCCGACCTGCACGCAGCTGCTGGCCTGGTTCGGCGCCGACGTGATCAAGGTGGAGCGTCCGGGCGTGGGCGACATCACGCGCGGTCAGCTGCAGGATGTGCCGAACGCAGACAGTCTCTACTTCACGATGCTGAACCACAACAAGCGCTCGATCACGATCGACTCCAAGAACAAGAGGGGCATGGAGATCCTGGAGCGGCTGGTGAAGCAGTGCGACGTGCTGGTCGAGAACTTCGCGCCCGGCGCGCTCGACCGCATGGGGCTCACCTGGGAGCGCATCCAGGAGCTCAACCCGCGCATGATCTACGCCTCGATCAAGGGCTTCGGCCCGGGCCCGTACGAGGACTGCAAGGTCTACGAGAACGTCGCCCAGTGCACCGGCGGCTCCGCCTCCACGACCGGCTTCCGCGACGGCCCGCCGCTGGTGACGGGCGCCCAGATTGGCGACAGCGGCACCGGCCTGCACCTGGCGCTCGGCATCGTTACGGCACTCTATCACCGCACCCACAGCGGCCGCGGCCAGCGCGTCACCTGCGCCATGCAGGACAGCGTGCTGAACCTGGCGCGCGTAAAAATGCGTGACCAGCAGCGTCTCGCTCACGGCCCGCTCAAGGAGTACAGCCAGTTCGGCGAGGGCATTCCATTCGGCAAGGCCGTGCCGCGTGCCGGCAATGATTCCGGCGGCGGCCAGCCCGGCCGCATCCTGAAGTGCAAGGGCTGGGAGACCGATCCCGACGCCTACATCTACTTCATCACGCAGGCGCCGGTGTGGGAGGCGATCTGCGACATCATCGGTGAGCCGGGCTGGAAGACCGATCCCAACTACGCCAAGCCGCCGGCCCGGCTGCCGCGGCTCAACGAGATCTTTGCCCGCATCGAGCAGTGGACCATGACCAAGACCAAGTTCGAGGCCATGGACATCCTCAACAAGAAGGACATCCCCTGCGGCCCGATCCTGTCGATGAAGGAGATCTCGGAGGATCAGTCGCTCTACGCCACAGGCACCATGGTGAAGGTGGAGCATCCGACGCGCGGCGAGTACCTGTCGGTGGGCAACCCGATCAAGCTTTCGGCGAGCGTCAGCGAGGTGCGGCGCTCGCCACTTCTGGGCGAGCATACCAGCGAGATTCTGGCCGAGCTCGGCTATTCCCGCGAGGAGGTGCAGGCGCTGGCCGAGGTCGGCGCCACGGCGCCTGTCGTCAAGAAGGCGGCTGCCGAGTAGGGAGAGTCTCCTTCTCCCCCATGCCGGTTCGGACATGGGGGAGAAGGTCGGGGTGAGGGGCAGGAACCACTCCGACGTCAGCGAATTTGGCTGCCCTCACCCTAGCCCTCTCGCCGCAAGCAGGAAGAGGGGACGGTTGGAGCCTAGAACGAGGAAACCTATGCGGATCGTCGTGCACGGACAGGAGGCCTTTGGCAAGGCGGTCCTGGAGAGGTTGTTGGAGCGGGGCGAGAACGTGGTGGCAGTGTGCTGCGCGCCCGACAAGGCGGGCCGTCCGGAGGACCCGCTCAAGGCGTTCGCCGTGGAGAAGGGGCTGCCGCTCTACCAGCCCAAGAGCTGGAAGACGCCCGAGGCGCTGGAGCTCATGAAGTCGTTCAACGCGGACGTCTGCATGATGGCCTACGTGCTGCTGTTCGTGCCGCAGGAGGTGCGGGACGCGCCGAAGTACGGCACATTCCAGTATCACCCCTCGCTGCTGCCGGCGCACCGCGGCCCGTCGTCGATCAACTGGCCGATCGCCATGGGCAAGACCCGTACCGGGCTTACCATTTTCTGGCCCGACGATGGCCTCGACGAAGGCCCGATCCTGATCCAGAAGTCGGTCGAGATCGGCCCTGACGAGACGCTGGGCGACGTGTACTTCAAGAAGCTGTTCCCGATGGGCGTGGACGCCATGATCGAGGGCCTGGAACTGGTGCGCGCCGGCTGCGTGCTGAAGCACACTCAGAACCTGGCCGATGGCTCCTACGAGAGCTGGTTCAAGAAGGATCTGGCCGAGATCGACTGGTCGAAGCCGGTGGGTGAGGTCTACAACCTGATCCGCGCGGTGAACCCCGCGCCGGGCGCCTGGAGCACCATCAAGGGCGCCAAGGTCGACATCTTCGATTCGGCCAAGGTGCCCGGAGACGGCGCGCCCGGCACTGTTCTGTCCGTCAGCGACCTTGGCGTCACCATCGCCGCCCAGGGCGGCGCCGTCCTCGCCAAGCGGGTGCGCGGCGGCGACGGCAAGAAGGTGGCTGCCGCGGAATGGGCGAAGGCCGCTGGCGTCGGCGCCGGCGATGTCTTCGAGAAGTCCGCACCTAAAGCCTGATAACGCGCAACCCCTGAAAACCCCATGTTCAAACGTCTGCGCGAGCTCGCAGGAGGGAAACAGAAGCCTATGAGTGTCAAGTCCGATATCGAGATCGCCCGCGAGGCGAAAATGAAGCCGATCGCCGATGTCGGCGCCAAGATCGGCATCCCCGCCGAATCGCTGCTGAACTACGGCCCGCACAAGGCCAAGGTGGCGTTCGATTTCATCGAGAAGAGCAAGTCCAACAAGGACGGCAAGCTGATCCTGGTGTCGGCCATCACGCCGACGCCGGCCGGCGAGGGCAAGACCACCACCACGGTCGGCCTGGGCGACGGCCTCAACCGGATCGGCAAGCGTGCCATGAGCTGCCTGCGCGAGCCGTCGCTGGGACCCTGCTTCGGCATGAAGGGCGGCGCTGCCGGCGGCGGCTATGCCCAGGTGGTGCCGATGGAGGACATCAACCTCCACTTCACCGGTGACTTCCACGCCATCACGTCCGCCCACAACCTCCTGTCGGCGCTGATCGACAACCACATCTACTGGGGCAATTCGCTGGGCCTCGACGCGCGCCGCATCTCCTGGCGCCGCGTGATGGACATGAACGACCGGGCGCTGCGCTCGATCGTGAACTCGCTGGGCGGCACCGCCAACGGCTTCCCGCGCGAGGACGGCTTCGACATCACCGTGGCTTCCGAGGTGATGGCGATCCTCTGTCTCTCCCTGGACCTCAAGGACCTGGAGCGCCGGCTCGGCAACATCGTCATCGGCTACACCCGCGACCGCAAGCCGGTTCTGGCGCGCGATGTGAAGGGCGACGGCGCAATGACGGTGCTGCTCAAGGACGCGCTGATGCCGAACCTGGTGCAGACGCTGGAGAACAACCCCGTGTTCATCCACGGCGGTCCGTTCGCCAACATTGCCCACGGCTGCAACTCGGTGCTCGCCACCAAGACCGCGCTCAAGCTCGCCGACTATGTGGTGACGGAGGCCGGCTTCGGCGCCGATCTCGGTGCCGAGAAGTTCTTCGACATCAAGTGCCGCAAGGCCGGGCTGGCGCCGGCGGCGGCCGTGGTGGTGGCCACCGTGCGCGCGCTCAAGATGCACGGCGGCGTCGCCAAGGATGACCTGAAGCATGAGAACATCGGTGCCGTTGCTTCCGGCTGCTCGAACCTGATCCGCCACCTGGAGAACCTGCGCAAGTTCGGCGTGCCGCCGGTGGTGGCCATCAACAAGTTCATCACCGACACCGACAAGGAGATCGCCGAGGTGATGAAGGCGGCCGAATCGGTGGGCGCCAAGGCCTTCCTGTGCACGCACTGGGCCGACGGCGGCAAGGGCACCGAGGCGCTGGCGCACCACGTGGTGGACCTCGCCGAGAGCGGCCAGTCCAAGTTCAAGCCGCTGTACCCGGACGAGATGCCGCTGCGTGACAAGGTCAAGACCATCGTGACCGAACTCTACCACGGCGCCGACATTGCCTGTGACGCCTCAGTGGAGGCCCGCTTCAAGGAGTTGCAGGCCAACTACGGCCACCTGCCGGTGTGCATGGCCAAGACCCAGTACTCGTTTTCGACCGATCCCAACAAGAAAGGCGCGCCGAGCGGCCATGTCGTGCCGATCCGCGAGCTCAGACTGTCGGCCGGCGCCGAGTTCATCGTCGTCGTCACCGGCGAGATCATGACCATGCCGGGCCTGCCCAGGACACCGTCGGCCGACTTCATCAAGCTGAACGACCAGGGCCAGATCGAGGGTCTGTTCTGACGCTGGGGGTGTCAGGCCCAGTGGGCCTGACCCCAATGAAATCGTTTGTGGAATTCAACCGAAATCGCCGAGAGCGCTCTGTAGACGATCTACTCTGCAGCTTGCGGGTAAAGGTCGTGCAAGCGTTGGTGGGCGCGGTCCCACAAGAGATCCACCAAGTCGCCAACGGCGGTCGGCAACTTCTTCTCAACCATGAGGCCGCTCGCCTTCCCGATCTTCTTTATATCGGCCGCCTTCATTGACATGAAGGTAGCCCGGAATTCCACAAGGCCACGCCTCGCGACAAGGACCGGATCGACCGCGCTGAGTGTTTCTTCGCCGCGAAAGACAACAGTATGGCCGACAGCCTCCAAGAGGCGACGGGCAAACCTGGGATTTGCCTGCGCCTCCTCGCGCACGATGTAGAAAAGCTTCTCCAGCGCCTCCGCAGGGTCGATTGATCGCTTGGCATCCATGCCGGTAGCTCCGGTTGATCCTGAATCACCTATATAGCGCCAAACAACGCGTCGGACATCCCTGCTACGTGAGGCGCCAGTGGAGAGAACACAGGGCGCCTGTATTTTTGCGCATAAGTGCGTGTCTGCCCTTGAAGATTCTCACTGATGGAGAGCACTTGATCGCGCAAAGGGATAGGCGGCAGGATCACGTGGTAGGTCTCTCTCAAGCCATCCAGGACAGCCCGCTGGTTGTTCCACTGCGAGAACTTTGAGACCACCACTTTAAGCTTAGCGCTGGTCTCTGGGCCGAGGTCCCTGCGCTGAATCCCTAGAGTGTCACGCAACCCGATATTCACAAAATCGCGCAGGCTCCTGACAGAAGTATTGTCCGCTATCGTCGGCGCAACAATCCTGTCGGCGAGGATGACAGCGCTGCGGGTCAAGGTGCTGAAACCGGGAGGACAGTCGAACAATATATGGCTGTAACCTCCATTCAATTCTTCGAGAAATTCTCTGAGTATTCTGACGCGCTCTTGAACTGGCTCCAATCGATGCTCGTAACAATGCTGCACGAACTCATACTCGTCAAACCACAGACGGGGAATGGATGGGACGACGGATACGAAGCCGCCATGCGCGTTCTCGGGAGCGAGCTCTGTTAGATCGCTGGCGTGAGAGCACACGTAGTCCAGGGCAGGTCGCCTTACTCCGTTGCGCACGTCTGCAAAGAGGTGAGGCACGGTTCGTAAGTCTTTCTCCAACTGCTCAACGCGTCGACGCGACAGGAGCATGAAGCTCGCATTGGCCTGCGGATCCAGATCAATGACTAGAACCTTGTTGCCTTTCAGTGCCCAGTGCTCCGCGACGAAGAGTGTCGTCGTAGATTTTCCAACTCCTCCCTTGAGATTGGCAATCGCGATTGTGATCATAGCGGGCGAGGACAAAAATCCGTTAGCGCATTTGTAATGAGTGCTTGGTTGCGCTCTGAAAACCTCGAGATCACAAAATCATCGAGTGCGTCGTCTGACACCGATGAGCGGGTCGGTGCCGCGCGAACGTCATATGTCCTGCGATCGCTTGGATTGTGGACCGTGATCAGCCCTACGCCATGGGATTGGCAAGCATCCTTGATCCCTTGGTACCTCGGGTGATCACCGCAGATGCATGCCGGACGATTCCAGACCAGGTAAGAAAGGTTGACGAAACGTGCGTGTGCAAGCGCTTCGTAGACCGACACGAGGTTTGCCCCAGTATGCGTTTTGACCTCGAAGCTGAGGATGTCGATGTGCGCGATCGGCGCAAATTTGCGTCGGCTGACTGCGACTGCCGCTACGTCCGGCCGGGTCCATGTCCCGCCCGCCGGAGCCGGTACATCGGCCACAACTTGGGCGACGATTCGCAGGTTGCCGTGCTTGGGCCGTTGCGCCGTGTAGAAGTCAGAATGCAGGAAATCAACGAGCGGCTGGTAGAGCTCAGACTCGGTCCTTGTGAGGACGGCGTCTCCGAAGAAAGAGGGGACATCACACATTGGGAGCCGCCATCAATAACACTTATTCCCAACATGACGTAGGAGTGGAGTTGTGTCCAGTGCCACCTACCGGACGATTCATCTTTCTCACTTGGCTCGTTACAGCCACGAAGGCAGGGGGAGGGTCCCGGCGACCGATGTCGTGGGGATTCGCTGTGGCCCGGAAGGAGCGCCGTGGGCCGGCCTTTGGCAACGTGTCTGCCTACCGGCGTAACGGATGCGCTTCAAAAGCAGGCGATGACGGCCTGGGAGAGCTGCGACAGATCGACGAGCAGCGCCTCTCCGCGCACGGCGATCAGATAAAGCGCCCCGGCCATGAGCAGGGCCACACCGGAGAGTAGCGCGCGACGCACGCCGGCCGGCATGCGCTGCCTGTCAGCCCCGGCGCCCGCCTGTGTGTCGCTGGTCAGCCCTCGCTCTGCCATTCCCACCTCACTCCGCCGGCACCGGCCCCAGCCGTGCGACCGGCCGGTCCTTGATCGGCAGGTGCACGGCGGCCGCCATCAGGCCGACGGCAATCGAGATCCACCACATCATGTCGTAGGACTTGGTGGTGTCATAAAGCACCCCGGCCAGCCACAGCCCCGAGAACGAGCCGATCTGGTGCGAGAAGAAGACGACGCCGAACAGCATCGACATCCAGCGCGTGCCGAAGAAGGTGGCTACCAGGCTCGAGGTAAGGGGCACGGTGGACAGCCAGAGCAGGCCGAGCACCGTGCTCAGGACGATCACGACCGGCCCGGTGATCGGCAGGAAGAGCAGGCCCAGGAATACGAAGCAGCGCCCGAAATAGATGATGGACAGTCCCAGCCGCTTCTCGATGTAGCGCGGCGAGATGCCGGAAATGTAGGTGCCCACCAGATTGGCAAGGCCCACGGCGGCCAGGGCCCAGACACCGACGTTGGGAGGGAGACCGGCATCGGCGACGAAGCGCGGCAGATGCACCGCGTAGAACGCCACGTGGAAGCCGCAGACGAAAAAGCCGATGTTCAAGAGCAGGTAGCTCGGATGCGTGAAGGCCTCGCGGACGGCGCCGCCCAGGGTCTGATTGTCAACCGGGCCGGACGTGGCCGGCTTGCCCGCCAGCGCCCAGGCGAACGGCAGCACGGCGGCGATGGTGGCAGACAGCACCAGCAGGCTTGCCTGCCAGCCGAGGAGATCCATGAGCAGCTTGGTATAGGGGAAAGCCACAAAGCCGCCGATGCCACCCGCCATGCCGAGCGAGGCAATGGCGGAGGTGCGCTTCTCGGGCGGTGCAGCGCGGCCTGCGGCGCCCACCAGGGCTGTGATCGCCGTGCCGCTGACGCCGATCCCGAGCAGCACGCCGCTCACCATCAGGTGCAGGGAACTGCTGGCGGCGTACATGATCCACAGGCCGACCACCGTCGCCATGGTGCCCGTAACCACGACGCGGCCGGCGCCGTAGCGGTCGGCGACCATGCCGGCGAGCACCGCGCCGAGGCCCCAGATCAGGTTGGCGACCGCCATGGCGGTGGAGAACGGCGCGACGCCGATGTGGAGGGCCTGGGTCATCGGCGGCAGGTAGAGCCCCATGACCTGGCGGATGCCCATGGCGACGCCGACGATCAGCCCGGCCGAGAGCACCACGACCCACAGCGGCCGGGAGGAGAGGGGCGCGGTCGGCTGCGCGGGGTTCTGCATGGAGGATGGCTTTCGGGCTGGGGCGAGCGTGAGCGAGGCGGGAAGCTGCTCATTTAACCGTGCGCCGCCGCCATTCCCAGGCGTTATCAGCGCCGTCAGGGCAAAATTTTTTCAGAGCACCCATGAGGCGGGCTCATGCGTTGGGAGAGCGCCAGGCGCCAGAGCCGATTCTTCGTGCCACGGAACCCAGGCGCGCCGAGACCGTTGAAGCCAAAGCGCTACGGCGAGCGCAGGGGCGTAGCATCCGCGGGGTCAGCGTGAGCGACGATGACGCCTCCCGAGGCGATGATCTTGAGGAGCGTACACGGCAGCACAACTCCAACCTGGTGAGCCTCATCGAGGCCGTCGGGGGCATTCTTGCTGCCTCCGCCGACCTGCTGGCGCGCCTGCAGCAGATTCTGGGCCGGAACACGCCGCCGGACAGCACGCCGCCGGCTAGCTGAGCCCCCGCAACGCGGCGTCGAATTTGGCAAGGTCGGCGCGCCATTGCGCCTGATAGCGCGCAATCTCCGCGAGCTGCGCAATGATCGCCCTGCCCCGCTCCAGCGCCTCGCGCGCTGCGGCCTCGTGGCCGCATTCGGCTTCAAGCAAGCCGGTCTTGTGGCAGCTGACGGCCAGATCCCGCTGCCAGTCCAGGCGCATCGGATCGCGCACCAGCAGCGCCTCGGCGATCGTGAGGCCGCGCCGGTAATGGAGGAGCGCGTCGGCACTTTCGCCCTTGGCCGCCAGGATATCACCCATGCGGTCGAGACTGGCCGACAGCTCCCACTGCCATTCCAGGCGATCGGGCTCTCCCTGTGCCGCTGCCTCGGCATGGGCGAGGCTGTAGCGATAGCTTTCCAGCGCGCCGTTGAGGTCTCCCTTGAGGTCGAGCACCTCGCCGATCCGGTCGTGGACGACCGACAGGTCGTGCTGCAGGCTGCTGCTGCCCGGCCCGGCCTTGGCCAGCGCCTCGGTGATCTCAAGACTGCGGCGGTAGCTGGCGAGCGCCATGTCGAGTTGCCCATCGGCGAGCATAAGGTCGCCGATGCGATCGTGCGTCAGCGCGGCATCGTGCTGCCAGCGGCCGCCCTCCGGCTCCTTCTCGGCCAGTGCCAGGACGTCGCTGCGGGCGGCCTCGTAGGCCGCAAGGGCGTCGTCTCGGCTGTCCTTGGCCAGAAGCACGTCGCCGAGCATGAGGCGCGCCCGGTACCTGGCGGGCTCCGCCCCGTCCTGTCCGTCAGCGCGCTCCAGCTGGTGGCGGAACGTTGCCTCCGCCGCCTCGACCTGGCCGATACGCAAATAAAGCACACCCGACAGCATCTGCAGGTCAGCGTCACCCGGTGCCAGTTCGGCCGCGCGCGCATAGGCGGCAGCGGCGTCGCGGGCATCGTGGAGCAGTGCCAGCGCCCCGAGCTGGCGCCAGCACGCAACCTCGCTGCCGTTGGCTTCGCCGGCGTGCGCCGCGCCATTGGGCGTTGCGTGCGCGTGGCTGTTGCGGTCTGCTGCCGCATGGCCGTTGAGGCGCTGGCGCAGGAGGTGCTTGGCGGCAGCGCAGCGCCAGCTCGCCTTGGGCAGCACCTCGCGGGCCGCGGCATCAAGGTCGGCCTCCAGTGCCGCGCCGGCACCAACCGTCGGTCCAGGCAGAGCCATGGCCGCAAACGGCTCGCGAGGTTCCGTCAGGCGCCGGCGCAACCGCTGCTTGAGGACGCCGGCGAGATCGGGCTCCGCCTTCGATGCGGCGCGCAGGGACCGCCGCCGCCCCCGCCACCACAGCACCACCCCGACGAGCGCCAGTGTTGCCGCCAGCGCGGCCATGACGATCGCGATTGCTCTGCTGCCTCCGAGCCGGATCGCTGCCGTCTCAGCCGACGCCAATCCGCCGAGGAGCAAGCCTCCAAGGTCCATTCCTCCCCCGCCACGGCCCGTGGCTCGCAACGCTCGGTTCCGGCGTTGCGCTCATCGTCTCAAGTGTCGCCCGCGTCAGCTCTGTCGCCGGTGCTACATCGGTGTCATGACGCCGGCGTTATCTATCCGGCAGCGGAATCCTCTCCTTCTCGTCGCCGGGCACCAGGGCGAAGCGGCCGGCTGTCCAGTCCGCTTTGGCCGCCTCGATGCGCTCCCGGGAGGATGCCACGAAGTTCCACCAGATGTGGCGGGGTCCGTCCATCGGCGCGCCGCCAAGCAGCATGATGCGCGCTTGCGATGGTGACTGAGGTGGCGCCGTGATGGAGATGCGGTCGCCGGCGCGGAACACCAGCAGCTGCCCCGGGCCGAACCTGTCGCCGGCGATCTCCACCTCACCTTCGGCCACGTAGATGGCGCGCTCCTCGAAGTCGGGATCGAGCGGCAGTGTGGCGCCGGGCGCCAGCAGGGCCTCGGCGTAGAAGGAAGGATGCGGAAAGACCACCGGCGAGGTGGCGCCGTAGGCGCTGCCGATGATGAGCCGCACCTTCTTGCCCTCGGCGTTGACAATGGGCAGCTCGTCGGCGCCGTGGTGGGCGAAGGACGGCGCCTGCTCCTCGTGGGTCTTGGGCAGCGCCGCCCAGGATTGGATGCCGAACAGCCGCTTCTTGGCGCCGCCACCGGTCTCGCCCACGGCGTGTGCCAGGCCCTTTCCCTCCGTGACCAGATTGGGCCCGCTGGTCTCGCGCTCGGAATGGACGATGCCGCGGCCGGCGTACATGAGGTTGACCTCGCCGGGATAGATCGGCGCCGACGTGCCAAGGCTGTCTCGATGCCACACCTCGCCCTCGAACAGGTAGGTGACGGTGCCGAGGCCGATATGCGGGTGCGGGCGCACGTCGACGCCGTGGCCAATGATGAACTCGGCTGGCCCCATCTGGTCGAAGAAGATGAACGGCCCTACCATGCGCCGCTGCGCCGACGGCAGCGCGCGGCGCACCTCGAAGGCGCCGATGTCGTGTGAGCGCGGCACGATCACGTGCTCGATGGCGCTGCAGGACAGCTTGTCGCCGGGGATGGGGTCTTGACCGGGTTGCCAGCTCACGCGTCGCATCCTCCTGGTAGCCACAGCCCCCCAGGCCCACATAAACGCTACGAACGCGGGCCGGGTCAAGCGGAGCACAGAACTCTGTTGGGTCTTCTGGCCCAGCGCAGTGGGTCCGGCAAGGACCCTGACATCCGCCTCTGTGTACGATCGGTAAAGTCGGTACATTCTTAGTACCGATGCAGCCGGGCCAATGTAGCCGCATGCGTTGAGCTTATTGGCGGTCCCGGCAGGGCTTGAACCCGCAACCTCTGCGTTCGAAGCGCAGCACTCTATCCAGTTGAGCTACGGGACCGCGCGGGCCGCACACTGGGGTGCGCCGCAGCAGGATGCAAGACACTATTCCGGTGCTCAGCGAGGCAGGACGCACGGGACAGTTTGGCGGCCGTTGCGTCTATAAATGCGGAAATGAGCATCCGTTGTCAGCACGATCGGGCTTGGCATCAGCTCACTCATCCGGACAAGGCAAGCGTCCGCAAGGCTCATCGGTACGTCGGCATATTTTACCATCAGCGCCAATACCGCGTCCTGCTGTTCGGCAAAGCTGAAAGAGACCCGAAGCATCTGCCGATGCAGAAGTCCCGATAGGGCGGGGAGCCCCTGTTTGCCCAGCAGAAACATCACCTCGGCAAGGACAGGCTCGCAACAGTGCCACGGCGGTTGGAGTTCCGCAGCTTGGCCGGCAGCCCAGGCGCGGTGTGTATCGCGCTGCCGCAATAGCGCCGCGAGGAACCCTGTATCAGCGAGAACGCTTGCGGCCAAAACCGTACACCCGCAGATAGTGATCTGTTCGCGCGCTCAAGTCTTCCGGAAGATCGTCATCAACCGAGCCGATAAGATCCGCGATGCTCTCCAGGTGCGGTGGCAGCTTGGCCTCGGGCCTTGCGCGCGCCAGTCGCTCCCGGACGACGTCCGATTTCGACACCCCGCGCTTGCGCGATTCGGTCTCGATCTCGTCGGCCAGAGCTTCTGGCAGACGTACCGTGAGGGTTCGCGAGCGTGATGTGGCTGTTGACATGGGCAAAATGTAATACGGCATCGTGCGTACTGCAATACGTCCGCGGTCCCCTTGCTTATTTCCGGGCTTTCCGGCGCTGCAAGTGGGTTTGGACGATCTTCGCCCGACTGCCGCAAAGGTAGCCTGGGCGGAGCGCCCCACTCGAACACCGAGGGACCCATTCTGTCCGGCTTTGCGAGGAAACACCGGCCCTGTCGGCCCGGCGTTCGATGTGCTAGACGGCGCGCCGAGCCAGCATCGGACCTTGACCCGGACATGACCCAACCCGTCGTCACCCGCTTCGCCCCCTCGCCCACCGGCTACCTGCACATCGGCGGGGCGCGCACGGCGCTGTTCAACTGGCTCTATGCCCGCCATACCGGCGGCAAGTACCTGCTGCGCATCGAGGATACCGACCGCGAGCGCTCGACCCAGGCTGCCACGGATGCCCTTCTCGACTCGCTCCACTGGCTGGGCCTGGAGTGGGATGGCGAGCCGCTGCACCAGTTCGCCCGCGCCGGGCGCCATGCCGAGATCGCCCAGCAGCTGCTGGCCAAGGGGCACGCTTATCGCTGCTACCTGACGCCGGCCGAGCTGGAGGCGATGCACCAGGCGATCGACGCCGAGCGCCAGCTGGCGAAGGTGGAGAAGCGGGCGCCGCGCGGGCCGCAGACCATCCAGAGCCCGTGGCGCGACCGCGACCCCGCCGACGCGCCGGCCGGCATCGCGCCAGTGCTGCGCCTCAAGGCGCCGCGCCAGGGCGAGACCGTGGTCGACGACGTGGTGCAGGGCCGGGTGGTGGTGCCTAACACCCAGCTCGACGACATGATCATCCTGCGCAGCGACGGCACGCCGATCTACAACCTTGCCGTCGTCGTCGATGATCACGACATGGGCATTACCCACGTCATCCGTGGCGTCGACCACCTCACCAACGCCGCGCGCCAGGTGCAGATCTACAAGGCGCTCGGCTGGGAGGTGCCGGTGTTTGCGCACATCCCGCTGATTCTTGGCCCCGACGGCAAGAAGCTCTCCAAGCGGCATGGGGCGCCGGGGCTGGAGAGCTTCCGTGCCATGGGCTACCTGCCGGCCGGCCTGCGCAACTACCTCGCCCGCCTCGGCTGGAGCCATGGCGACGATGAAATCTTCTCAACCGGGCAGATGATCGAGTGGTTCGATATCGCCGACATCAACAAGTCGCCGGCCCGCCTCGACCCCAAGAAGATGGCGGACGTGAACAGCCACTACATCCGCCAAGCCAGCGAGCCTGAGCTGCTGCAGCGCATCAAGGACTTTCTACCAGAGATTGAAAATGGATCTGAGCTCGCCGCCGGCTTCGACCGGGTCGGCTGGGACAAGCTGGCGGCGGCGTTGCCCTCCCTCAAGGGGCGGGCCAAAACGCTCAAGGAACTGGTCGATGGCGCCTCCTATCTGACCGCGACGCGTCCGCTGGTCCTGGAGGAAAAGGCCGCCAAGGCGCTCGACGCCGGCTCGCGGGCCCTGCTTGGCAAGCTGCTGGCGTGCCTAGAGGCCGAGAGCGATTGGCAGATTTCGGCGCTGGAAGGCGTCGTCCGGGCCTTCTGCGAGACCGAGGGTGCCAAGCTTGGCACTGTTGCCCAGCCGCTCCGGGCGGCCTTGACGGGCAAAGCCGTGTCGCCGCCGGTATTCGACATGATGGCCGCGCTCGGACGCGAGGAGAGCCTGGCCCGGATCCGGGACCGGGCATCCTAGACGCGGCTCTAGAGGCCCCGTCAGGCGTGCATGACGGCCCTGCTACGCCATATGCCTATGTTGCCGCACTGCAAAATCTATATTACTCCCATTGACCTGCACAACCTCTAGCCAGATCGTGACCGCTGATTGCGCGGCAAGCCTCGGGCTAGGGTGCGGATGGAGAGCGAGCCCGATGAGTTCAAAGGAAGACGCCGGCACGAACGCTACGCTGACCGTGGGGGGCAACCGGCAGGCGCACCTGCCGGTCCGATCGGGGACGATCGGACCCGATGTGATCGATGTGGGCCGCCTCTATCGCGAGACGGACTGTTTTACCTACGATCCCGGCTTCACGTCGACGGCCAATTGCTCGTCGAAGATCACCTACATCGACGGCGACAAGGGCGTGTTGCTGTATCGCGGCTATCCGATCGAGCAGCTGGCGCAGTCGTCGAACTTTGTCGAGGTCTGCCATCTGCTGCTCAACGGCGAGTTGCCGAGCAAGGCCGAGTACGAGAAGTTCCGCACCACCATCACGCACCACACCATGGTGCACGAGCAGATGACGCGCTTCTTCACCGGCTTCCGCCGCGACGCGCATCCGATGGCGATCATGTGCGGCTCGGTCGGCGCGCTCTCGGCCTTCTATCATGACTCCACCGACATCAACGATCCGCAGCAGCGGATGGTGGCGAGCCACCGTCTGGTGGCGAAGATGCCGACGTTGGCGGCCATGGCCTACAAGTACTCCATCGGCCAGCCATTCATCTATCCGCGCAACGACCTCGATTATACCTCCAACTTCCTGCAGATGTGTTTCGCGGTGCCGTGCGAACCGTACGTGGTGAACCCGATCGTCTCGCGTGCACTCGACCGCATCCTCACCCTGCACGCCGACCACGAGCAGAACGCCTCCACCTCCACGGTGCGGCTGGCCGGCTCCTCCGGTGCCAACCCGTTCGCCTGCATCGCCGCCGGCATCGCCTGCCTGTGGGGCCCCGCGCACGGCGGCGCCAACGAGGCGGCGCTGAAGATGCTGGAGGAGATCGGTACCATCGACCGGGTGCCGGAGTACGTGAAGAAGGCCAAGGACCCGAACTCCGAATTCCGCCTGATGGGCTTCGGCCACCGCGTCTATAAGAACTACGACCCGCGCGCCAAGGTGATGCAGCAGACCTGCCACGAGGTGCTCGATGCGCTGGGCGTCCGCGACCAGCAGCTGCTCAAGGTGGCGATGGAGCTGGAACGCATCGCCCTGCAGGACGAGTACTTCGTCGAGAAGAAGCTGTACCCCAACATCGACTTCTACTCGGGCATCACGCTGCGGGCGATGGGCTTCCCGGTGTCGATGTTCACGGTGCTGTTCGCCGTGGCGCGCACGGTCGGCTGGATCTCGCAGTGGATGGAGATGATCGAGGATCCGGAGCAGAAGATCGGCCGTCCGCGCCAGCTCTATATCGGCCCCACCGAGCGCGACTACGTGCCGATCGACCGGCGCTGAGAGGGTGCCAGACCCTGCGAGGATCGGGCATGGGAGGTGGGGAGTCGCGCCCAGTAACCGCGGATCGTTCCCCACTCCGTTTCTGATTCCGGGGCTTCGCCATGAACGTCACCGCCATTGACGCTTTCGGCCGCCGCGCCCCGGAATACGCGAGCGGCCGCCCGGACTACCCCGAAGCGCTGCTGAAAGATTTGCCGCCTGCCCGAGTCATTGTCGAGCTGGGGGCCGGCACCGGCAAGCTCACGCGCCGCATCGCCCGCACAGGCGCGCGCGTCGTCGCCATTGAGCCGCAGGCGGCCATGGCGGCGCATATCGAGCCGGCGGCCAACGTCGAGGTTATCATCGGCACGGCCGAGGGCATTCCACTGCCGGACGCCAGCGCCGATCTCGTCTGCAGCGCCACTGCCTTCCACTGGTTCGATTATGACAGGGCCACCGCCGAGATCCTGCGCATTGCCAGGCCGGGCGCGCCTCTGGCGCTGATCTGGAACAAGCGCGATGCTCGCGTGCCCTGGGTGGACGATATCAATTGTCTGCTGGAGTCCTACAGGCCGCCGGGCACGCCACACCGCGACGCCGGCGCCGTCGAGCGCATTCTCAACGATCCGCGCTTCCAGCTGCTGCGCCAGCGCGAGTGCCCGTTCGAGCACCGCATGCCGCCAGCGGGCATCATCGATCGCGTGCTCTCGACCAGCTATATCGCCGCCCTGGCGCTGGCCGAGCAGGAGGACGTGGTACAGAAGGCCCGCGGCATCATTGCCGCCCATCCCGAGCTGGCCGGCGCCGCCGAGATCGGCTTTCCCTACGTCAGCAAGCTCTACCTCCTGCACTGCCGGGCGTAGCAGCCCGCGCCATGCCTGGATGGTCCGTGAGCACCCGGGAGCTGAGGGTGGTCACCGCGCACGGCCGGAGAGCAGCGTCAGGGCGATGGCGTAGGCGGCAGCCAGGAGCAGGACGAACTGGGCCCAGGAGGAGGCGGGGAAACCTGACCAGAGGGTAGCCATCGCCGCCACGCCCCATGCCACAAATATCGCCAGCGTGAGCGGACGCAGCCGCCGGGTACGCATTGGATGCACCCACTTCAGCGGCACGAACGTGAGGATCGCACAGGTCAGCACCAGCGCTGCCGTGGCGAGCGGGGTGAGCGCGAAGGCGAAGACGTAGAACGCCACCAGGTTCCAGATCGCCGGAAAGCCGACGAAGCTGTGGTCGTCCGCCTTGCTGCCCGTGTCGGCAAAATGAAACAGCGAAGAGAGCAGGATCAGGCTCGCCAGCGCCAGGCCCCAGCTGCCGCGCAGGAAGCCGGCCTGCAGCAGGGCGATCGCGGGCACCAGCACGTAGGTGACGTAGTCGATGACGAGGTCAAGGCGCTCGCCGGAGAAGCGGGGAAGGCGGAGCTCAACCTTCGCCTTGCGGGCCAGCGTGCCGTCGATGCCGTCGACGAACAGGGCGACACCAAGCCAGGTGAACGCCATCTCCCAGGCCCCGGACAGGATGGCGTGCGTGGCCAACAAGCCACACACGGCGCCGAGGGAGGTAAAGACGTGAACGAGAGCTGCAGCCCACATCGCAAGCGGCCCGGTGCGGTGACGGGGTTGGAACGGCGCCTAACGGTATCAGACGCTGAGGGTCGGACACCGCGGTAATAACCCCTTCCCATAAAGCAAAAGGAGCGCCGAAGCGCTCCTCCTCATTTCAGCCCTCAGTGCCTGACGCCAAAACGGCCGGAAGCCGAACCTCAAAAGCGATGCTTGATCGTGCCGCGCAGCTGCACGTCGTCAGACTCTGTCTTGTCCTGGTAGGGGCCCTTCTGCTCGTTTGCCCCGTACAGCAGCTCCAGACCGAAATCGAGCTTCGGAAGCACGCCCACCGTGCCAAGGCCGGGGATACGGACCTCCGTGCCGGGCATCTGCAGCTCCAGGCCCTTGGTCTGCCCGTTCAGGCCTTTGACGCCCGTTTCCTTAGGCAGCTCCTTGGGAATTTCCAGCACGGGGGCTGCTGGCGCCTTGGCATCACCAGCCCCAACGGTGGTTTCCTCGAAAGCGAGTGCGGCCGGACTCATCGAGCCGAGGCCTAACGCGCTGAGCGCCACTGCTACTGCTATGTATCTTTTCGGTCTCATCGCCACGCCTCGCAGGCTGCTGCAAGCGACTCTCTACCAGACAGCACCTACATGCCCATTCGTATACAGCATGACAAGGCAGCTTCCA
>DASURA010000137.1:0-33431 GCA_036280295.1 Hyphomicrobiaceae bacterium
ATGTGCGCATGGGATACGGCGCCGGAGACGGTCGATCGGTTTGTTGGAGATGCAGCGGGACTGTAAGACTGCTCCGGCCAGGTTTTGACTGCATCAGAGTTCCAAAAGGGAGTGGCGATCGGGCATGGGGAGTGGGCCGTCACACCCGCGAAGCACGGATGGTTCCCCGCTCCCGATCTCCCGACGCCCATGCCTGTTGACTCGTGACCAATGAGTCACCTATTGTCCCGCACGTGACGGACGACGATCTCGTTTTCAAGGCACTTGCTGACCCATCGCGTCGCCTTCTCCTGGACCTCCTCTTTGAGCGTGACGGCCGCACGCTAAAGGACCTGGAGTCCCGGCTGGCGATGACTCGCTTCGGTGTCATGAAGCACCTGCGGGTCCTTGAGGATGCCGGTCTTGTCGTCACCCGCCGGTCCGGCCGGGAGAAGCTGCATTTCCTCAACCCGGTACCCATCCGCATGATTCACGACCGGTGGATCGACAAATACAGGGAACGGGAGGTCTCGGCGCTGCTGGCGCTGAAGGCCGACCTGGAGCAGAAGGACAAGCCATCGTGACCGATAAAGCCGCGACAACGCAGGTCTACCGGATCGTCATCAAGGCGACCGCCCAGGCAATCTGGGACGCCATCACCAAGCCCGAGTGGACGAAACGGTATGGCTACGGCGGTGGTGTCGAGTACCAGCTGAAGGCCGGCGGCCGCTACTGCCACAGGGCAAGCCCTGAGATGAAGGCAGGCGGGCTCCCCGATGTGATCATCGTCGGCGAGGTCATCGAGAGCGATCCGCCGCGCAAGCTGGTGCAGACCTGGCATCCGCTATTCAATGAAGCTACCACCGTGGAGACGCCCACCCGACTCACCTATGAGATCACCGAGCACCCGGCGGGCGTGTGCACGGTCACTCTCACCCACGAGGTCCAGGGCGCGCCGCTCGTTGCCCGCATGGTGCAGGGTGGCGGCGATCCGACCCGGGGCGGCGGCGGCTGGCCGTGGATTCTCAGCGATCTCAAGTCGCTGCTGGAGACCGGCGAGCGCATGCCGACGTAGCATGGGTGCAAGGGCGGATTTGGGCGACAGCCCACGATCCGCCCTTACTGCGCGAGGCGACCGCGCGGAATTTCTACAAGGCGTCTGCGCCGGTCTCGCCGGTGCGCACGCGCACCGCCGACTCCAGGGGGAGCACGAAGATCTTGCCATCTCCGATATTGCCGGTTCGAGCGCTGGTGCGGATCGCCTCGACTACACTCTCGGCGAACTCGGCCGGCACCGCCACCTCGAGCTTGAGCTTTGGCACGTAGGCGATCTGGTACTCGGCGCCGCGGTAGATCTCCCGATGGCCCTTCTGGCGACCGAACCCGCGAACCTCGGTCACGGTAATCCCCTGAACACCGGCATCTGCAAGGGCCTCTCGCACGGCGTCCAGTCGGTGGGGCTGAATAACCGCAATAATGTAGCGCATGGTCGTCTCCCCTTCGCTTAGATGTTATAACCGCTTTCGCCGTGAGCGGTCTGGTCGAGTCCCTTCTCTTCATCCTCCTTGTCGACCCTGAGGCCGCCGGCCACTGCCTTGACGACCCTGACGATCCCGTAGCTCGCAACAACGGACCAGGCCAGGGTTGCGACGACGCCGAGCAGCTGGATGCCAAACTGACCGGTTATGGTGCGCCCATCCGGCAAACCGGCCCCACCCAGCGCAGCATCGACACAGATGGCCGTCAACAGGATGCCAATGGTGCCTCCGAGGCCATGCACTGCAAACACATCGAGCGAGTCGTCCACCTTGAAGCGCTGCCTCATGAGTCCGACGGCGAAGTAGCAGGCAGTGCCTCCGATCAGCCCGATTGCCATGGCCGCTGCCGGGCCGACGAAGCCCGAGGCCGGCGTGATGGTTGCGAGCCCAGCAATGGTGCCCGTGACCATGCCGACGAGGCTGGGCTTTCCGAATTTGGTCCATTCGATGGCCACCCACACCAGCGACGCAGTCGCCGCGGAAATATGCGTGACGGCCATGGCCATGCCGGCATCACCGCCCGCCGTTAGCGCGCTGCCGGCATTGAAGCCGAACCATCCAACCCAGAGCATCGACGCTCCGACCATGGTCATCCAAGGCGCGTGCGGCGGCTTCAGATCTGCGGGAAAGCCGGTCCGGGCGCCGAGCACGACCGCCAGCACGACCGCCGACGCACCTGCGGTGAGGTGCACGACGAGCCCCCCCGCGAAGTCCATGACGCCCATGGCCTGGAGCCATCCTCCGCCCCAGATCCAGTGGGCAACGGGCGCGTAAACCACCAGCAGCCAGAGGCCGCTGAACAGGAGAACCGCCTCGAACTTCATTCGCTCCACGAAGGCGCCCACGATCAGCGCCGGCGTGATGATCGCGAACGTCATCTGGAACATGAAGAAGACGGTCTCGGGAAGAGTCGTGCTGGGAGCCAGAGTTTGCCGCCCTACCCCGCTGAGGAAGGCCTTGCTCAAGCCGCCTATCCACGGCGTCCCGGGCGCGAACGCGAGGCTGTAGGCACAGACAAGCCACAAGATCGAAGCCAGGCAGGCGATGGCAAAGCAGTGCATCAAGACGGAGAGCACGTTGGTGGCTCGCACCAGCCCGCCATAGAACAGCGCGAGGGCCGGAAGCGTCATGAATAGAACCAGCGTCGTGGCTGTCAGCAGCCACGCAGTGTCGCCTGCGTTGAGCATTGAGCTTTCCCTCCCGAATATTGGCGCGGACGTAGGTGCTTCTGGCCCAGCGCGCACCCTCGATGGCACAAGCGCTGTCTCGCCGGCCCCCATCGCCGGAGTAAGGACAATCCTAGTGCAAAGTACGGGATGGCCCAAGATCTATGAGCTTTTCCACGTGCGCCGCAACGTGCGGGAGAAGGCGGGGCCGAGCGGATGCGCGCGGAGGGCACCTTTCGTGCAGCGGCCCGAACATCCGCCCCTATGTCGCCTCTACACGTTATCTCCCGCCAGCGCCTCGCATACCGCGCGTGTCACCAGTGCGGTGGTGGCCTTGCCGCCGAGGTCCGGCGTGTGGAGCGCCGGGTCGGCGGTGACGCGCTCGATGGCGCGCATCAGGCGCTGGCCGGCGGCGGCCTCGCCCAGATGCTCCAGCAGCATCACGCTCGACCAGAAGGTGCCGACCGGATTGGCGATGCCCTTGCCCATGATGTCGAAGGCCGAGCCGTGGATCGGCTCGAACATGGAGGGGAACTTGCGCTCCGGGTTCAGGTTCGCCGTCGGCGCGATGCCGAGCGAGCCGGCCAGCGCCGCCGCCAGGTCCGACAGGACATCGGCGTGCAGGTTGGTGGCGACGATGGTGTCGAGCGTCTGCGGTCGCAGCGTCATGCGCATGGTCATGGCGTCGACCAGCATCTTGTCCCAGGTCACGTCCGGGAACTCGCGCGCCACCTCGGCGGCGATCTCGTCCCACATCACCATGCCGTGGCGCTGGGCGTTGGACTTGGTGACGACGGTGAGGAGCTTGCGCGGGCGCGAGCGGGCGAGCCCGAAGGCGAAGCGCATGATGCGCGTCACGCCCGCCCGGGTGTGCATCGCCACGTCGGTGGCCACCTCCTCGGGCAGGCCGCGGTGCACGCGCCCGCCAACGCCGGCATATTCGCCCTCCGAATTCTCACGCACGATCACCCAGTCGAGCTCCGGCCCGGTCACGGCCCGCAGCGGGCTCACAATGCCCGGCAGGATGCGAGTGGGGCGGACATTGGCGTATTGATCGAACGGCTGACAGATGGCGAGGCGTAGGCCCCACAGCGTAATATGGTCCGGCACGTCGGGCGCGCCGGCCGAGCCGAACAGGATGGCATCGTGGTTGCGGATCTGGTCGAGCCCGTCGGCGGGCATGAACGCCCCGGTGCGCTTGTAGCGCTCGCTGCCCCAATCGAAATGGTCGAACGCCAGTGAGAACCCGCCGTCGCGCTTGGCACATGCCTCAAGCGCCTCTATTCCTGCGGCGATTACCTCGGTACCGATGCCGTCGCCTGGAATGGCGGCGATGCGATAGCTGCGCATATCCCTCTTGTCCTGTCCTGCGAACCTGGCCGCAGGGCGGATGGCGCGCAGACACGCTCATCCGTCCTGCGATCATCTTTACGCCTTGGGCTGCGGGACGATGCGAATGTAGGGCTTCGGAGTCTTCCATCCGTCCGGATACTGCTTCTTGGCCTCCTCATCAGAGACCGAGCCGGAGATGATGACGTCGTCACCCTGCTTCCAGTCAGCCGGCGTCGACACCTTATGCTTGGCGGTGAGCTGCAGGGAGTCGATCACGCGCAGAATCTCATCGAAATTGCGGCCCGTCGACATCGGGTAGACCAGCACCAGCTTGATCTTCTTATCGGGGCCGATCACGAACACGTTGCGCACCGTCTGGTTGTCGTTGGCCGTGCGCGCCGCGACATCGCCGGATGCGGCGGCCGGCAGCATGCCATAGAGCTTCGATATATTGAGGTCCGTATCGCCGATCAGCGGATAGTTCGGCGCGTAGCCCGTCGTCTCCGCGATGTCTGCCGACCACCCGACATGCCTGTCGACCGGGTCCACCGAAAGCCCGATCACCTTGACACCGCGCCTGTCGAATTCGGGCTTGAGCCTGGCCACGGCGCCGAGCTCCGTCGTGCAGACCGGCGTGAAATCCTTGGGGTGAGAGAACAGCACGGCCCAGGAGTCGCCGATCCAATCGTGGAACTTGATCTTGCCTTCCGTTGTCTGCGCCTCGAAATCCGGCGCCGTCTCATTGATTGCAAGGGCCATCACGCACCTCCAGGGCTTTGCTCGATTTGTTCGATCCGGCGCCTACGTTTTGCGGGGAAACGGCGCCACCAGCCGACGTTCATTGCATAACCACTGGTTCAAAGCAAAGGCCGAACAGAATCGGAACAAGGTTTTTCTGCTAAGCGCTGCAGCAGTGGAAAATAATCTTGCATCGGGCGGAAAGTTTGGGAGCGTGTTCGCAGGACCGACGGCGGCTCCTCCGTCTGGCGGCAACGAACACATTGCGCAAGCCGTCCCGGTCTAATGTTCGATAGACGTTGAAGTTGTTGTTCCACCTCGTCACCTCGTGAATTCCTCGCCGTTCACACAGTGCAACCAGGGACGCGTCGGAAAAACCCGCGGGGAGATCAACATGCTTCCGCATGATTGTGGCAATGCGAGACAAGTCATTTTGAGTTTCCCTGCCGATACCCACTATCCCCCGATCCAGCCTGAACAATAAATTGATCTGCATTTGCACGGAGAAGCCAAGCAGGACAGCACCTCGGTAATGACGGCAATATCCATCCGAGCATCGCCGACCGACGGGCCAAGAAGCGCGCTACGGAGGTATGCTGAGCTTCGTCTTATCGAAGTGAGCGACGGGCGGACCGGTATCAACGACTCCGCTTTGCATGGAACATCTCCCGAAGGATATGTTCGCTGCTCGACGCCAAGTCGCTGCGACCACTGCCGCGGCGTCCGGACACGTGTTTCCAGTCTCGTGAGCCGGGCGCTTGCCGGCGTGCCGCCCCAGCTTCTCGACAATGCCCGCGCCAACGAACGCTGACAGCGAGCGGCCCTTCTGCTCGATGCGGCGTCGCCCCTTCGATTTGGCGTCTTGGCCAGGCCGAACGATGACCGTTCATTGCGGCTGTCGGTACTGCCTGCGTCATACAAATCCACCCGGGCAAGGTGCTTCACCCCATTGCAGGGAACGGCGTTGTCCGCCTCGCACCGAACCAAATACTGATGATCAGCTGTCAAACCTTCTAGGATGAAAGCATCACGGACCGCGAGATCGTTTTGTTATTGCTGCGATATCCGCCTAGTGTAATGCCCCTAATACGGCGTGATGACGTTGACCAGGGCGTGCCGCCCCTCCTGCTCCACCGCTGCCCGCGCGGCCGCCAGCACGGCCGGCAGCTCGTCCGGGCGCTCGACGCGGGCGGCGAAGGCGCCGTGCGCCTCGGCGATGCGCTCGAAGGGCGGGCTGGGCGACAGGTCGGCGAGGCCGAGGCCGTTCTCGCGACCGGCGGCGCCGGCGGCGAACATCGACATTGTCGCGTTGCGCACCGCGGCGTAGCGGCCGTTGTTGAAGACCACCATGACGATCGGCAGGCCGTGCGCCTCAGCCGCCCAGTGGCAGGCTGTGGGGTTGGCGAATACGAAGCCGCCGTCGCCGATGGTGGCCACCACGAAGCGCTCTGGTGCCGCCAGCTTGATGCCCAGGGCCGCGCCGACGCTCCAGCCCAGCCCGCCGGCCGGACTGATGGCGAAGTAGGTGCCAGGGCGGGTGCGCGTGCAGTGGTCGGGGCGGAGCTGGTACTCGTTGACGATGACGCCGTCCGGTCCCGCCATCTCGCCGATGCAGCGACTCAGGTATTCCGGCGTGATATGCGGGGCCACTGCGCCAGCGGCTCGCTGAGGCCGCTCGCACCAGGCCGTTTCGCGCACAACGCCGCCTGCGGCGAGCGCCGCCGCCAGCGCCGACAAGGCCGGTGTGACGCCTGCGGCGATCGACAAGTCGCTGCGGAAGCTGCGCATGGGGTAGCGCAGGAACGCCGGATCCTCGCCGATGTGGACGATGCGCGTCTCCGGGCCGGGCGCTTTCACGGCCGGCATCCACGGCACATCGCAGTCGATCACGAGGACAAGATCGGCGTCGGCGAGGAACGGTGAGGGGTCGAACCCGAGGTGCATCGGGTGATCGGTCGGCAGGCACAGGAAGCGCGGGGTCTGCATGGCGACAGGCAGCTTGAACCGCTCCGCCAGCTGCGCCAGCGCTTCGGTCTCTTCCGCCGCCCGGCCGACGTTGGAGGTGATGATCAGCGGGCGCCGTGCTTCGGCGATCCAGCCGGCGAGGCGATCGATGGCGGCCGGATCGGGATGCGGCCGCGCCGGATGTGCGCGCGGCGCGATCTCGCCGTCGCGTGCGGAGGCTGATACGGGTGCTGACAGCGGCTCGCGCGGCAGCGCCAGGTAGACCGGGCCACTCGGGCTCGCCAGTGCTGCCTCCAGCGCCCGCGGCACCAGCAGGGGCGCCTGCTCGGGGCTGCGCATCTCATAATCCCACTTGACGAGCTCGCGCACCATGCCGGCCTGGTCGAACATCTCCTGCGCCCAGTGGATCGGGCGGTTGCGGGCGCCGAATGCGCCGGTCTCCAGCACCGGCGTGCGCCCGGCCATCAGCAGCAAGGGGATGCGGTCGCGGCTGGCATCGGCCAGCATGTTGACGGTGTTGGCCGTGCCGACGTTCACGTGCACCATGATCGCCTGGGGCGCCCCGGTGACGAGATGGGCGCCGTGCGCCATCGCCACGGCCAGGTTCTCGTGCGGCGCCAGCACCGCGCGCGGGACGGCGGTGCCGCTCTCCTTGGCGCGTGCCAGTCCTTCGACGATGGGCGGGAAGTCGGTGCCGGGGTTGACAAACAGGTGCTCGATGCCGTGTCGCTTCAGCGAGGCCAGCAGGACATCGCCGGCGGTGATGGTGGCGTATTGCATCGTTGACCCCCCTGAGGCACAGCGGCTCTTGGCGCTCTCTTGGCTCCCAAAACCACCCATAACCGGAAGTGTGTCAAGCCGGCGCGCGGAGATGGCCGATGCGCAGCCAGGCGATGGCCGGGGATGACAAGGATGCGGGATGGCAACGATGCGTGTCGGCGATCCTCTTCGGGCAGGGCCGACGCGCATCGGCGGTCACCGATGTCCTCGCCGCTCATCCATGCCGCCCGATGAGGTGGCGGAATGGGGAGCAGGGCGCTCGCGGCTGCACCGGCGGGAACCTGCGAGGACTTATCTCTCTTCACGGAGGCCAGTCGCCACCGCCCGATGCACGAAGCGGTTGTCATCCCGGGGCAGGCAAGTACCGGGATGACCATGCTGGCTGTGCCCAGAGCGGTACACGTCTCAATGCCAGGGCTTCGTCGCCTCCTGCGCGGTCTGCTTGAGCTTGACCACGCCGCCCTGCACCTCCTCGACGGCTTCGAGATCAAGAGTGTGTATCATGCCGCCGGAGGCGAGTTGGATCTGGTCGCCTTCGAGTCCCTCGACGGTGCCGACGTGCTTGCCGTCGGAGCCCCTGACTTCCATCTGTTCCTTGATCTGGCCTGCGTTAACCATGGCTGGCGCTCCTTGTGCTGCCCCTCCGTTGCCGGTCGCTTGGGCAACGGGCAGCACGGCAGCTGGGTTCCGATTGCCGCGACGTGCGGATTAGGGACGAAGCCCCGTAATCCGCCATGTCCTGCGAGGAAGAACGGCGGATCACGCTTCGCTGATCCGCCCTTGCATGCCTACATGGCGTTGCGAACGAGCGCATACGACAGCATCTTATAGGCGATGGCGCCGGCCATGTAGTCGTAGGCATGGAGGCCCTTGATGGGGGCCAGCTCGACCAAGTCGGCGCCAACCACGGTGCCCGCCGCCCTGCACCCCTCGCGCACGATCTCCAGCGCATGGCGGTACGACAGCCCGCCCGGCGTCGGCGTTCCGGTCGCCGGCATGATCGCCGCGTCGAGTGCGTCGATATCGAACGTCACGTACACCGGACGGCCGCGCAGCGGCGCGACGATCTCAGCGATGTCCCAGCGCACCTGGTCCTTGGCCCAGTGGATCGTGACGCGATCTCGGTTGGCCTCGTAGAACTCCACCTCTCCCTTGGAGATGGCGCGGATGCCCACCGACACCAGAGACACGTTGGGGTTGTCGAGCACGCGGCGCATGGCGGCGGCGTGGGAATGGTGCTCGCCGAGGTAGCCGTCGCGCAGGTCGGCGTGAGCATCCAGGTGCAGGACCACCAGGTCCGGGTGGCGACCGGCCAGAGCGCGGACGGGCGCCGGCGTCAGCGAATGCTCGCCGCCCAGGACAAACGGGAACTTGCCGGCATCCAGCACCGTCTCGACGAGGCCCTGCAGCTGCGCCAGCGCCGCCTCGATCGGCCGGGCGATGGCGGGCTCGCGCACGGCGGCCACGCCATAGCTCAGGTACGGCTCGCACTGCAGCTCGTCATCGTAGAGCTCCAGCTGCTGGCTGGCGGCGAGGATGGCGGCGGGGCCGCTAGCGGTGCCGCCGCCATAACTGACAGAGGCCTCCAGCCCGAACGGGATCACGACCGCCCGCGCGGATGCCGCATCGGCCGAGTCCGCGCGGATCGGATCGAGGAAGCTCTCCTCGGCTGGCAGGTAGTCGAGCTTCCTCTCACTCACGCCTGTTGTGCCTGCTGCTCGCCCGTCTCGATGGGCGCCTCGGCGGGGCCGTCAGTCTCGTCCGCCCAGCGCGGGTACATTGTCCTCATCGGCTCGTCGAGCAGGATCGCCTCCTCGAACGCACCGTAGCCGTTGAAGCCGCCGCCGATCGCGCGGCAGTAGGCGCCGGTGTTGCCGATCTCGATATAGTCGCCCTCCTTGATCTTCTCAGGCAGGGAGAACGGCCCCTTCATGCTGTCGATGGTATCGCAGGTCGGGCCCCAGAAGGCGAAGTCGGCGTGGCCTTCGTGAATCCCGACCGGCCGGCTCACCAGCCGCGTCGGATAAATGAAGTTCAAGTGCGCGGCATCGAACAGGCGGCCGTAGCTGCCGTCGTTGACGTAGAGCTCGTTGCCGCGCCGGGCGTTGACACGCACGATCAGCGACTCCGCCTCCGATACCAGCGCGCGGCCCGGCTCGCACATCAGCCGGCAACGATCGCTGATCGGCAGCCGTTCCACGCCGAGGTTGATGGCGTGGATATAGGCCGAGAGCGGCGCCGGTGCCTGGCCCGTGTAGACGGACGGAAAGCCACCGCCCACGTCAAGCCGATCGATCACGACGCCTGCCTTGACGATCAGCCGGCCCACCTCCTCCAGAGCCGCAAGAAAGGCATCCGGCGTCTCGGTCTGCGAGCCGACGTGGAAGGTGATGCCGACCTCCCTGGCAACCTGGCGCGCCTTGACCAGCAGGCGCGCCGCCTTGGCGCCGGCAATGCCGAACTTGCGCTCCAGCGGGATCTTGCTGTTCTTTGCCGCCACGGACACGCGAACCATGAGGACAAGGTCGCGCGCGCCGCCGGTCTCCTCGAGGATCTTCTTGAGCTCGTCCTCGCTATCCAGCGAGAAGCTGCGCACGCCGAACTCGGAGTACGCGCGCCGGATGGCATTGCGCGACTTCACGGGGTGCATGAAGTGCAGGTGCGCCCCAGGGATCGTCGCCGCGTCCTCGATCTCGGGGAGCGAGGCCACGTCGAAGTGGCGGATGCCGGCGCCGTAGAGCGCGCCGAGCAGAAATACGGAGCTGTTCGCCTTGTAGGCGTAAGCTACGTCGCCAGGGAAGTGCTCGATGAACCAACGAGCTGCGCGCGCCGCCGCATGCGGGCGGACGCCGATCACCGGAATGTCCGGCTTGGATGCGCCGATCAGGGCGCTCGCAGACGGGAACCTGTGCAACTCAAGGGACCTCCACCAGTCAAGTTGGACCAGGGCGCTGCTCGAACCAGCAGAGACCGCCATTAATTTCGGAAGGGGGACATAGGGCTATGGGGGGGTGGTGTAAAGACCCCTTTTAGGGGAGAGGGCAATTTTTGCCGCGCCAAGGGTGCCGCCGGATCCCCTCTCCCCATCGCCATCGGGGACATCATGGCCAGTTGCCATCGTGGTGCGAGTGCGATGGGGAGAGGGAGTTCACGCCTCACACCACATCTGCCGCCCGCGTCTCGTGCAGGGCGCCGTTCTCCAGCCGCCAGATGCGGTGCATGCAGCGGGCGAGGTCCATGTTGTGGGTAGCGATGAGCGCGGCAACGCCGGTATGCTCGATCAGCGAGATGAGCTCGCGGAACACCAGGGCCGAGGTGCTGGGGTCGAGATTACCGGTCGGCTCGTCCGCAAGCAGCAACTTGGGCGAGTTGGCGAGTGCGCGGCAGATGGCGGTGCGCTGCTGCTCACCGCCCGACATCTGCGCGGGACGGTGATCCAGCCGCTCGCCGAGGCCCAGCATCTTGAGCAGGGCCGTGGCACGGCTCGCCGCCTGGCCCCAGCCGGTGCCGCGGATAAGCTGCGGCATCACCACGTTCTCCAGCGCCGAGAACTCCGGCAGCAGCTGATGGAACTGGTAGACGAAACCCATCTCGACCCGGCGCACGCGCGTGCGCTCGGCATCGCTCATGCGCGAGCAGTCGTGCCCGTTGATGAACACCTTGCCGCTGTCGGCCGTCTCAAGCAGGCCGGTGATGTGCAGGAGCGTCGACTTGCCGGCACCCGACGGGCCGACCAGGGCCACCGCCTGGCCGGGGTAGAGATCGGCGTTGACGCCCTTGAGGACTGTAATCTCGCGGTCGCCCTGCTTGAAGACACGGCGCACGTCGCGCATCTGCAGCACCGGGCGGACGTAAGGCTTTTGCATGGCCGCTACTCGTAGCGAAGAGCTTCAACGGGGTCGAGCCGGGAGGCGCGCCAGGACGGGTAGAGAGTGGCAAGGACCGACAGCAGCAACGACATGGCGATGATGACGCCGGTCGTCTGCCAGTCGAGCTCGGCAGGCATCTTGGGCAGATAGTAGATTTCAGGATTGAAGACGACGGCACCGGTCACATAGGCGACGGCGCGCCGGATCTCGTCAATCCACCAGCAGAACGGCACGGCAAGCAGGCATCCGGCCAGGGTGCCGACAATGCCGGTGCTCGCGCCGGTGATCAGGAACACGCGCATGATCGCACCCTGGGTCGCTCCCATGGTGCGCAGGATGCCGATCTCGCGGCCCTTGTCCTTCACCAGCATGACCAGGCCGGAGACGATGTTGAAGGCAGCCACCACGACGATGATCGACAGGATGAGAAACATCATGTTGCGCTGCATCTGCAGCACCGCAAAGAAGCTGGCACTGCGCTCGCGCCACTCGACGAAGCGGAGCGACGGCACGCCGATCTTGCGCATGGCCGCGACCGAGCTTGTCACCTGCTCCGGATCGTCGACGATCACGTCGAGCACGTCGACGGCGGGCCCCTTGTCGAAGAAGCGCTGCGCCTCGGCCAGGGGCATGAAGACCATGCTGCGGTCGAACTCCGACATGCCCATCTCAAACAGCGCCGTCACCTTGTAGGACTTCATGCGGGGTGGCGCGCCGGATGGCGTGCGGCCGCGCGGCGAGATCAAGGTGACAGTGCTGCCGATGTCGATGCCCAGCGGCCGCTTGAAGCCAACACCGAGGGCGATGCCGCCCTGACTGTCGAAGCCATCGAGCGAGCCGGCCTTGATGCCTTTGGCGATCAGCGGCAGCGCCTTCAAGTCGTGCTCGGAGATGCCGCGCACCTTGGCTCCGACAGCCTGCACCGGAGTCGACACGATCACCTGGCGCTCGATCAGGGGGAACACACGCGTCACGGTCGGCGCCGTCGCCAGCTTCGCGCCGATCTCCTCGTAGTCCGGAAAGTCGGCGGTATCGAGCCGGATGACGACGACGTGCCCGTCGAGCCCGAGGATCTTGTCGAACAGCTCCTGGCGGAAGCCGTTCATGACGGCCATGACAATGATCAGCGTCGCCACCCCCAGCAGGATGCCGAGGAACGAGAAGATGGCGATCACCGAGATGAAGCCTTCCTTGCGGCGCGCCCGCAGGTAGCGGAGCGCCAGCATCCACTCGAATGCGGAAAACGGCCTGGTGTCGCTGGCAGGTTTGGTCATCGCGGCCCGCCATGCCAGCGCTTCGGTCCCCTTGCGAAGGCCGCGCACGCGGCTGCAGCACGACTCGGAAACGCGGGGAGGGTGATCGGCTTGTGCACGGGTGCTTACTCGTAGCGGAGGGCTTCCACCGGATCGAGCCGGGAAGCGCGCCAGGACGGATAGACGGTGGCGAGGAGCGACAGCAGCAGCGACATGACGATGACGACGACGGTCGTCTGCCAGTTGAGGTCAGCGGGCAACCTGGTGATGAAGTAGATGTCGGACGGTACCGGCGTGTTGTCGGTCAGCCACGTGACCAGGCCGCGGACCTCGTCGATCCTCCAGCAGATGACAATGCCGAGCAGGCTGCCTGCGAGCGTACCGACAACGCCGATACTGGCGCCGGTGATGAGGAACACGCGCATGATCGCACCCTGGGTGGCGCCCATGGTGCGCAGCACGCCGATCTCCTGGCCTTTGTCCTTCACCAGCATGACGAGGCCGGAAATGATGTTGAAGGCGGCGACGATGATGATGATGGAGAGGATCATGAACATCGCGGTGCGTTCGATCTGGAGCACCGAGAAGAAGCTGGCGTTGCGCTCGCGCCAGTCGACGAAGCGCAATCCCGGAATGCCCAGCTTGCTCATGGATGCCACCGCAGTCTCGGCGCGCTCGGGGTCATCGACGATCACGTCGAGGTAATCGACTGCCTGACCCTTGTCGAAGAAGTGCTGCGCCTCGGTGAGCGGCATGAAAATCAATGAGCGATCGTACTCGGGCATGCCCAGCTCGAAGATCGCCGTGATCTTGTAGGCCTTCACGCGCGGCACGGTGCCGAACGGCGTGCGTGCGCCACGCGGCGAGACCAGCGTGACGGTATCGCCGATGTCGACGTGCAGGTAGCGCATGAAGCCGACGCCCAGCGCGATCCCCTGCTGGTCGTCGAAGCCGTCAAGGGTGCCGGCACGGATGTTCTTGGCAACCTGCGGCAGCGCCTTGATGCCTTCCTCGGTGATGCCGCGCACCTTGGAGCCCACCGCCTGCACCGACGAGGACGCAATCGCCTGGCTTTCGATCACAGGCATCACGCGCCTGACGGTCGGCACGGTCGACAGCTGCTTGGCGTGGTTGTCGTAGTCAGCCAGGGTGGTGGTGCTCTCGGAAACCACCATCACATGCCCGTCGAGGCCGAGGATCTTGGCAAACAGCTCCTGGCGGAAGCCGTTCAAGACGGCCATCACGATGATCAGCGTCGCCACCCCCAGCAGAATTCCCAGGAACGAGAAAACCGCGATCACCGAAATATAGCCTTCCTTGCGGCGCGCGCGCAGGTAGCGCAGCGCCAGCATCCACTCGAAGGGCGCAAATGGCCGAGTGTCGACGGCTGGCGCAGTCATGAGTTGCGCTTTAGTCCCCCGTTGTCATGCGCGGCATCTGCTTGAGCCCGATCAGGCCGGCAGGCGCTGCGCGGTTATCTCGCCGGCCAGCCGCTTGACTGCGGCCTCACGCGGCACCGTCGCCCGCTCGCCGGTCTTGCGGTCCTTGACCTCAACCTCGCCGCTCTTCAGCCCCTTGGGACCGACGATCAGCTGGTAGGGCAGGCCGATCAAATCCATGCCGGCGAACTTGCCGCCTGCGCGCTCGTTCGTATCATCATAGAGCACCGAGACGCCCGCCTGCTGCAACTGGCCGTAGAGCGCCTCGCAGGCGGCATCGGTGTCCTTGTCTCCCGCCTTCAGGTTGATGAGGCCAACCTCGAACGGCGCCACCGGCACCGGCCAGACGATGCCGGCGTCGTCGTGGCAGGCCTCGATGATGGCGGCAGGCAGGCGCGAGACGCCAATGCCGTACGACCCTCCCTGCACCGTGACCATGCTCCCATCCGGCCCCTGTACGCGGCACCCCATAGGCTCTGAGTACTTGGTGCCGAAGAAGAAAATGTGGCCGATCTCGACACCGCGCGCGGACACGCGCTTTGCCTGTGGCACCTCTGCCTCGAAGCGTGCCGCGTCGTGCTTGTCCTCAGTGGCAGCATAATGCCTGGTCCAGGGCGTGATGTAGGGCGAAAGATCGGCGCTGAAGTCCACATCGGCCGGCGGAACCGGTGTATCGAGCAGATCGGCGTGGCAGAACACCTGGCTCTCGCCAGTGTCGGCAAGGATGATGAACTCGTGGCTCAGGTCCCCGCCGATCGGCCCGGTCTCCGCCACCATCGGGATCGACTTCAGGCCCATGCGGGCGAAGGTGCGCAGGTAGGCCACGAACATGCGGTTATAGGAATGCCGCGCCGCCTCGACCGACAGGTCGAATGAGTAGGCATCCTTCATCAGGAACTCGCGCCCGCGCATCACGCCGAAGCGGGGGCGGATCTCGTCGCGGAACTTCCACTGCACGTGATAGAGGAGGCGCGGCAGGTCGCGGTAGGATTTCGCTGCGCTGCGGAACACCTGCGTGATCAGCTCCTCGTTGGTCGGGCCGTAGAGCATTTCGCGCTCGTGCCGGTCCTTGATGCGCAGCATCTCCGGCCCATAGGCGTCGTAGCGGCCGCTCTCGCGCCACAGGTCGGCCTGCTGCAGGGTCGGCATCAGCAGCTCGATAGCGCCGGCGCGGTTCTGCTCCTCGCGAACGATCTGCTCGACCTTGCGCAGCACGGTGAAGCCCAGCGGCAGCCACGTGTAGATGCCGGCGGCCGACTGTCGGATCATGCCGGCACGCAGCATCAGCTGATGCGAGGCGATTTCGGCCTCGCTCGGCACCTCGCGCAGCAATGGCAGGAAATACTGGGTTAAGCGCATGGGACCCCGCTGCACCGCCAAATGTTAACGGGGTCAAATCCCTCGCGACGATCCTGTGAGCTTTCGCACCAACGTCCTCGCGAGGGGGCTGACCCCGGCTCGTGCACGAGCGGGTCATATCCGGTTCCGCTTGGGGTTTCAACGACCGTCCCTGCTGCACATAATTTGCGCACAACGGGCGTTGCGCCGATGCTTCGTTCGCGTGTAGGCGAAAACATGCACAACCATTCTTACAGGTGCGTTTTGGCCGCAACGACCAATGCGTTTACAAGGGTGACAGAAGGCCGCAGCTCAGTTATTGTGCGTCCGTGGGGAAGAAAAAAGGCAACAAAAGTACCCGCTTCGTATGGGGCTCGGGAAAGCCCAAGTCTGGGGAGAGGAAGCGAGGCTACCGGATACCTGTTCGGCCCGCCTGGCAGTAATAATAAGAAATGCAATCGAGCAAGGTTAGCGCCTTGCTCGATTTATTTTTGGGTGTTGGCGTTTCCCTGCGCCCGGGTCCAGAGCCCTGGCTTTGCCCCTATCCCTCGCGACCGATCAGGGCGTCGAGGTCCAGCACGCCGTAGCTTACGGCGGCCCAGGCCGCCGCGAACAGCAGGGCCGAGATCAGAGTCGTCAGCCCGATAATGCGCAGGAAGCGGGGGGCCGCGGGCGCGCTCTCCGGCGTGCCGGGCACCACCTCGCCATCCTCGCTCTGCGTACGCACGCCGATTGGCAGCACCGCGAACAGCACGGTCCACCAAAGGACAAGGTAGATGGCGATCGCGAAGGAGATGCTCATGGTGCGGTCGGGGTCAGACCCTTGTCTCCCGTTTCTCCCGTAGGGTGCAATAAGCCAAGCGCATTGCACCGATTTCGCCATATCCGGTGCAATGTGCACCCGACGCATTTCCTTTCAAACCTGCTCGATCTCGACCAGCGTGCCGCAGAAGTCCTTGGGGTGCAGGAACAGCACCGGCTTGCCGTGCGCGCCGATCCTGGGCTCGCCGTCACCCAGCACACGTGCGCCTGCGGCGCTCAGATGGTCACGGGCCGCCAGAATGTCATCCACCTCGTAGCACACATGGTGCATGCCGCCGGCAGGATTACGCTCCAGGAATGCCGCGATGGGCGATTTGTCGCCCAGCGGCTCCAGCAGCTCGATCTTGGTGTTGGGCAGGGTGACGAAGATCACCGTCACGCCATGCTCGGGCTGCGGAAGCGGGGCCGACACCTGGGCGCCGAGCGCGTCGCGGTAGACCGCCGCCGCGGGTCCAAGCGCAGGCACGGCTATGGCAACGTGATTGAGACGGCCGATCATGGGCTCTTCTTCCTACGCCGACTTCGCCTCGCATTCCATCAGGGCGGGAGAGGTCCGGGGTGAGGGGCAGAGATACACCTTGATGACGTTAGCACAAGCGAAGGACTGCGCCGCCCACCTGGGACTCTGCGCTTCTACCACCCACCCTATGTGGCCGCATGGACACGTGTGACGTACCGGCGTCCACAAAAAACGGCGCGGCTTGATGTTATGCGCTGAGACTTGACATCGTAATGTTACGTGCTACCGTAACATTACGACCATCGATTGTGGAGCGTAACATGGACCCCGACCTGTTCCTCAATCCCTATCGTCCCAGCGCTGGCCACATGCCGCCCCATCTGGCCGGGCGAAAGGTCGAGCAGGACGACTTCCGTCGACTGCTATCCCAGCCTGTGATCACCGAAAACCTCATCCTCACCGGCCTCAGAGGTGTCGGTAAAACGGTCCTTCTGTCTCACATCAAGCCACTCGCGGCCCAATCCGGCTGGTTGTGGACCGGAGAGGACATGACAGAGCAAAGCAGCTTAAGTGAGGATAGAATTGCCACCAGGATAATAACTGATCTATCGGCAATTCTTAGCCCCATCTTCGTTCATACTCAGGTCGATATGCCGCTCGGTTTCACGGGTGCGCCGATCGCCAAGCAGAAGCCAGTTGGCTACTCCGATCTTGAAAAAATATACAACTCAACGCCAGGCCTTGTCAGCGACAAGCTAAAGGCCGTGCTTCGCCAAGTCGGCCGCATGATTTCCACCACTAAAATAAAAGGCATCGTGTTTGCATACGACGAGGCCCAGAACATGGCCGATCACGCAGTCAAGGATCAGTTTCCTCTATCCCTATTGCTCGACGTATTTCAGTCAGTGCAGCGTTCTCCTGGTGGCCTGCCCTTTATGCTCGTGCTGACCGGGCTGCCAACTCTTTTCCCGAAGTTGATTTCCGCAAGGACGTACTCCGAGCGCATGTTCCACACGATCTTCCTCGATAGGCTGTCGGACCAAGACGCAAAGGAGGCTATAGTTGTGCCAATGCAGAAGGAAAATAGTCCATTTCGCTTTGATGAAGCAACGGTCGACAGTATCGTGCGTGTTTCCGGAGGATATCCATACTTTATACAATTCATCTGCCGGGAAGCCTTCGATGTGCTCTTGTCCAAATATATCGCGAAACAAGAAACCAAGGTTCCATTCACTGTTCTTCTCAAGAAGCTAGATGATGACTTCTTTTCTGGTCGATGGGCTGCTGTGTCCGAGCCTCAAAGGAACTTCCTGGCCGTGGTGTCTCAAGTGCCGAACTGCGAAGGCGAGTTTAGCGTATCAGACATCATCAAGATATCCGGCGACGTGCTAGATAGGCCATATTCATCTAGTAGCGTTACTCAATATCTCGGTCGGTTAGCTGACAAAGGTCTTGTATATCGTGGGAGCAACGGCAAATACCGGTTTGCGGTGCCCCTGCTATCTCGGTTCATCAAAAGGCAGCTTGAAAACGACGCCAATCTGCCATCTCCATTTCGCGGTGCGACATAGCTTCTTCATTGCGACCGTTCCACGGGCGACCACTGCAATCGCCTGATCCTTCCCCCTCATTCAGAGCACTAGGGTTTGGCTCACCCCGCCCGCGTCAGCAGCACCTTGACGATCGGCCGCTTGCCCCAGGCGTCGTCGACGGCAGAGCGGACGGCGCGGCGGACGGCCTCGCGTACGAGCTCGCCGTCCTTCTGCCGGTCGCGCGGAATGCTCCTGAGCGTCCCCTCGATGGTACGGCGGACGATCTCGAGCATCGGCCGGCCGTCGGCATCCGCCTGCGGCACGCCGTCGAGCACGATCTCGGCCTCGGGCGAGACGCTGCCCTTGCCTGAGCGGGCCAGCGCCACCACGACGATGCCGGCGTAGGCAAGCGAGCGCCGCTCCCGCACCGGGCTGTCCTCGGCGGCGATCAGCAGGTGACCATCGCGGAACAGGCGGCCGACCGGAGCCTGGTCGATGATCTCGGGCACACCGGGGGTAAGCCGCGCCATCTCGCCGTTGCGGAGCGACACCACCTCCTTGACGCCTGCCGCGCGGGCGAGCTTCCGGTGCGCCTCCAGATGCCGCGGCTCGCCATGCATGGGCACGGCAAGGCGCGGGCGGATGGCGGCGTAAATCTCCTTGAGCTCGTCACGGCGCGGATGGCCGGTAACGTGCACCAGCGCGTCGGCATCAGTGATCACCTCGCAGCCGAGGTCGACCAGCCGGTTCTGGATCTGGCCGACGGCACGCTCGTTGCCGGGGATGGTGCGCGAGGAGAAGATGACGAGGTCGCCGCGGTCGAGCTCGATGTCGGGGTGCTCGTCGGCGGCGATGCGGGCCATGGCGGCGCGCGGCTCGCCCTGGCTGCCGGTGACCAGCGCCACCACCTCATTGGCCCGCAGATGAGGGAACCGGCCCTGGTCCTCGTATTCGAAATCCTGCGGCAGGTAGCCGGTGGCCATGGCTACGTCGATGATGCGGTGCATGGCGCGGCCCGCCACCACCAGCTTGCGCCCGGCCGCCTGCGCGGCGTCGGCAACGGCTTTGATGCGCGCCACGTTGGAGGCAAAGATGGTGACGACGGCGCGGCGCTTGGCATTGCCGATGATCTGGGCGAGCGAGCGCGCCACATCCGACTCGGAGGGCGAGCGTCCTTCGCGCATGGCATTGGTGGAATCACACACCAACGCCATGATGTCCTGGGCGCCGATCTCGGCGAAGCGGGCAGGGCTCGCCGCGCCGCCGATTACCGGCGTTGCGTCGAGCTTCCAATCGCCCGTGTGGAACACGTTGCCCAGCGGCGTACGCAGCAGCAGGGCGTTGGATTCGGGGATCGAGTGTGCCACCTCGACCAGCTCCAGGTCGAACGGACCGACCATGAAACGGCTGTCGAGCCCCACCTCGCGGATCGGCAGCTCCTGGCGCTTGCCGAACTCGGCGACCTTGGCGCGCAGGAGCCCGGCCGTGAACGGAGTGGCATAGATCGGCACCCGGATGCGGGGCCACAGCTCGATGACGGCGCCCAGGTGGTCCTCATGGGCATGCGTGAGTACCAGGCCGGCCAGGCTGCCGCGCTCGGCCTCGATGTAGCGCAGGTCGGGCAGGATCACGTCAACGCCAGGGTCGTTCTCGCCCTCGGGGAAGGTGAGCCCAAGATCGACCATCAGCCACTGGCGGGCCTCCGCCGGACCGAGGCCGTAGAGATAGCAATTCATGCCGATCTCGCCGATGCCACCCAGCGGCAAAAACACAAGCTCGTCCCGGCTGCTGCCGGCACCGGAAAGTTGCCCCGCCATTTCAGCTCGCTTCCTTGGGCGCTCTTGGGGGCGCTTCTGGCGACACCGCCGCTGCCGCCAGCGCGACGTCGCCGAATGTCACGGTGCGCCGCTGCCCTTGACTATCGCATACGATCAGTGCGCCGTTGGGGTCGAGACCGGCAAACGCGCCCTCAATCCGCTCTCTCCCCGTATCCACCGTGCACATTTCTCCCACCGGGCCGGCCCGCTCCAGCCACCCCTGCCGCACAGCGGCAAAGCCCCCGCTATCATTCCAAATCGCCAGCCAGTGTCGCATGGCCTCGTCCAAGCTGCTTAGCACCATTTCGGGGGACACACAGCAACCGTGCGCGGCGAGGTCTGTGGCGACACGGTGCATGCCTGTCGGATGCCAGGCCAGATCGATCCCGACGCCGATGACGGCGAGTATGAGGTTCGGACTGGAACGATCTCCGACCGGATCCCCCTCGCCCTTGTGGGGAGGGGTTAGGGGCGGGGGGACTGCCGACCTTCGATGTTCTGCAATCCTCCCCACTCTGTCCCTCCCCCACAAGGGGGAAGGGGACGCTGTGGCCAGCGTGGTCAACCCACCCAAGCGCGGCAGGCTGCCCGTTGTCTCCACCAGGATCCCGGCGCACTTGGCTTGCCCGATGAGCACGTCGTTGGGCCACTTGAGGCGTAGGCCGGCTGGGGCGCTGCCCGGCGCGGCAGCGCGGATCGCATCGATGGTGGCGATGCCGGCGAGCAGCGAAAGCTGTGGCAGGGCAGTTGGCGGGCTGTCGAGTTGCAGCAGCAGGCTGGCGTGGAGATTGCCGGCGGCGGAGACCCATTGCCGGTCCACCCGGCCGCGCCCTGCCGTCTGCCGCCGGGCCACGAGCCAGAGCGGGCCGCGACAGCCGGCATCCGCCAAGGCAAACGCCTCGCGGTTGGTCGAGCCTACCTGATCAACGATGAGAACGCGGGTCGTCTGCACCACCGAGCGTTGGTTTCCACGTAGGGTGCAAATAGGGCGATCGCCGCATTGCACCGAGACCGGCCAAAACAGTGCAATGCGCTTCGCTTATTGCACCCTGATTAGAACAGGCTCTTCACCGCTGTTCCGGCAGCCTCGACCAGAGGCGCCGGGTACACCACGTAGAACAGCACCAGCAGGCTGGCCAGGGCCATCACAAAACCTGCTTTCGGTTGAACTGCCGCGAATGGCTCACGTGGCGCGTCGAAGAACATGATCTTTACAATTCGCACATAGTAGTAGGCACCCACCACACTGGCGAGGACGCCGATGATGGCCAGCGGCCACAGCCCTTCCTTCACCGCTGCTGCGAACACGTAGAACTTGGCGAAGAAGCCGGCGAGCGGCGGAATGCCGGCGAGCGAGAACATCAGGATGGCCAGGACGGTGGCGAGCCACAGGTTGTTCTGGGCAAGACCGGCCAGGTCATCGATATCCTCGGTCATCTCGCCGCCGCGGCGCATGGCGAGCACGCAGGCGAAGGTGCCGAGCGTCATGGCGACGTAGACCACGAGGTAGATGACGACGCCGCGCGCACCCTCGGGCGTGCCGGCGGCGAGGCCGATCAGGGCATAACCGATGTTGCCGATCGCCGAGTAGGCCAGCAGCCGCTTGAAGTTGCTCTGGCCGATGGCGGCGAAGGCGCCGAGCACCATCGAGGCGATGGCGAGCGCGGTGATCACCTGCTGCCATTGTGGCATGGTGCCGGCGAAACCGACCAGCGCTACGCGCATCAGCAGCGCCATGGCCGCGACCTTGGGACCGGCAGAGAAGAACGCGGCGACCGGCGTCGGCGCGCCCTCATAGACGTCGGGCGTCCACATATGGAACGGCACGGCGGAGATCTTGAAGGCGAGGCCGACCAGCAGGAACACCAGGCCGATGATGAGGCCGAGGCTCTGCCCGGCGCCCGGCGCCATGGCGGCCTGGGCGATGGTGGTGAAGTTGGTGGAGCCGGTGAAGCCGTAGATCAGCGAGGCGCCGTAGAGCAGCATGCCCGACGACAGGGCGCCGAGCACGAAATACTTGAGACCGGCCTCGGACGACCGAGCATCGTCGCGGCGGATGGCGGCCAGCACATAGAGCGCCAGGCTCTGCAGCTCCAGGCCGAGGTAGAGCGCGATGAGATCATTGGCGGAGATCATCATCAGCATGCCAACGGTGGCCAGCAGCACCAGCACCGGATACTCGAACTTCATCGCGTTGACGCGACGCAGATAGTCGAACGACATGATCAGCGCGGTTGCCGAGGCCACCAGCGTCAGCAGCTTCATGAAGCGGGCGAAGCCGTCGACCACGAAGGCACCATTGAACAGGGTGCCATCGGGCTGTCGCAGCAGCAGCCAGCCCGTCACCACCAGGACGGCGATGGCGAGCCAGCCGATCGCCTCGGCGTCTCCTTGGCGCTCGGGGCGCAGCACGCCGACCATCAGCAGCGCCATGGCGCCCAGCGCCAGGAACAGCTCCGGAAACAGCGGCCAGTAGGTCTGGAGGTGGTCCATGTCGAATTGCCGCCTAGCGCGTAATGAGGGGCTGGGTGTTGAGGGCCTGGGCCGCCTGCAGCGCCGCCTCGTAGTTGGTGACGAGCTTCTTCACCGACACGGCCGTCACGTCGAGCAGCGGCGCCGGGTAGAAGCCGAACAGGAGCACCAGGAGCACCAGCGGGGTGAACACCAGGATTTCACGGTAGTTGAGGTCAACGATCGCCTTGAGGCTGGGCTTCTCCAGCGGCCCGAAGATCACGCGCCGGTAAAGATACAGCGCATAGGCTGCCGACAGGATAACGCCGAAGGCGGCGAGGAACGCCACCCAGGTCTGCGCCTTGAAGGCCCCAAGCATGGTGAGGAACTCGCCGACGAAGCCGGAGGTGCCCGGCAGCCCGACATTGGCCATCGTGAACACCATGAAGACGGCGGCGTAGAGCGGCATGCGGTTGACGAGGCCGCCGTAGGCATCGATGCGGCGCGTGTGCATGCGGTCGTAGATGACGCCGACACACAGGAAGAGGGCGGCCGAGACCAGGCCGTGCGACAGCATCTGGAAGATGGCGCCGTCGACGCCCTGCACGGTGAAGCTGAAGATACCCATGGTCACAAAGCCCATGTGGGCGACCGACGAGTATGCGATCAGCTTCTTCATGTCCTCCTGCGCGAGCGCGACCAGGGAGGTGTAGATGATGGCGACGATGGAGAGCGCGAACACGAACGGTGCCAGCTCCTGGCTCGCCAGAGGGAACATCGGCAGCGAGAAGCGCAGGAAGCCGTATCCACCCATCTTCAGCAGGATGCCGGCAAGAACGACGGAGCCGGCGGTGGGCGCCTCGACGTGCGCGTCGGGCAGCCAGGTGTGCACCGGCCACATCGGCAGCTTCACCGCGAACGAGGCGAAGAAGGCGAGCCACAGCCACCACTGCATGCCGGCCGGGAACTTGTGGGTCAGCAGCGTCTCGATGTCGGTGGTGCCGGCGTGCCAGTACATGGCCATCAGCGCCAGCAGCATCAGCACCGAGCCCGCCAGCGTGTAGAGGAAGAACTTGAAGCTGGCGTACACCCGGCGCTCGCCGCCCCAGACGCCGATGATCAGGAACATCGGGATCAGGCCGCCCTCGAAGAACAGGTAGAAGAGCACGAGGTCGAGGGCGCAGAATACGCCGATCATCAGGCTTTCCAGGATCAGGAAGGCGATCAGGTATTCCTTCACCCGGTTCTGGATCGAACCCCAGCTGGCGATGATGCAGAACGGCATCAGGAACGCCGTCAGCACCACGAACAGCATAGAGATGCCGTCGACGCCCATCTTGTACTTGATGGTGCCGTCGAGCCAGCTCATCTCCTCCTTGAACTGGAAGGCCGGCGTGGTTGGGTCGAAGTGGGCCCAGATCCACACCGCCACGCCGAGCGTGAACAGCGTCGTGTAAAGCGCGATCCAGCGCGCGTTGTTCTTGGCCTCGCGGTTTTGCACGGCGATCAGCAGGGCGCCGACCAGCGGGAAGAAGGTGCAGAGCGAGAGAACGCCGAAGCCGCTGCCGTTCATCGCGCCAACACTCCCCTGATGAGGGCGCCGATGTCGTTGTACATGAACGCCGTGATGATGAGCGCGACGCCGATCAGCATGGCGAAGGCGTAGTGATAGAGATAGCCGGTCTGCAGCTTGACCACGCGGCCGGTGGTCCACAGCACCCGCGCGGCGACGTTATCGGGGCCGAGACCGTCGATGATGGCGCCGTCGCCCTGCTTCCACAGCACACGTCCGATCCAGAACGCCGGCCGCACGAACAGCCGATCGTAGAGCTCGTCGAAGTACCACTTGTTGAGCAGGAACAGGTAGAGCGGCCTGAACGCCCGCGCCGTCGCCGCCGGCAGCCAGGGCGAGACCATGTAGTAGAGGTAGGCAAGGCCGAAGCCCACCAGCATGGCGATGAACGGAGCAAAGCCGGTCCACGCCGGGATCTCATGCATGGCATGGCGGATGTGGTTGTTCGGGCCTTCCGCCAGCGCCGCGCGCCAGAACTCCGCATAATCGTGGCCGATGAAGTATTTGGCGAAGCCGAAGCCGGCCACCGTGGCGCCAAGCGCCAGCACCAGCAGCGGCACCAGCATCACCCACGGGCTCTCGTGCGCGTGATCGTAGGTGTGGTGGTCGGCGCGGGTGGGCTGATGGAAGGTCATGAACATCAGCCGCCACGAGTAGAACGCCGTCATGAAGGCGGCGATTACCAGCAGCCAGAAGGCGTAGTTGCTGGGCGTGTGCGCGGCGTAGGCGGCCTCGATGATGGCGTCCTTGGAATGGAAGCCGGCGAAGCCCGATAGGCCGGGGATGCCGACGCCCGTCAGCGACAGCGTTCCGACCAGCATCATGGCCCAGGTGAAGGGGATCTTGGCGTAGAGACCGCCCATCTTGCGCATGTCCTGCTCGTGATGCATCGCGTGGATCACCGAGCCGGCACCGAGGAACAGCAGCGCCTTGAAGAAGGCGTGCGTGAACAGGTGGAAGATGCCGGCCGAGTAGGCGCCGACGCCGCAGGCGACGAACATGTAGCCGAGCTGCGAGCACGTCGAATACGCAATCACCCGCTTGATGTCGTTCTGGACGAGGCCGACGGTGGCGGCGAAGAACGCGGTGATGGCGCCGACCAGCGTCACCACCTGCAGCGCCAGCGGCGCGTGCTCGAACAGCGGCGACAGCCGTGCCACCATGAACACGCCGGCGGTCACCATCGTCGCCGCATGGATGAGCGCGGAGACCGGGGTGGGGCCCTCCATCGCATCCGGCAGCCAGGTATGGAGCAGGAACTGGGCCGACTTGCCCATCGCGCCCATGAACAGCAGCAGGCACAGCACCGTCAGCGTGTCCCACTGGTGGCCGAGGAACTCCATCGGCTTGCCCGCCATGGCGGGGGCGGCGCGGAAGATCGCGTCGAAGCCGATCGTGCCGAATACGGCGAACACGCCGAAGATGCCGAGCGCGAAGCCGAAGTCGCCGACGCGGTTGACGACGAACGCCTTGATGGCGGCAGCATTGGCCTCGGGCTTCAGGTACCAGAAGCCGATGAGCAGGTAGGAGGCAAGGCCCACGCCCTCCCAGCCGAAGAACATCTGCAGGAGGTTGTCGCTCGTCACCAGCGACAGCATCGCGAAGGTGAACAGCGACAGGTAGGAGAAGAAGCGCGGCCGGCTGTCGTCCTCGTGCATGTAGCCGATCGAGTAGAGGTGCACCAGGAACGACACGGTATTGACCACCACCAGCATCACCGCGGTCAGCGTGTCGATCCTGAGCGACCAGGAGACATCGAGCTCGCCGGAGGTGACCCAGCGCAGCAGCGGCACCTTCGCCGTCTCGCCGTCGAAGCCGACGTTCCAGAAGGCTACCCAGGACAGCACCGCCGCCGCGGCCATCAGAGTGGTAGTGATGAGCTCGCTCTGCCGGGCGCCCAGGATACGGCCAAACAGGCCAGCAATCAGGGCGCCGGCGAGCGGCAGGAGCACGATGGCTTTGTAGATCATTGCTGGTGATCCTGCATCGCCCCGTGGTGCGAGGGGGAGGAGAGGAGGAAGTGGGGAATGGGGAATGGGGAATGGGGCCGGCTGCCGGGGACAAGCCCCGGCATGACAAACGGCATCAAATGTCGAAAGCCGAGCACAGGGTACCCCTCAGCCCTTCATCACGCTCACGTCTTCAACCGCGATCGACCCGCGGTTGCGGAAGAAGACAACGACGATGGCAAGGCCGATGGCCGCCTCACCGGCGGCAACCGTCAGCACGAACAAGGCGAACACCTGCCCGACCAGGTCGCCCATATACGACGAGAACGCCACCAGGTTGATGTTCACCGCCAGCAGCATCAGCTCGATCGACATCAGGATGACGATCACGTTCTTCCGATTGAGGAAGATGCCGAAGATGCCGAGCGTGAACAGGATCGCTGCGACGGTGAGATAGTGCCCAAGGCCAATCGTCATGGCTGCCTCACCACCCCAGCACGCGCACGGCGACGGCCAGCGCCCCGACCACCGCGATCGTGATCCACACCCAGCGGCTGCCGCTGAACAGCTCGGCGATCAAGCTCATCGTGTGCCTCATCTCATGACGACCGCGCCGGCGGCACATGGGCGCCGCCGGGGGCCACCTCGACAATCTCGATGGCGCTCGATTTGCGCCGCGCCACCTGCGCCGAGATCGACTGGCGCTTGACGCCCGTCTTGTGGCGCAGCGTCAGCACGATGGCGCCGATCATCGCCACCAGCAGGATCAGGCCGGCACCCTCGAAGTAGTAGGCGTACTTGGTATAGAGCACCCGGCCGAGCGCCTCGGTATTGGTGATGCCGGAGCCCACCGGCGGAACCGGTGCGGCAGCCGTCGACAGGGCGCCTGGCTGGATCACGTTGGACGCCACCACCATGATCAGCTCGACGGCGAGGATCACCCCCACCAGCGCGCCAAGCGGCGCGTAGCGGATGAAGCCGGCCCGGAGCTCGGCGAAGTCCACGTCCAGCATCATGACCACGAACAGGAACAGCACCGCCACGGCGCCGACGTAGACCACGACGAGGATCATGGCCAGGAACTCGGCGCCGAGCAGCACGAACAAGCCGGCGGCGTTGAAGAATGCCAGGATCAGGAACAGCACGGCGTGCACCGGGTTCCTGGCCATGATCACCATGGCCGCCGCAGCCACCAGGATGATCGCGAACATGTAGAAGAACAGGGCGGCGATCATGGCTGAACCTCACGGCACGCGCCGACCGAATCCCCTCTCCCCGCTTGCGGGGTTAGGGTTAGGGTTAGGGTTAGGGTGAGGGGCAGGAACAAGCGATGCGCTCGCGGTGTGCCTGCCGTCTGTGCCCTGCCCACGCGAGGTCTGTGTCCCGAGCTGCCCCTCGCCCCGGCTCTCTCCCCGCGCCGACGGAGCGCGTGGAAGGGTTGGCGGTGCGCGGGGAGAGGGAGATTTCGCGTCGTCATCATCTCACCGATACGGAGCATCGAGCGCCATCGCGCGGGCAATCTCTCGCTCCCAGCGGTCACCGTTGGAGAGGAGGCGGGCCTTGTCGTAGTAGAGCTCCTCGCGCGTCTCGGTGGCGAACTCGAAGTTGGGGCCTTCGACGATGGCGTCCACCGGGCAGGCCTCCTGGCACAGGCCGCAGTAGATGCACTTCACCATGTCGATGTCGTAGCGGGTGGTGCGACGCGTGCCATCGTTGCGACGCGGCCCCGCCTCGATGGTGATGGCCTGCGCCGGGCATATCGCCTCGCACAGCTTGCAGGCGATGCAGCGCTCCTCGCCGTTCGGGTAGCGGCGCAGCGCGTGCTCGCCGCGGAAGCGTGGGCTGATCGGGCCTTTCTCGAAGGGATAGTGCAGGGTCTTCTTCGGGGCGAAGAAGTAGCGCATCGACAGGAAGAATGCCGACACGAACTCCTTCAGGAACAGCGAGTTGACGACTTGTCCGACTGCCATGATGTCTGCCTTCAGGGCGCGTTCTGCGCCCGCCTGCCTTTAAGGTGCGAGCCCGGAGTACTGGAGGAAGCCCGCCACTGCGACCACCATGATCAGGGAGAGCGGCAGGAACACCTTCCAGCCCAGGCGCATGAGCTGGTCGTAGCGATAGCGCGGCACAAATGCCTTTACCATCGCGAACATGAAGAAGACCGCCACCAGCTTGAGCGTGAACCAGATGACTCCGGGCACCAGGTTTAAGGGCGCCACGTCCACCGGCGGCAGCCAGCCGCCCAGGAACATGATGGTGATGAGGGCACACATGGTCGTGATCGCCACATACTCACCCAGCATGAACAGCAGGTAGGGCGTGGACGAGTATTCGACCATGAAGCCCGCCACCAGCTCCGACTCCGCCTCCACCAGATCGAAAGGCGGGCGGTTGGTCTCGGCCAGCGCTGAGACGAAAAACACCAGGAACATCGGCAGCAGGCCGAGCCAGTACCAGTCGAGAGCCGTGCTGGGGAGCCCGAGGCGGGTGCCGATGCCGGCCCGCTGGGCATTGACGATGTCGGTCAGGTTGAGCGAGCCCACGCACAGCAGCACGGTGATGATGACGAAGCCGATCGAGACCTCATAGGACACCATCTGCGCGGCCGAGCGCAGGCTGCCCAGGAAGGCGTATTTCGAGTTCGACGCCCAGCCGCCCATGATCACGCCGTAGACGCCGAGCGAGGAGATGGCGAACAGGTAGAGGATGCCGACGTTGATGTTGGCGATCACCCAGTGGCCCCAGCCATCCTGGTTGACGGGGATTACGGCCCAGGCGGCGAGCGCCAGCACTGATGTGACGAGCGGCGCCAGCAGGAAAATGCCCTTGTTGGCGCCGGCGGGGATCAGCGGCTCCTTGACGACGAACTTCAGCAGGTCGGCGAAGGACTGCAGCAGGCCAAATGGACCGACAACGTTGGGGCCGCGGCGCATCTGCACCGCCGCCCACACCTTGCGATCGAACAGGATCAGGAAGGCGACGCCGACCAGCAGCACAACCAGCAGTATGACGCTGAAGAACGCCGCCACCAGCGCGGGCCAGAGATAGTCGACGATCGCCGGGATGTCGTACTCCAGGATGTTCCAGAGGCTAACCATACGTGCCCGTCGTCCCTGCGCTGGTCCTCTGCCCGATCGACTGCCCGATCGACTGCCTGAGCGCGCTCAGCTCGGCCATGACGGCAGAGGCGCGCGCGATCGGATTGCTGAGATAGAAATCGGTCACCGCGACGCCGAACGGCTCAGACCCGAGTGCTCCGCCGCGAGCGGCAAGCGCCTCCACGCCCTTGATGTCGGCCGGCTCCACTGCATCTAGACGGCTCAGCGCCGGCGCCACCTTGTACATCGCGGCACGCAGCGCCTGCAGCGTATCGTACGGCAGCTGGTGGCCGACGCGGGCAGAGAGGGCGCGGATGATGGCCCAATCCTCCTTGGCGTTTCCCGGCGGGAATGCCGCCTTGGCGCCCGCCTGCGCCCGCCCCTCGGTGTTGACGTAGGTGGCGTCTTTCTCGGTGTAGGCGGCGCCGGGGAGGATCACATCCGCCCGCTCGGCGCCGGCATCGCCATGGCTGCCCTGGTACACGATAAACGCCTGCCCGAGGCGCTTCATGTCGATCTCATCGGCGCCAAGCAGGAAGACCAGATCGAGGCCCATCAGGTCGAGGCTGCCGTTCTGTGGCACGAAGCCCAGGTCGAGGCCGGCGACGCGGGCCGCCGCGGCGTGCAGCACGTTGAAGGCATTCCAGCCCGCGTCCTTGCTCTCGGTGAGCGCGGTCGCGATCCTGGCGGCTGTGGCGAGCACGCCGGCCCCGTCCGCCCGGGCAGTGGCTGCGGTGCCGATGATCACCATCGGCTTCTTGGCGGCCTTGAGCGTGGCGGCGAAGCTGTGCTTGCCGTCCGCGACCTCGGCCAGGGTCTGCGGGCCGCCGCCCAGGTACTCATAGGGGTAGCTGAGGTCGACCTGCTGACCGATCAGGCCGATGGGAACGGCGGCCTGGCGCCAGCGTTTGCGGATGCGGGCATTGATGATCGCCGCCTCCAGGCGCGGATTGGTGCCGATCAGGAGGATGGCATCTGCCTGGTCGAGGCCGGCGATGCCGGCGTTGAAGAGGTAGCTGGCCCGGCCGAGCTTGGGATCGAGCCTGGCGCCGTCCTGTCGGCAGTCGATATTCTTGCACCCGAGGCGGCCGAGCAGGTCCTTCAGCGCAAACATCTCCTCGGCGCCGCAAAGATCGCCGGCGATGGCAGCGATGCGGTTCGGCTTGGCCGCCTTGAGCTTGGCAGCCACCAAGGTGAGCGCGTCATCCCAGCTCGCCGGCTCCAGCCGGCCGTTCTTGCGGATGTACGGCTGGTCGAGGCGCTGGGTCTTGAGGCCGTCGGGAACGCAGCGGGTCTTGTCGGAGATCCACTCCTCGTTCACGGCATCGTTGTTGCGCGGCAGGATGCGCATCACCTCGCGGCCGCGGGAATCGACGCGGATGTTGGAGCCGACCGCATCCATGACGTCGACGCTCTCGGTCTTACGCAGCTCCCAGGGACGATAGTGGAAGGCCCACGGCCGGTGCGTCAGCGCGCCAACCGGGCAGAGGTCGTTGACATTGGCCGACAGCTCCGACATCAGGCCACGCTCGAGGTACGTGGTGATCTCCATGTCCTCGCCGCGGCCGATGGCGCCCAGTTCCTCCACGCCCGCCACCTCGGTCATGAACCTGATGCAGCGCGTGCAGTGGATGCAGCGCGTCATGTACGTCTTGATGAGCGGGCCGATATACTTCTCCTCGACCGCGCGCTTGTTCTCCTCGAAGCGGGTGGCACCCTTGCCGAAGGCCATCGCCTGGTCCTGCAGGTCGCACTCGCCGCCCTGGTCGCAGATCGGGCAGTCGAGCGGATGATTGATGAGCAGGAACTCCATCACCCCTTCGCGCGCCTTCTTCACCATCGGCGAGCGGGTATCGATCTTTTTCGGCGTGCCGTCCTTATTGGGCGGCAGGTCGTTGACTCCCATGGCGCAAGAGGCGACCGGCTTGGGCATGCCTTCCACCTGGATCAGGCACATCCTGCAGTTGCCGGCGATGGAAAGTCGCTCGTGATAGCAGAAGCGGGGCACATCCACACCCGCCTGCTCGCAGGCCTGGATCAGCGTCAGGCCGTCCTCGACCTCGATCTCTTTGCCGTCGATGATGAGCTTTTTCGGCATTCTGCTCTCAGACCGCTTGCTGGCCTTGTTGGCCGCGCCGGGCAATAGAGGTTGGAACGAGGCTCGTTCCAAAATCTCGCCACGCTTCCTACACGGGCAGCGCACAACGCGCTAGGGCGACAATTGGCGCGGGGGAGGCTTGCAGAGCCAGGTGCTCGGGCCGCTGTGAGGCTGTAGCGCCACAGCGGAGGCACCTAGTGTGGGCGTGGACGCGGAAGCATCGGCGCCAGGCGGTGCTGGCTGCCACAGGATCAGTGTCACGCGAGGGTGTAAGCCATCGGGCGGATAATATTGATGAAGTGCCATGTGCCGCCGCAGGAGCGGATAGGACGCGTTGACATTGGTTCACGGCTCCGATGCAGCGATCATTCTTATCATGCCGGGGCTTGTCCGCGGCACCCAGTGAACAGCGAGCTCAGCGCTGGAGGTGAGCCGGATCGCGGCAACGCGGGCTTTGCTCGTGCAGGCAAGCGCCGGGATGATGTGGTGCGACGTGGTGGAATGGGTCGAGGTTGCCGGCGCCTAAAATGCCAACCGGCTCCAATCGGGCAGCGTGCCCCAAGCGCTGGCGTCGGCCATTGGCGATTGCGATTGCGGCTATCCCCTCCTGCGCCCGGCGCTCTGGAATCTGGCGGCGTCAGGGCCGCATAAGGCGACCCTCTATCTTGTCGAGCCGATCGTCGATGCGCTTCTGCCATGCGCCGGTCGCCTCGTGGCCAGCTTCGAGCTGCCGCATTGTCGTCTGGTTCAGCATGGCCAGGCTCCGCGCGTGATCGACGCCGGCGCGCAGGTCCTCAAGGCGTTTCTCGACGCGGTCGAGACGCCGGTCGTGGTCCTCCAGCTTGTCGTTGATCCCCTTCAGCTCTGCGTGCACCTCGCGCAGATGGGCAATGACGAGCAACTCAGTCTCATCCTGCATTTGCGCACCTCGAGGGGGCGTTGAAGCCGGTGTGGGCAGCACATGGGCGGGCTGACGGCGCCAGGCGCGGGGCCGCCGGCCAGCTTGAGCGAGTGGCGTCGAAGTGGAGTGGAAGGCGCGAGGCTTAGTCGTCCTCGTCCCGCTCCTCCTCGATCTTCGAGACGCGGCGCTCAAGCTCATCCAGGCGGCCGCGAAGCTGGCTCTGCTCACCCTCGCTGAAGCCCTGGTGCCGCTCCAATGCCTGGTGCTTGAGATAGGTCGTGGTGGTGAGGCCAACGGTATGGCCGAGAAGCGAGCGCATCTCATCGAAGCGCCCGTCGACGTCGTTGAAGCGCTTGTTCATATGAGCTTCCATACGGTCGAACCGCGCGGAATGCTCCGCCAACGTGGCTCGAATCTCGCAGAGCTGGACCAGGACGAGATTATCGGGCTCATTTGCCATTTACGCAACTTCCCTCTTCTCTGTCCAACACGAAATATGGTGTATCCGCAAATTTGGCAAGCTAAATCTTTCAGCGGTCGGACGTACCTGATCGGGAGGGGAGTTCGGACCGCCGCCCAGCAGCAGCGTTGCGGCCAAACAGAATTGCGGGTTACGGACTGCGTTCCAGCCTGCCCTATAGTCTTGTCATTCTACAGCGCTAGTCGTCCCTGAGCAAAATGGAGGCGCTGGGCGGGCGGCGCTCAGTTCACAAGCTTTTCCTCGAGCTTGGCCACCCGCTGCTCGATGCTCGACAACCGCTCGTCGGTTTTCGTTTGCGCCGCGTCGCTCAGGTCCTGGCGCGCGTCGAGCTCCCTGCCTTTCAGCTCCGCCGTCGCGCCGAGGCCCAGCGCGTGGTTCACGAACAGGCGCATATCGTGGAAGCCCTTTTCGAGCCCACCGAAACGCCTCTCAAGGCTGTCGAAACGCACCGTGTGGTCTGCCAGGATCGCGCGGATCTCGCGCAGTTGGACTAGGACCAGATTGTCAGGCTCGTTCGACATCGAGCTACCCTCTCATCTGCAAGTCGCCTGGAACATAACTAGTACATTCAATACGGCGTGTCCAGCCCATTTCTCAATGCGCATAGCAGGCGTCGCTGCCGGCTACGCAGGCGCGGGGTCGTGTAAGTCACCACCTCCTTGTTCGCCAACCCAGAAAGTAGCACCCAATTGCGACGAGCACCAATAACGCGACAAGGCATCCAATCGTCCAGACTATGACTGCCCAGCCAACGGCTCGCCATCCCCACGCCTGGGCCACGCCCATCGCGAGCAGCGCAAGAGCGGCCCAGAATGCTAAAGCCTTGAGCGCCTCGCTCTTGTCGTCGGGCTT
>DASURA010000138.1:0-3894 GCA_036280295.1 Hyphomicrobiaceae bacterium
CGATGAAGACCACGAACAGCACGAGGTTCTGCAGCTGGATCGGGAACGCCAGGGCGGAGAGCGATTGGATCACGCCGACGGCGAGTCCGCCCACCACCGCACCGGATACCGAGCCGAGGCCGCCGAGCACGACCACGGTGAACATCAGCACCACGAACTGCCCGCCGACCGTGGGGGAGACCGTGAGATAGGGCAGGATGACGGCGCCGCCGAAGGCCGTGAGCCCGACGCCGAGGCCGAAGGCGATGAGGTGCATGGCATCGGCGTTGATGCCCATCACGCGCGCGGCCATCGGATCCTGCGCCGTGGCGCGCATGGCGCGGCCGAACCAGGAGTAGCGCATGAACACCCACAGAATGGCGCCGCACGCCACCGACATGACGAAGGCCAGAAGATAGGGGACGCTGATGAACAGCGGGCCAAGCCGCAATGCGCTGGTCTGGTATGGAGTGGTGACCGAGCGGAAATCAGAGCCGAACGCCAGCAACGCCGCGTTCTCCAGCACGATCAGTAGACCAACGGTGAGGAAGATCTGGGCGACGGGCGGTGCCTTCAGCACGCGCCGGATCATGACATACTGGATGGCGGCGCCGAGCAGGAACACAACCAGGAACGAGACCGGCGCCGCCAGCAACGGGTCGATGCCGAAGTGGGCCCAGATGAAATAGGCGACGAACATGCCGAGCATCAGGAACTCCGCCTGCGCGAAGTTGATGATGCCCATGACGCCGAACACGAGAGTGAGGCCGATGGAGATGACGGCATACACGCCGCCGATCATCAGCCCGTCGAGGATGGCCTGGATTACAGGCATGGGGGCTGCTCCCTCTCCCGGTCGTCCTCGGGCCACCCGCGATCGTCCCCCCGCCACGCCGACCCCGAGGACGGTGGGGAGAGGGTCGGGGTGAGGGGCAGCCAAGGGCTCCAGCCCATCAGCAATTCTCCCGGAGTCTACGCACTATTCCCAGGCCCTGAAATGGAAAGCAACGGCGATCAATCCTGCCCCTCACCCCCCCTCTCCCCGCAAGCGGGGAGAGGGGGTAGGGCTGAGCCCACGCTCACGCTTTCCACACTGCCTTGGCCTTGGCGAACTTCTCGGGCCACACCGTGACGAGGCCCTTGTCGCGCCACTGCACCATCACCGGGGTGGACAGCGTGTTGAGGCCATTCTTGTCGAACTCAACCGCACCGTTGGTCATGCCGCTGCACCAGCCGCCCTCGAAGCGGGTGCTGTGCAGCACCTTGCTCAGCGCCTCCGGCGTGGTGGACTTGGCCCGTTCGATGGCCTTGGCCAGGACGTCGAGGCACACGGCATGCTCCAGCGCCTCGTGCACCATGAAGTAGCCGTACTTCTTCTCGAAGCGCGAGGTGTACTCCGGCGCAAGGTCGTAGTTGGCCGGCGAGATCGAAAGCACGCCCTCGGCGTACTTGCCGAGGCCCTTCTCGAAGTCGGGAATGACATAGCCGGCGGCGCCGCCGATGGCCGGGATGGTAAGGCCCTGCTGGCGCATCGAGCGGATGATCTGCAGGCTGTCGTTGAGATATGAGACCGGGAACACCGCCTGGGCGCCGGAGGTACGCAGCTTGTTGATGAGCGGGGTCACGTCGGTGATGCCGAGCGGATAGGCCTCGTCCATCACCAGCTCGATCCCGGCCGCCTTGGCGCCGGCCCTGAGGCCGCCAGCCTGCGAGGTGCCGTAGGCGGTGTCCTCGTACATGATGGCGATCTTGCTGAGCTTGTCTCCCGCCTGTCCGGCAAGCGCGAGCGTGCCGTCCAGCTGCGCCTTGCCCAGCACCGTCGCCTTGGCGACCACCTGGTAGATGTGCTGGAAGCCGCGGCCGGTGATCTGGTCGGCGAATGACATGGTGAGCAGCGGCACGCCGCGCCGCTCTGCCACCTCGGAGATGGCGATGGTCAGCGACGAGGCGAAGGCGCCGATGATCGCCACCACCTCGTTCTGCGTCAGCAGGCGCTGGGCGACGTTCGCGGCCGTCGTTGGCGTAGAGGTCGCGTCCGCAACGACGAGGTTGATCTTGGCCCCGCCCAGAGACTTGATGCCTCCGGCGGCGTTGATCTCCTCGGCCACCAGCTCAAGGCCGTTCTTGGAGTTGATCCCGAACTGGGCATTGGCGCCCGACAGCGGCAGGATCACGCCGACGTTGATCGCCTTGGCCTGGGCGAAGGCGCCGCGGGCAACGAAGGGGGCCGCCACAGCCCCACCAGCGAGGATCAGCGCCCGGCGGCGGTTGATCTCTTGCCCCTTGGAACGCGCGCGCTTTGGCAATTTCAATTCCGACATCTGCTTTCCTCGCCTTGTCGTGTGGAGAGACCGGAGGTTGACGTTGATCGACGCGGGCGAGGGCAACCGCTCACGTCGCCCCATTTCCGCTTGCGAATTTGCCGTCCCGCGGCCGCAAGCTTTGGGGTTGGCCGTCGCATTTTCTTGTTTTCCCTTCGATTGACAGAGACTTCCGCAAATCTTGTCAACAGTCAAGCAGCTTGACAGATTGTCTGATTAGCAGTGAGGATGATTACGTCATCGAGGATGCGCCGGATCATGCAAGACCCCGATCTCGCCGTTTCACGCCATCCGGTCACCCTGCGGGTCCTGGTTGAGGAGAAGCTGCGTGCGGCCATTGCCGCGGGCCGTTTCACGCCTGGGCAACGGCTGATCGAGCGCGAGCTGTGCGACCTCCTTGGCGTGGGCCGCACCTCCGTGCGCGAGGCGCTGCGCCAGCTCGAAGCCGAAGGCCTGGTGACGACGGTTCCGCACCGTGGCCCGGTCGTCAGCACGATCTCGGCCTCGGAGGCCGAGCAGCTCTACGCGCTGCGCGGGTTGCTGGAAGGATTTGCTGGCCGGACGTTCGCCGAGCGGCGGCCGAAGGAGCCGCTGCGCCGGTTGAGGGCAGCCGTCAAGGCCCTGGAGCAGGCCGCTGCCGGCAGCGACCGCGGCGCCCTGATCGCCTCCAAAACCGAATTCTACGACGCGCTGCTCGAAGGCTGCGGCAACGCCTTCGTGCAGCAGGCGCTCAAGACCCTGCACAACCGTGTCACGCTCCTGCGCGCCACCTCAATGACGCAGCCCGGCCGGCTTGCCGAGAGCCTCGCCGAGATCCGCGGCATCGCCGATGCCATTGCCGCCGGCGACGCCGGTCGCGCCGAGCAGTCCTGCATCAGCCATATCCGGTCGGCCGCCAAGGTCGCTCTGGAGGTGCTGGCTGACAGCGAAGCTTCCTCTACCTCCAACCCCTGAAACAGAGAGAGACAAAATGTCCGACCAGAAGCCGCGATCGGAGCGATTCGAGAAGGGCCTGAAGACCCGCCGCGAGGTGCTCGGCGCCGACTACGTCGAGAAGTCGATCGCCAATGCCGACGCCTTCATGTGGCCGATGCAGGAGCTGACGACAGAGAATTGCTGGGACTACATCTGGAATCGCCCCGGTCTCGACCGCCGCAGCCGCTCCATCCTCAACCTCGGCATGATCTCGGCGCTCAACCGTCCGCACGAGCTGAAGCTGCACATCCGCGCTGCCATCGGCAATGGCCTCACCAAGGAGGAGATCCAGGAGATTTTCCTGCAGGTCGCCACCTATTGCGGTGTGCCGGCCGGCATCGACTCGTTCCGCATCGCCCGCGAGACATTCAAGGAGATGGGCATTGAGTGATCCTGCCAAAGGCGTCGCGCCGCCGGCAGCGGTTGCCTTTATCGGCCTCGGCATGATGGGCATGCCGATGGCCAGACGCCTGATCGGCGCCGGCTTCGCAGTGCGCGGCAGCGATCTGGCGGAGGCCGCACGCGCGGCCTTCGCGGAGGCCGGCGGTACCGCCTGCACCACAGCTGCCGAAGCGGCCACCGGCGTCGAGGCCGTCATCACCATGCTGCCCGACGGCAA
>DASURA010000139.1:0-7587 GCA_036280295.1 Hyphomicrobiaceae bacterium
GTGGGGCGCCGGGTATGCTGGCGCCGACCACATTGGATACTTCCGCGCCCGGACGCTCGAGCGCAAGGTGCACAAGGTACCACAGGCACGGCGCCTCAAGATGCAGGTGCGGATCGTTGGCGAGCAGCGGCTTGCCGGAGGCGGTGCGGGCGCCGGAGACCACCCAGTTGTTGGAGGCGCCCGTGCCGATCAGCCCGTCGATGCCTTCGAGTACGCCTGAGGCATCGGCGCGGCGCACCGGGTCCGGCGCACGCTGCAACGGATAGAGCTCGGCAATCTCCGGCATTGGCGGCGGCGCGCCGACCACATCGTCGGAAGGCAGCAGGTCTTCGATCTCAGCGGAGGTGAGCCCGTGCGTTGCCAGCGTCAGGCGCAGCAGCTCCCGATTGAGGTTCATGGAGAGCTGCAGAGCCATCAGCTTGGCGATTACGGCGCTGTCGGCCGCCTGCCACGGCTCCGGCTGATGCCGCAGCAGCAGGAATTCCGGCGGCAGGCGCGGCTGAAATGGCCCCACCGGTCGCTGCAGAAATGCATTGACGCCGTCAGCATAGGCGTCGAGCGCCTCCTTCACTGCCGCCGGCAGCACCGCCAGCGAGCGCTCGGCATGGCCATAGAGGTCAAGCGTGCGCATGAAAACATCGGTGGAATAGGTACGTTCGCCGAAAATCTCCGACAGGCGGCCCTGGCCGACCCGGCGCTGCAGCTCCATCTGCCATAACCGGTCCTGGGCGTGGATGAAGCCGAGCGCGGCATAGAGATCGCGTGTGGTCTTGGCAAAGACGTGCGGTACGCCTTCGCGATCGCGCACCACCTCGACAGGTGCCGACAGCCCGGCGATCGCCAATCTGCCAGACGGCGACGGCACCGTCTGGAGCAGCAGCAGATAGCCCACCCCGGCGCCCACCGCAGCGAGCAGGATAAGGGCCGCAATGCTCCCGCCAAGCCACTTCACAAGACGCTTCATCGCCGGCCGCCTAGGCGTCTTTGCGACCGGCGGCACGGCGCGCGCTGGGCGATGAAAGGTCTGCAATCATGAGGAGCGCTCCCGCCGTGACTACACGTGCAGCGTCACGCCCGGCGTTACGCCGGGGTGACGCTCAGGTTCCTCATAGCGGCTCCGGGGCGCCCTATCCAATGCCCAAAGCGCATGTTGATGCGTTCGATGGCTATTGGGCGGGCCCGGCGGGGCCCAGCTCCGTCTCCAGCTTGGCGATCTCCGCGCGCAGCCGCCGCTGCTGCTGCCCGCGCTCGGCCATGCGGCGCTGGATGGAGCCGATTGCGGCCGACGCCGACCGATCGCGTCCCCATCGAGCGGGCGAGGCTGCGCGCCAGGGGATTGTCGCGGCAGGGGCCGAGGAAGACGATGTTGGTCTTACCCTCGCGCCCGATCTCCATCTGTCGCATACAAAGTCGAGCGGCACCGTCTCGAACTCCAGATCGCGCTCACTCTGGAGTTCGGCGTCGATCGGGATCAGATAGTCGCGGCTGCCGACCTGGAGGCCGTGCCCGGCGTAGAACAGGATGGCGACGTCGGCACCCGCGAGTGCGCGAGACAACTCGCGCACCTTGGCGTCGAAGCCACGTTTGTCGAGATCGAGGCCCAGGATCACCTCCATCCCCACGCCTTTCAGGACCGCGGCCATGTCGCTGGCGTCGTTGACGGGGTTGGGCAGGGCGGCGGCATGGGCGTAGCCGGAATTGCCGATCACCAGCGCCACCCGCTTCTGCGCGGCAGCGGGGTGCGCGGCCAGCAGGCAGCCAAAGGAGGAGCAGGGCCGCGGCTGCAATGGGCTTGAGGGCAGGCGGGCGCGGGCGGTAGAAGCGCAGCATGGCCATCTCTCTCGTTATGGGCCGACAAGCGCGGGGCTCACCTCTCTCTTACCGGAATCGGGCTGGGGCAAGACAGCACCCGTACGGAATAAGCGGCGGGACTGCGACCCTGGAGCAACGGCGTCGGCTCGTGGCGGGCGCTACAAGCGAGCTGGCTCCCCGCCAGATTGAGGAGGAAACATGCGCGCCTTGAAGCCGGCCCGAGCGATCGCGATTGCGCTTGCCGCCCTCAACGCCGGCTGCGCCGGCTCCGAGCCGCCGCTCGCCACGGCGGACGCAAAGCAGCCCGAGGCGGTTTCGACCGCAAAGTTCATCACGCACGCCTCCGGCCTCAAGATCAACGACACCAAGGTGGGCAGCGGCCCCTATCCAAAGCGGGGCCAGATCTGCGTCATGCATTACACCGGCTGGCTGTTTCAGAACGGCAGGAAGGGAGCAAAATTCGACAGCTCGGTCGACCGCGGCCAGCCGTTCGAGTTTCCACTCGGCATGGGTCGCGTCATCAAGGGCTGGGACGAGGGCGTCGCCAGCATGCGGGTCGGCGGCAAGCGCACCCTCATCATTCCGGCCGACCTCGGCTATGGTGCCGGCGGCGCCGGAAGCATCCCCCCGTACTCGACGCTGATCTTCGAAGTGGAGCTGCTGAAGGTCAAGGGGTAGGCCGCCGGTGCTGGCGGGCTGCTGGGCCGGCGGGCTTGTCCACGCGCTCCCCCAACGGCAGGAGAAATGATGAGCAACGACGAGGGTCGGGCGAGACATCCCGAGGACTTGGCACGCCTGTTCGTGCGCCATGCCAACGCGGGTGATGTTGAAGGCTTGGTGGGCCTCTATGAGGCGGATGCCGTTCTCGCCCTGCGCGGTGGCGAGGTCGCCATTGGCACGGACGCGATCCGCCGATTCTATGCCGGGCTGCTGTCGACGCGGCCGGCATTCCAGCCTGGCGACCAGCGCCCGGCGCTGGTGCACGGCGGCTTGGCCCTGACATCGACACGCCTGAAGGATGGCACGGTCACCGCCGAGGTGGCCCGTCGTCAGCCGGACGGCTCCTGGCGCTGGATCCTCGACCAACCCGCCATCGCGGTGGAGAACGAGGCCTCATCGGCATAATCCGCCGCTGCACCGCCAGCCTGTGGGCGAACGTCGGATTGCGGCTTCCGAATCCGCGCTACGTTACTTACGCCTTTCAGGTCGGTCCCAGCGCGGCACCGCGCGTCGCCGGCGTCAGGTGGGTCGGCTTGGGGCCCTCGGCCTCGACGAAGAAATGCACCGGCTCGCCCTTGTCGGCGGTCCGCCCGGCAATACGACAGGTCACGCGCACCAGCCGCAGCGATGCCGGGCTGTCGGCGACATTGAGAATTGGCGCGTCGATCGGGCTCAGATCGACCACCTGCAGGCGTCGCACGCGGCCGTCCTGGCCGGTGATGGAGATGCGGTCACCCACGGCAAGGCGCTTGCCCAGCATTACAGGGGTTGCCGTGCCGCCTCTGGCAAGCCAGTAGCCCTCGTCACCCACCTCCGCCGTGCCGCTGCGGCCCGGGCGAGAAGCCGGTTTGGCGGTGGCCAGCTCGAACTGTGCCGGGGCGTGCCGGGCCTCCAGAGCCTTGCTCACGCCATAGCCGACGATGAGATCGGCGCGCAGGGCAGCCGCCCCGGCCGCGCCTATGGCGGCAGCGCCGGCGACTAGGACCAGCCGAGAAGCGATCCGCAACATGGTGCCCTCCATGCGATGCACGCGATCAAACCTTCATATAGGCCAGTTTGACGGAAGTGTGGAGCCCTGAGGTGCCAATGCCTTAAGCAAGATTATTCGCGCCCCGCCGACGCTCGCGGGCCACAGTGAGAGCTTCGGCGGAATGTAAGACTGTCTGCAGTATCAGATCGTCTGCATTAGTGTAGTTAATGGGGAGAAGTTCAGCGACTTGCGGGTGGAAAAAAGGGCGGCCCCTCTGGGAGCCGCCCTTCTTCATGTCGCGCCGAAGCAACTCAACTTACATCATGTCGCCCATGCCGCCCGGCATGCCGCCGTGGGAGTGGCCGGCGTCCTTCTTCTTGGGCGACTCGGCGACACCGGCCTCGGTGGTGATCATCAGGCCGGCGATCGAGGCGGCGTCCTGCAGGGCGGTGCGCACGACCTTGGCCGGGTCGATGATGCCCTTCTCGATCAGATCGCCGTATTCGTCGTTCTGGGCGTCGTAGCCGAAGGTGGAGCTGTCGGCCTTCTTCTCGAGAATCTTGCCGACCACGATCGAGCCCTCGACGCCGGCGTTCTCGGCGATCTGGCGGACCGGAGCCTGCAGCGCCCGCTTGACGATGGCGATGCCGGCGTTCTGGTCGTCGTTCTCGCCCTTCGCATTGATGGCGTTGGAAGCGCGCAGCAGGGCGACGCCGCCGCCCGGCACCACGCCCTCCTCGACGGCGGCGCGGGTGGCGTTGAGCGCGTCATCGACGCGGTCCTTGCGCTCCTTCACCTCGACCTCGGTGGCGCCGCCGACCTTGATCACCGCCACGCCGCCGGCCAGCTTCGCCAGACGCTCCTGCAGCTTTTCGCGGTCGTAATCCGACGTCGTCTCCTCGATCTGCGCCTTGATCTGGGCAACACGGCCCTCGATCTCCTTCTTCTTGCCGGCGCCGTCGATGACGGTGGTGTTCTCCTTCTCGACGCGCACGCGCTTGGCGCGGCCCAGCATGTCAAGCGTGACGGTCTCGAGCTTGATGCCGAGGTCCTCGCTGATCACCTGGCCGTTGGTGAGAACGGCGATATCCTCCAGCATGGCCTTCCGGCGGTCGCCGAAGCCCGGGGCCTTCACCGCAGCGATCTTGAGACCGCCGCGCAGCTTGTTGACCACCAGGGTGGCCAGCGCCTCGCCCTCGACCTCCTCGGCGATGATGAGCAGCGGCTTGCCGGTCTGCACCACCGCCTCCAGCACCGGCAGCAGCGGCTGCAGGCCGGACAGCTTCTTCTCGTGGATCAGGATGTAGGGGTCTTCCAGCTCCGCGATCATCTTGTCGGGGTTGGTGATGAAGTAGGGGGAGAGATAGCCGCGGTCGAACTGCATGCCCTCGACCACGTCGAGTTCGGTCTCCAGGCTCTTCGCCTCCTCGACCGTGATAACGCCCTCATTGCCGACCTTCTGCATGGCCTCGGCGATCATCTCGCCGATCTCCTTCTCGCCGTTGGCGGAGATGGTGCCGACCTGGGCGATCTCGTCGGAGTTCTTGACCTTCTTGGAGCGCTTGCCGATCTCATCGACCACCTGCACCACGGCCTTTTCGATGCCGCGCTTCAGGTCCATCGGGTTCATGCCGGCGGCGACGGCCTTCAGGCCCTCACGGACGATCGCCTGTGTCAGCACGCACGCAGTGGTGGTGCCGTCGCCGGCGACATCGTTGGTCTTCTGGGCGGCCTCGCGCACGAGCTGCGCGCCCATGTTCTCGAACCTGTCCTCAAGCTCGATCTCCTTCGCCACCGTCACGCCGTCCTTGGTGGTGCGAGGGGCGCCGAATGACTTCTCGATCACGACGTTGCGGCCCTTGGGACCGAGGGTGACCTTGACGGCGTTGGCGAGGGTGTCGACGCCGCGCAGCATGCGCTCGCGGGCTTCGGCGGAGAACTTGACGTCCTTGGCTGCCATAGTTGGATTAGCTCCTGCAACTTAACGGGAGTGCCAGACCTGCGGGCCTGACACTGTGGGATTCGCTGATGGATTCGCTGACAGAATGCGCCGGTGGCGAAGGCCGCCGGCCGTGCGGAGAAGCCTTACTTGTCCAGCACGCCCATGATGTCGCTCTCCTTCATGATGAGCAGCTCCTGCCCATCGATCTTGACCTCGGTGCCGGACCACTTGCCGAACAGCACCTTGTCGCCCTTCTTGACATCGAGCGGGACCAGCTTGCCGGCCTCGTCGCGAGCGCCGGGGCCCGCGGCGACGATCTCGCCCTGCTGGGGCTTCTCGGCGGCAGTGTCCGGAATGATGATGCCACCTGCCGACTTGGTCTCCGCGTCGAGCCGCTTAACGGCCACGCGGTCGTGCAAGGGACGGAATTTCATGAGCAAAGATTCTCCGGTTCGTCAGAGGTTTGGATGGCCTGGACGGCCCCGTGACATGGGGTGTGACGGAACGTATTTGGAAGGCCTGTTAGCACTTGATAAGATCGAGTGCTAACCAGCGCGAATTCACATAGACGCGGCAAATGTGGCTGTCAAGCAGCGGACGCGCCGGAAAATTTGCGGGGATGGGGATTATCTTAATGGGGGTGGCCGCAACCGCCTGGGAAGGGACGCATGCGGCTTGGCCCGGTGGGGGTTGGGGATGCTGCGCCGCCGACACCTCGTCAGAACCGAGGCGATTTGAACATCACCCCCACTGCTCCTTTCGGCATCGACGAGGCCGCTTACGGCGCCGAGCAACCGACGTTGCCGCCAGCCTCAATGCTCTATGCCACCCCACCAGCCGGGGCGCCATGGCCCAGCCGCTGATACGGCGGGCTCGCCATCGAGCGGCCGCCTCCCCGCATCGGCTGCATCCGGCGCGGCGGGGTAGAACGTCGCTCGATGCATTGCCGTCGGTCACAAATTCGCGACGCCGGAGCAATTCCAAGCGAACTTTCGAGAGGGAGGAGCCCATATAACGCCCAAATAAGTTTATCTTTCTTTGCGACAAAGATAATTAAAATTTCCTGAACCCTCCGGACGCGCCATGCTCTCCAGGCATGAAATGCGATCAAGGAGGATGACGATGAAGATCCTGATGTCCGCTCTTGTCGCCATGGCCGTGCTGGCCGGCATCGCAGGGCCCGCCAGCGCTGCCTGTGGCGGTGCAGACTACTCGCAAGAAGATGGTTGTCCGTTCTCGGACAGTGTCGGCTAATGAACTGCACGCCTGCCTGTCCGCGGGGAGCGGCGCCAACCCGATGTCCATCCATGCCTCCCCAACTCGAAAGCGTGAGCGTGGCGCCCTTGTGAAATCAAGGAGAATTACGATGAAGATCCTGATGTCTGCTCTCGTCGCCATGGCCGTGCTGGCCGGCATTGCAGCGCCTGCCAGCGCTGGCTGTGCTCCAGGTTACGCGGAAGCATACGATCGTTGTGTCCAGTCCGGCGGCGGGGGTGACTAAAGGGAGCTGCACGCCTACTTTACCCACGGGCAACGGCGCCATGCCGATGTCCATGCATCCCCAACTCGGGAGCGTGAGCGTGGCGCCGTTGTTCCCGTATCGTCTGCACCGCGCCGAGCGACGCAGCCCGTCAGAGAATCTGTCAGCTCCCCAGCGGATCAACAGGGGCACGAGCGCACCGGCTGCATAGTGCAGACAGCCCTCCTGAGAGCAGTTCGCCCATTACCTTTTGCGCCGGCAGCCTGTTGAGCGTCTGTCTCATTGTGTGGTTGCGGATCAATTTACACTATCAACGGCTCAACCAACGCCGCGGCTTGTTCGTGCACCGAGGCGCCCGTCGGCGTGCGTACGATTAGCGAGAAAAACCGCGGTAGATCAACGACTTCGTGCGTGGATCGGCCGGGGTATGGGCGAGGAGCAAGGCTCTTTGTGGAGTCGGTACCTCCATCACACCTCGTCGGCGCTCCGGCGGACGCCGAGGCATCTGCAGGCTTGTGGCAGAGACGGTGAACAGAGACGATTGAGCGCGGCCATGGCGGACAGGCTGCGCCCGATCGTGCTCCTGCTATGCCGTCCGTCAGCCGGCCCCTTCAGCTCTCCGCCTTGCGCCCCAGGAAGCGCCCCAGCAGCCGCCACAGCCCG
>DASURA010000140.1:0-2865 GCA_036280295.1 Hyphomicrobiaceae bacterium
CGACGCCCTCTTCCAATTGGGGATGGACTTGACCCGTTCAAGCACCGCCCAAAAGGAAGATCATGGTCTCAGCGCGCTAGCGCAAACTGAGGACAGGAAAGACTACTTTATCGAGCGAGATGGGGTTAAGTGCGCAGGCACGCACCTCATCATCGACCTGTTCGGCGCCAAGCGCCTGGACGATCTTCGGCACATCCAAGATACGCTGAAGAGATGCGTTGAGGTGGCAGGTGCGACGCTCCTGCACATCCATCTGCACCACTTCACGCCCAACGGCGGCGTGTCGGGAGTGGCGGTGCTGGCCGAAAGCCACATCTCCATTCACAGCTGGCCGGAGGCAGACTACGCCGCGCTCGACGTTTTCATGTGCGGCGATGCCAATCCGCATGTGACGATCGACATCCTCAAGCAGGCATTCAAGGCCGAGCGGGTGGTTGTCAAGGAGCACCTGCGGGCGAACTCGCTCTCTGAGCCGATGTGGGAGACGGCTGCCGGTCATTCCGCCGCGCCCAAGCGGGCTCCGGTCCGCGAGCGGCGGACCCGGAAGGCGGCCTGACGGCGGCCTCACCGCGCGCGACTTGCACAGGAGCGTTGCCCCCGCGGGTGACGCGCCTGCGCGCATCCCGCCAACATCCGGCATCCAAAAGTCCGGCACGGGTGTCGGGAGCGGGCTTCGGGCCGAGGCCTCGGCATGAGCTCCGCGGTCCTGCTGCCCTTTGAGGACGTGTGCCATGACGCGCTGGATCGAGGAGACGTTCCATCCCCATTGGCGCGTGCGCCTGGCCGTGGACCGGGTGCTGCACGAGGTGAAAACCAGACACCAGCACCTGGTCATCTTCACCAACCAGACCTGGGGCACGGTATTGATGCTGGACGGCGTGTGCCAGCTCACGACGTCGGACGAATTCATCTACCACGAGATGATGGCGCACGTGCCGCTGATGGCGCTGGAGCGGCCACGGCGCGTGCTGGTGGTCGGCGGCGGCGACGGCGGCGTGCTGCGCGAGGTCCTGAAGCACCCGCCGGTCGAGAGGGTGACGCTTTGCGAGATCGACCGTGCCGTGATCGATCTTTCGCTCAAGCACTACCCGGAGATCGCCGACGGCGCCTTCGATGACAAACGCGTCGATGTGGTGATCGCCGACGGCTGCAGGTACGTCGCCGAGACCGGCGAGCGGTTCGATGCCATCATCGTCGACAGCTCCGAGCCGATCGGCCCCAGCGCCGCCCTGCACACCCGCGAGTTCTTCACCGACTGCAAGCGCGCGCTGAGAGCCGGCGGTGTGCTCGTCACCCAGAACGGCCTGCCGTTCCTGTTTCCCAAGCATCTGGCAGAGACGAGCGCGATCTTCGCCGCGCTGTTTGCGTCCACCTCGCCTTACCTCTGCACCCAGCCCTGCTATTTCGGCGGGCCGTTCGCCCTCAACTGGGCGAGCGACGACAAGGATCTGCTTGAGGTGCCGGAAGCCACCCTGGCGCGCCGCATGGCTCGGCGCGGGCTTGCTGCGCGCTACTATACGCCCGCTGTGCACCGCGCAGCCTTCGCCCTGCCTGGATATGTGCTGGAAGCGATCCGGGGCAGTACCGCGAGCAGAGTGGAAAAGGCAAAGGCCGAGGCGGTGGTCAGTCCCGTCAGGATCTACAGCACGAGCAATGGGTAGCTTCGGTCCATGGTCGCAGCGCGGCTGGTCGATGTCGCTGTCTCACGCCTTGGCGCCATAGCGGATCACCTGCACCTTCTCCAAGGTCACGAGCCCGCTGGCCGTCATCATCGTCTCCAGCGCCGGCAGGAACGCCTTGATCCTCTCCTCGCTGTCGACGATCTCGATGAGGAGCGGCAGATCCTCCGACAGGCGCAGGATCTTGGCGGTGTGCAGCCGGCTGGAGGCGCCGTAGCCCATGGGCCCGCGCAGCACCGTGGCGCCGGCGAGGCCCTGCTCGCGCGCCGCCACGACAATCGCCTCATAGAGCGGCTTGTGCTGATGCCTGTCGCTCTCGCCGATGAAGATCCGGAGCAGCATCGCGTCTTGCGGCAGGTGCACGGGGAGCCTCCTTGGTGCGATGATCGAGACGTCCGCTACATCGGTTTGGCTAGGTGGTGAGCGGACGTCTCGATCCCAGCAATCATAATGTTTGGCTAGTGTCCTTCAGATCGCGAATTCCTCCAACCTTGTGGTGCGCTGAGACGAATTTCGCGATCAGGACACTAGAGCTGATTGATCTCAGCTGCAGCGATGTGGCCAAGCCAGACGGCCAGCATGCACAATAGCACCGATGCGACGACGTTGGTGCCCGCCAGCACCATCTCGCCGTCGCGGATCAGGTTCAGCGTTTGCAGGCTGAACGAGGAGAAGGTGGTGTAGCCGCCGCAGAAGCCGACCATCACGAACTGGCGCAGGGTGGGGCTGACGAGCAGCCGGCCGTCCGGACCGGTCAAGGTAAAGAACAGGCCGATGATGAACGAACCCGTGATATTGACGATCAGCGTCCCCCACGGAAACGTCTCGCCAATGACCCGTGCAGCAACGCCGGAGAAGAAATAACGTGCCATGCCGCCGAGGGCGCTCCCCACGGCGATCCAGAAGTACATCATTCCCGCTCCTCTGCGCACGAATCTGTAGGGTGCAACAAGGCGTCAGCCGCGTTGCATCGAAGAGCGAGTCGCATTTGCCATGCGGGTTCTCGGTGCAATGCGCTTTCGCTTATTGCGCCCTACGACCTACTCTGACCAGCCAGCCGCGCCGCCTTGAGGCGGGCGAAATCGTCGCCGGCGTGATAGGAGGAGCGGGTGAGCGGGCTCGCCGACACCATCAGGAAGCCCTTGGCGTAGGCCAGCGCCTCGTATTCCTTGAACGCCTCGGGAGT
>DASURA010000141.1:0-8922 GCA_036280295.1 Hyphomicrobiaceae bacterium
AAAGACCGGGCGAATGGCCCGGTCTTGGCAAGTCAGTCCAAACGTACCGCCTTTGCAGGCGCTTGAAGGCGTCGAAGGGAGGGTAAGGTGCCTTCAATAGCTGTCCGTCACAGCTGCCATAAACATGGGGAATTCAGACAACTTGAGGTAGGCCTCCTCACACATGCGAGCCATGCCCTCGTGCATGGCGTTGCGGAGGCCGGCGAAGCGGAAGCTATGCGGCCGCAGCCTGTGTCCCCACTCAAAATTTCCACTGCCGCGCCTTGGCGACCAGGAAGTCGCGGAACACCTGCACCTTCTTGGCGGTCTTCAACTCTTCGGGCAGCACGAAATAGATCGGCACGGTCGGCAGCTCCACGTCGCGCAGCACGGGCACCAGCTCGGACTCGTCCTCGCTCAGATAGTCCGGGATCATACCGATGCCGATTCCCGACCGAATCGCATACTTCATGGCGATGACGCTGTTGGCGGTGAATGTGGGCTTGCGCGGCGCCCGGCCATCGAGGCCCGCCGTCTCGAGCCAGCGGATGGCGGAGAGATGCGCTGTCGGCGTGCCGGAGTAGGAGACGATGGCGTGCTCGTCCAGCGCCTCGAGCGTCTGCGGCGCGCCGTGCCGGCGGATGTACTGGGCCGAGGCGTAGGCGTGCGTCTTCATGGTGAACAGCCGGCGCCGGATCAGCTCACTCTGCTGCGGCTCGGAGGTCCAGATGGCGACATCCGCTGCGCGCATCGCGATGGCGATCTGCTCGTCGGAGAGGATGAGCTCGATGCGAATGTCAGGGTACAGTTCGAAGAACTCGCGCAGCCGCTGCGTCACCCAGACGGTGCCAAACCCGACTGGCGCTGTCACCTTGAGATCGCCTGACGGTTTGGTGGTGGTATCGGTGAGCAATGTCTCCGCCGTGGAGAGCTTGCTCATGATTTCGCTCGCCGTGCCGAACAGCATCTCGCCCTGCTCGGTGAGAACGAGGCCGCGCGCGTGCCGGTGGAACAGCGCGACCTTGAGCTCCTTCTCCAGGGCCGATACCTGCCGACTGACGGCGGATTGACTCATGCGCAAGGCCTCGCCCGCGTGGGTGAAGCTGCCGGCCTCGGCGGCGGCATGGAAGATGCGTAGCTTATCCCAGTCCATTGATGCTTGTTTCTGTGACGGACGTCCGTGAAGGCAGGGCCATGCTGCTTAAGCGATGGCCCCCGCCGCGTTCTCAATAGTGGCAAGGTAGCGTTCCGCTTCGAGCGCGGCCATGCAGCCCATGCCGGCGGCGGTCACGGCCTGGCGGAACACCTCGTCCTTGACATCGCCGGCTGCGAACACGCCCGGGATGGAGGTGCGGGTCGAGTCCGGCGCGGTAATCAGGTAGCCGGCCGGCGTGGTTTCCAGTTGGCCTTTGAACAGCTCGGTTGCCGGCGCATGGCCGATGGCGACGAAGAAGCCATCGATATCAATCGTGGTGGTCGCGCCGGTCTTGATGTTCTTCAGCACGGCGCCGGTGACGCCCTTTGGATCGCTGCTGCCCAGCACCTCGTGGACCACCGAATTCCAGATCACCTCGACCTTCGGGTTCTTGAACAGCCGCTCCTGCAGGATCTTCTCGGCCCGGAAGCTGTCGCGCCGGTGCAGGACCGTCACCTTGTCAGCGAAATTGGTGAGGAACAGCGCTTCCTCGACGGCGGTGTTGCCGCCGCCGATCACCGCAACGCGCTTGCCGCGATAGAAGAACCCGTCGCAGGTGGCGCAGGCGGAGACGCCGAAGCCTTTGAAGTGCTGCTCGGAAGGAAGGCCCAGCCAGCGTGCCTGGGCGCCCGTGGCGATGATGAGCGCGTCGCAGGTGTAGACATCGCCCGAATCGCTCTCGAGCAGGATCGGCCTTGCATTGAGGTCTACCCTGACGATCAGATCCATCACCATCTCGGCGCCGACATGCTCGGCCTGCAGCCGCATCTGCTCCATCAGCCAGGGGCCCTGGATCACGTCGGCAAAGCCGGGGTAGTTCTCGACATCTGTGGTGATGGTCATCTGGCCGCCGGGCTGGCTGCCCTGGATCACAACCGGCTCGAGCATTGCGCGTGCTGCATAGATGGCGGCGGTGTAGCCGGCCGGACCGGAGCCCAGGATCACTACTTTGGCATGCTTGGTGGTCATAGCTGAGCTGGTCTCTGTCCTCGGGGTGAGGCTTCGCCGGCGGCTGCGGCAAGAACGAATCCCGAACCGGAAAGTAGGCTATACGGCGGACGCAATGCAGTGGTCAATATAGCGCACGTGTCGACGCCTGCGGAGGTTGCAGAGGGCGGGCCCCCGCAAAGACGTATGCAGCGGGCCCTCTAAGAGCTTGCTGCAAAACGCCGCAATTCGATTAGAGCAGGCGCTTTTCCCGAAAGCTGGTGTAACCGCCTCTGGCGACGATCAGATGATCGTGAACGGTGATGTTGAGCGGCCTGCCGGCCTCCGTGATCTGCCGCGTCATATCGATATCGGCCTTGGAGGGTGTCGGGTCGCCCGAAGGATGATTGTGCACCAGGATGACGGCCGTGGCGGAAAGCTCCAGTGCGCGCTTGACCACCTGGCGTGGGTAGACCGGCGTGTGGTCGATCGTTCCGGTCTGCTGCACCTCGTTGGCGATCAGCCGGCTTTTCTTATCGAGAAAGAGGATGCGGAACTGCTCGATGGGGAGCCGGCTCATCTCCGCATGGCAATAACCGATCACGTCGGCCCAGGACTTGAAGACATCGCGCTCCTTGAGCTCCACCTGCAGCAGCCGCTGCGCCGCGGCCTGAACGATCTTGAGATGCTCGACGACGGCATCGCCGACCCCGTGCACCTCTTTCAGCCGCCCGCTCGGGGCATTGATCACCTCGGCAAACGAGCCGTTGAACGAGGCCAGCAGCCGCTTGGCCAGCGGCTTGGTGTCGCCGCGCCGGATGGCGGCGTACAGCACAAGCTCAAGCAGCTCGTAGTCGGGCAGGGCGTTGTGACCGCCATTCAGGAAGCGGTCCTTCAGCCGGCGACGATGCCCCTCATGATCGGCCGCGGGCGCTGGCGGCGGTGACGGCTCCCGCTCGAAGAGGTCTGCGGCGGCTTTGGCTTCGTTCAGGCCGCTGCTCATCTTTCCCCCGCTGGATGGCGCTCAGGACGAGTGCTGGTAAGGCGGCTGCGTGTAGCCGATCGGCGACAAGGTGAAGATCTCGCAACCCGTCTCGGTGACCCCGACGGTATGCTCGAACTGGGCGGATAGCTCGCGGTCGCGGGTGACGGCCGTCCAGCCGTCGGCCAGGATCTTCACATGCGGCTTGCCCAGGTTGATCATCGGCTCGATGGTGAACAGCATGCCCGGCTCGAGCACTACACCGTCACCCGGCTCGCCGTAATGCAGGATGTTGGGGCGGTCGTGGAACACCCGGCCCAGGCCGTGGCCGCAGAAATCACGCACGACGCTGCAGCGCTCGCCCTCGGCAAACGTCTGGATGGCGGCGCCAATGTGCCCTGTGGTGTGGCCGGGCTTGACCGCGGCGACGCCACGCAGCAGCGACTCATAGGTGACGTTGATGAGCCGCTCTGCCCGGCGCGAGATATGGCCGACCGGGTACATGCGGCTGGTGTCGCCGTGCCAGCCATCGACGATCAGAGTCACGTCGATGTTGATGATGTCGCCTTCCTTGAGAGGCTTGGCGTTGGGAATGCCGTGGCAGACCACGTGGTTTACAGAGGTGCAGATCGACCGCGGGAATCCACGGTAGTTGAGGCAGGCCGGGATGGCATCATGGGCCGTGGCGAACTCGACGAACAGGTCGTCGAGGTGCTCGGTGGTGACACCGGGCTTGACGTGCTCGGTCAGCATATCGAGCGCCTCGGCAGCGAGCTGTCCGGCCTTGCGCATGCCGGCAAACGCCTCCGGTCCGTGCAGCTTGATCCTGCTCTCGCGCGGTTGGCCGCGCGCCATGTCCAGATTGGCCATTCTTATCGTTTCGCCCGGTAGATTGCGGCCCAGGGGAGGGGCCGAGACTATGCTTGCCAACAAGATCTAGTGCTAATTCGCGTTCCTGCAACCGACAAGCCCCTTGTCGGCCAGGTCCTGAAGCATGGAGGTGATATCCTCCACGATTTGCTCTTTGGGCGCATCATAGCGCGACGCCATCGTCTCGGCCAGGTCGGCCACCGAGCGGTTGCCGTCGCAGAGTTTCAGGACCTCCACGGCAATTGGATCGGGGCTCAGCACGCGCTCGGGCGCGTTGAGGATCCATTTGTCGCGGGCCTCGTCGCGCTGCAGCTTGACGCCGCGGGCAAGAAACGGCTGCGATCCTGCCGAGACAATGGCACGTCGCGGCGTGCCGGGAGGGGACGCAGGATCGGTCATGACCGGCTCGGCGCGAAGGCACCGGGAGGGACGATCCCCGGTGTGACGTAGGCGTGATTGAGTGCGTCGAGCTGGGCCCACAGCACGTTGCACTTGAAGCGCACTGCAGCCACCGCCGCCGCCTGCTCCTGCGGGGTGCGCGCATGCTCCTTGACGTAGGCCAGAGCGAAGTCGGCGTCGCGGTTGGCCTGGTCGAGCCGGCGCCGGAAATACTGCATAGCCCGCTCGCCGACGAAATCGTAGTTCTCCAGCATGCCGGAGATGCGCTCGCGATGGATCGACGGCGCGAACAGCTCGGTGAGCGAGGAGGCAATCGCCTCCAGCAGCGTACGCTCGCGCACGAAATTGACGTAGGCCTCGACGGCGAAGCGCGTCGCCGGCAGCGCGCCTTCCATGGAGATCACGTAGGTGCGGTCGAGCCCTAGCACATCAGTGAGCACCAGCCAGCGCTCGATGCCACCTTCCTCGCCGCTGCTGCCATCGTGGTCGTGCATGCGGTGAATCCACTCCCGTCGCAATTCGCGGTCGTGAACACGGCTCATGAGGGCGGCGTCCTTGCGCGGAACGCCGGCCTGGTAGCAGTAGCGGTTGAGTGCCCAGGCCTGCACCTGCCCCTTGTTGAGCTTGCCGCCGTGCAGCAGGCGGTGGAACGGGTGCTTGTCGTGGTAGCGCTCGGCGCCGACCTGGCGGATCGCTGCCTCCAGCTCTTCAGGCGACATCGATTGGCCGGTTGCTGCGCTCATAGATCGATCTCCATCCCGTCGAACGCCACCTCCCAGCCGGCTTCCTCCACGGCGGCCCGCTCAGGGCTGTTCTCGCGCAGGACCGGGTTGGAGTTGTTGATATGCACGAAGATGCGCCGCTTGACATTGAGCGGGCTGAACGCGGCGATGGAGCCGTCGTGCCCGGACATGCTGATGTGCCCCATGCGCCGGCCGGTCTTGGCCGAAAGGCCCTGGGTCATCATCTCGTTGTCATCGTACAGCGTGCCGTCGAAGAGGGCGAGCGCGGCATCCCTCAGCCGCTCGGCCAGCGGCGCGTCGATGGCGGCGCAGCCGGGGATGTAGAAGAACGATGTGTTGCGCCGCGGATCCGAGACCTTGAGGCCGATGGTATCGCCCTCGCGGGTACCGAAGCCGGCCCCGGCGCCGGCATCCTCCAGATAGAGGGCGATCTTGCCGGGCACTGGGAACGCCTCGAGCGTCAGGCCGAGGCTTGATTCATCGCCGGCCAGCTGCACGGGGCGGCCGGTTGGCAGCGCCACGCGCGCAACGTTCTGCCGGTCGAGCACGTCGAAGATGCGGTTGGCGGCCAGGATCTCCAGCACGCGCTCGGTGGCGTAGATGGTGAAGCCCAGCCCTTCGCGCAGACTGAGCAGGCCGGCCAGGTGGTCGACGTCGCCATTGGTCAGAACGACGGCCTTGATGGGGCTGGCGCGAGCGCCATCGCCGGGGGCCGGCATGAGCTGGGGCGTGGCCTGGACCTGCTGGCGCAGGTCCGGCGAGGCATTGAGCAGCGCCCAGTGCCGACCATCGCCGCTGACCGCCAGCGAGGACTGAGTGCGGGGGCGCAGTGCCGGCAGGCCCGCGCGCGCATCCGCGCAGTTGCGGCAATTGCAGTTGATTTGCGGAAAGCCGCCGCCTGCAGCAGAGCCCAGTATCTTGATCTGCATCAATGACGTCCTCGATGGCGGCGAGCCTAGCCAGAAACGGCAGCAGCGGCCCTACCAGAGAGCCGCCACTGCTTCTGCAAGGACAGTTTGATTCGGATGGTAGATCAGGCCCCGTCCACCTCGGCGGACACGTAGCTCGTAATCTCGAGGCCGACCTCCTGCTCCGCGACTTCCGGCTTGTGCCACTCTTGCATGGAAAACCTCCAGAAGCTTTGCAGTTCACGGCATAATGTGCGCCCGAGCGGCGGCTGCGTCAAGCACAGGCGTGAGCGATCATGGGAAGAGCTTCGGGCGGCGGGGCGAGGGACTGGTCGCGCTCGCACCGCCCTCGGCGCATAGTGGCGAGGTTGCCCGAATGGACCGCACGAGGGCGCGGGGAAGAGGGGGAAACCTCACCCCTCGCACTCACAATCCTACTCGGCTCAGGGCTCCAGCTCGGTATCCCAGTATAGGTAGTCGAGCCAGCTGTCATGCAGGTAGTTCGGCGGGAACAGGCGGCCGTTCCTGTGCAGCTCGAACACCGTCGGCCGGTAAGGCAGCTGGCGCGGCCGCATGCCGGCCTGGTCGGGCAGGTCGCCACCCTTCTTGAGATTGCAAGGGGCGCAGGCCGCGACCACGTTGTCCCAGCGCGTCTGGCCACCGCGCGAGCGCGGGATCAGATGATCGAACGTCAGGTCGTCCCTGGAGCCGCAGTACTGGCACAAGAACCGGTCGCGCAGGAACACGTTGAAGCGCGTGAACGCCGGGTAAAGGGCGGGCTTCACATAGGTCTTGAGGGACACCACGCTGGGCAGCCGGATCTCATGGCTGGGGCTGCGCACGAACCGATCATACTGGGCGACGATGTTAACCCGGTCCAGGAACACGGCCTTGACTGTCTCCTGCCAGCTCCAGAGCGACAGGGGATAGTAGCTGAGAGGGCGGAAATCGGCGTTGAGGACGAGGGCCGGGAAGCTCTCGGGAGTGGCAGTACAGGGGTTCACGGCTCGATCCTGTTCAATTCACGGCCCGCTTGCGGTCATCCTCTGTCCGTTCGCACTCCGTCCAGTATCGGCGTATCAGGGCTCCTCTCTGACTTCAGACATACTAGCGGCGTGTGTCGGCGATGTGAAGACGCGTCCAGATTGCGGGTGCGAAAGGGGAAATGCCGAAATCTGCTGCGATCGACCCGCGGCCGCCCTGCCCTCCTTAAAGCGGAATACGATGGGCCAGTTGGCGCGGACGGTCACAGACGATCCAGGAGCCTGTAAATTTACATTAATCAGTCTGTGCTGGGGTGATCTGTGAATGTCGGGTCCTACCCCACATACCGGAACCCGGTGCCCGAGACCGTCACGGCGATGGCGCCGTTGGTGATGGTGGGGTGCTCGATGCGCAGGCACAGGACGCCGTCGTAGCCCTGGGCGCGGGCGCGATCGGAGAGCTGCTCCAGGGCGCGGGCGATGGTCTCATCGAGCAGCGCCTCGTACTTGGTCATGCGCCCGCCGATGGTGTTGACGATCGCCTCGCGCATGTCGCGGATGATGTTGGCCCCGCTGACCGCCACGGCGTAGACGACCTGGCCGCGCTCGAACGGCCTTTCAAGCGTGTCGCTGGTGAGGAGCGGCGTCGGGAGCTGCATGGGGGCTAGCCTCGCGGTCCTGGCGAGGTCTGCACGACAATGCGCGGACGGGTGGGGAACAGCAGCCGCTTCAGCAGCGCCAGCAGGATCAGCGCCAGCAGCCCGGCCGCCAGCAGCGCCGTCGTGTGTTTCTCCCACAGCAGCACCGGGCTCACGCGCCCGTCCAGCACCAGCCTGGAGTGGGCGATGAGCGCGGTGGGATCGACCGCCGTTTCGGCCTGCAGCATCATGGCAACCGCCGCCGCCTGGTCACGGCTCGCGATGATCGCCTCACGCACGCGCGGGCTGGCCAGTTCGGCCATGCGTGCCGGATTCTGTCCGACCGCAGATAAGATGCGCTGGGCGGAGGGCTTCTCCAGGGCGGTGAGATAACGGGCGAGGCTGGTGAGCTGGCTCTCGTCGAGGCCGCGGGCGAGGTTTATGACGCCCGGATTGTCGAGCTCCAGCAGGATGTCGCGCGTGGCCGGCGGCAGCGCCGCCAGCCGCAGCGTCGCCACCCGGTCGTCGAGGGTGATGAGGCGCGCCAGCGTGGCTTTGGAGAACGCTTCCGGCGTGCTGCGGCGATGGATCTCCAGATCCACCACTTTGCCGAGGCTGTCGCCGGCGATGGCCGACCACTCGAGTGCCACCTCCAGCGAGCGGGCCTCGCGGGCGATCTGGAGCGCGGCCGGCGACAGCGACAAGACCGCCTTATGCAAGGTGCCGTCGCCGAGGCGCCGGACAACGCCGTCCTCGCCCTCGCTTGCCAGCACCAGGTCAACCACTTCGTCAAGCCGCGGCAGATCGGCGGGGCGTAGGGAATCGAGCAGGCGCCTGAAGTCGGCGTTACGCTCGGCCAGCTCCAGAACCTTGGTATGCGCGCGCCGGAAGTCGCCCCAGATCTGCATGACGCGGTCGGCGGTGCTCTGGGCGATCTCCTGGAGGCTCTGGTCGATGTGGTCCTTGATGGTGACGGCCAGCTCCTGGCGCACTTTCTCCTTGGTGGCGGCACCCTTCATCTCGTCGGCAACGATCGGCAGCACGCCGTGCCGGAAGTCCCAGATATCCTTGGCGATCAGCACTACGCCGATGATGCCGGCGACGGAAGCGACAAGGCGTGTCAGGATCGAGCCGATGACGCGCTGGCCCATGCGAGCCGCCATGTTGGTGAGCTGCCGCCGCACCACCAGGACGATGACGCCGGCGATGCCCTCCTTGCCCTCGATCAGCAGCTGGCCGGTGCCGATTTGGGCCGTGGCCTTGGCCGGGTCGATGCTGTACTCGCGGCCGGTGTCGGA
>DASURA010000142.1:0-20464 GCA_036280295.1 Hyphomicrobiaceae bacterium
CGGCGTCCGATCAGATGACTCCCTGCTCCCGAAGGGTGGCGATGGCCGTGCCGGAGTAGCCCAGGCTGGCGAGGACCTCGTCCGTGTGCTCGCCGAGCAGCGGCGCGCGATGGCGGATCGAGCCCGGCGTCTCGGAGAGACGCACAGGCGCCTTCGCCACCGGTGCCGGCTGCGGCGCGCCAGGAAACGCGAGCGGCTGGAAGAAGCCCATCGCGTTGACCTGCGGGTCCTCCAGCGTCTGCTGCGGCTTGAGCACCGGGCCGGCTGGGATCTTGGCTGCCCCCAGAATCTCCAGCGCCTCGGCTGTGGTACGCTCGGCGCACCAGCGGCTCATGCGTTCGCTGACGACGGTGCCGTTGTCGCCGCGCGATATGTCGTCCTTGAAGCGCTCGTCGGCGAGCCAGTGCTCCTCGTCCATCAGCTTGGCCCAGCGCTTGAACAGCGGCTGGCCGATGACCTGGGTCAGGATCCACCCGTCCCGGGTGCGGAAGATGTCGACCGGCGCCGCGGTCTGGCCGCGGTTGCCGGTGGGCACGCGATCTGGGGCAACCACCGCCTGCTCGATCAGCATGGCGTTGGTCATGGTGACAGCGGTGGCAAGCAGCGCCCCCTCCACCCACTGCCCCTTGCCGGTCGCCTTGCGGGCCATCAGCGCCGCCATGGTACCGAACGCGCAATGCAGCGCGGTGCCGAAGTCCACCCACGGCACCTGCGCACGGTACGGCTGGTCCTCCGTGCCTGTCATATAGACGGCGCCCGACATGGCCTGGCCGATGCCGTCGAAGCCGACACGGTCACTGTAGGGGCCGCCGCGGCCGTACGCGGTGACGGTGGTGAGGATGATGTCGGGCTTCACGGCCGTCAGGCTCTCGTAGTCGAGCTTCATGGCTGTGAGCGTCTGCGGCGGCAGGTTGGCGACCACCACGTCGGCCGTGGCGACGAGCCGGCGCACGATCTCCTGCCCTTCCGGGCGCATCGGATCGAGGGTGAGGCCGCGCTTGTTGCGGTTCATCTGCAGGAACAGGGCGCCCTCTCCGGTGGCGGCCACCGGCGCCTGGAAGCGATCCTCGCTGCCCTCGCGCTTCTCGATGCGGATCACGTCTGCCCCGTGCTCCGCCAGCAGCGCGGCGCAATACGGCCCCGCGATGTAGCGCCCGAAATCCAGCACGCGGATGCCGTCCAGAACTCCCGCCACGTTCCCTCCTCGCGCCTTTCAGCGATCCCGCTTCAGCTTGGAGAGAAGCTATGACGCCGCGGGGAAAAGTGGCAAGTGCGCAACAGCCGTCGGTGGCGTCGGCCGCCCCTTTCGCAGGGCAGCATCGCGCAACGACGCCGGACATCTGCACTGTGCGGTGCACATTCACGATGCTCCGACAACAGTGCCTCCGCTGGCTGCTTAAGCCGAAGCAGAGTAGACTTGGAGTTGCGACCGGGGCCGCCTCAGGGCTGCCGGCGAGCGCCCGGCATCGAGCGAGCTGAACCATGGCAGCCCGAATGGGAGTGATGCCATGCCCTTCGCCTTGGATGTGCAGTCTCTGATCGTATGGCTGGTGATCGGTGCGATCGCCGGCTGGCTCGCCGGCCAGATCATGACCGGCGGCGGGTTCGGCCTGGTCGGCAACATCATCGTCGGCATTATCGGCGCCGCGGTGGCCGGCTGGCTGTTCCCCTATCTTGGGTTTTCGTTTGGTAACCCGCTGGTCGGTGCCATCATTAATGCGGTGATCGGCTCGGTCCTCGTCCTGTTCGTGCTGGGCTTGCTGAAGCGAGCGTGAAGGACGCGCTAACCATCGCCACAGACCATGGCCGTGCGCACCGCCAGGGCCATGGTCTTGGCCCACGCCTGCGCTGGACTTGCCGCGGCGGTCGGATACGATGCGCGCCGCATGGCACAAGAGCATCCATACCCCGCAGACGCTGTCACCGGCGTGATCCTGGCCGGTGGCCAGTCGCGCCGCATGGGCGGCGGCGACAAGGGCCTGCTCGACCTGGCCGGCAAGCCGATGCTGAGCCATGTGATCGAGCGGCTTGGCTCCCAGGTCGATCGCATGGTGATCAACGCCAATGGCGATCCGGCGCGGCTCGCCGGGTTTGACCTGCCGGTGGTCGCCGATTCGGTTCCAGGCTTTGCCGGGCCGCTGGCGGGTGTGCTGGCAGGGATGCGCTGGTCGCGTGCCAACGCTCCGGCCGCGCGCTGGATCGCCACCGCGGCCGGCGATGCGCCACTGCTGCCGATGGATCTGGTGGTACGCTGCGCGGCTGCGCTCGCCGAGCGCGGCGTGCACAACCCTGATGCGATCGCGCTTGCCCAGTCGGGCGGTGAGCTGCATCCGGTGATCGGCCTCTGGCCGGTGGCGCTGGCCGACGATCTCGAGGCCCAGCTCGCTGCCGGCGTGCGCAAGGTGCTCGTGTTCACTGACCGGCACGGCACCGTGCCGGTGCCGTTCCCGGTGCTGCGGGTCGGCGGCGTCGCTCTCGACCCGTTCTTCAATGCCAACACCCCACAGGAGCTTGCCGACCTGCGCGATGCACTCACCGAGGCGAGCGCGCCATGACACGGGCAGCCGCAACGCCGGCGGTGATCGGCATCGCCGGCTGGAAGAACTCCGGCAAGACCACGCTGGTGACGCGCCTGATCGCGGAGCTCACGGCGCGCGGCTTCAGGGTGGCAAGCATCAAGCACGCACACCACGACTTCCAGATCGACGACGCCGACACCGACAGCGCCCGCCATCGTCTCGCCGGTGCGTCGCAGGTAGCCATCGTCTCGGCCAGGCGCTGGGCGGTTGTGCGGGAGCTGGCCGGTGAGCCGGAGCCGTCGCTGGAGGAGATGATCGCCCGCCTCGATCCGTGCGACATCGTCCTCGTCGAAGGCTACAAGGCGGCCCCGATCCCGAAGATCGAGACCCGCCGGCGCGAGGCGGTGCAGCAGAGGCCGCTGGCGAAGACGGACCCCAACGTCATCGCCATCGCCACGGACTTCGCCTGCGACGCGGCCGGACGCCCGCTCCTGCCGCTCGACGATGCTGCTGCCGTGGCCGATTTCATTGTGCACGCGACGGGCTTGGCTGGCCGCGCCTGAGTCGAGGGTCGCTGGCGTTCAATGTTAGTAACGCTCACGTGAGGCCCGCTTTCCGGGCCGAAGGCCTGGGGGTATACCAACGAGGTGCCGGGCCGACTGGCCAGTTCTGCTGGAACGTGGGCTCAGAAGCACAAACCTCAAAGATGACGAGCCTGCTCTCTCAGTTGGGAGACGATCATGAAGCCAGCTTCGACTTTGATCACGCTTGCGATTCCGGCCGGCGTGTCCAATTGCGCTTTCCCGGCCTGCCCTTCCTTCTGACTTCCCGCAATAAGTCCTTGTGTCCTCTGACGACCTGGAACGGCCCGTGCCATGAGCATGGGCCTTTTTTTGGCGTCGCGTCGATGTCTTGCCTGACGGGGCATCGGCGCCTTTGCGTGGCACCCTTATCCTCCCCTCCCCGGGCGCGACGCCACCATTCGCGCGTCGCTTTGGAGCAATGGGACGTCTATACGCCCATCTGACGTTCACGGGCAAACGGCCGGCGCTTCGGAAGGAGAGGAGCTGGCTCGAGATCCGGAAGGCTCGCTGCGCCGGCGCCGGCGCTACGCAGCAATGGGGTGCGATCCGAGCGTGCAATGTCTCCACCGATAGCTGACGATCAGACCAGTTGCGCTCAAAACGTGGCTTGGGCCGCAGTGGGTGGAAAATCGCCGAGCGCGGGTGATAAGGCAGCCAGTTTTTAGGTAGGGCGCAAGTCCTACCGCCGATTGCCAAGTGGGCATCCGGTCCCCGTCATACGCCCCCCTCACATCCTCGTGGCCACGGCCGGCGAGGCTTTTCGTTCCGGACGCGGCACCGCCGACCATCGTTTCCGCCTGAGCCTGGGCATCGCGGGGGCAAATCGGCGGCAGTTGCCAGTTGCGAATGATTCCGAGTATGCTACTCACAACTGGAGGCATTCTAAACCAAGTTGGGAGTCATCCAGCGTATGATTGTGGGCAGGTGGACTGGAGGGACGCTGGCGATCGCGTTGGTCTCCCTCGCAGCGCTTTCGAGCGCCGTGGCGCAAACGAAAAAGCCGCTCCGCGTGGTCACGACCTTCACCGTCATCCAGGATATCGCCCAGAACGTCGCCGGCTCGGCGGCAACTGTCGAATCCATCACCCGGCCGGGCGCCGAGATCCACGACTACCAGCCCACGCCGCTCGACGTGGTCAAGGCCCAGTCGGCCGACCTGGTGCTGTGGAACGGCCTCAACCTGGAGCGCTGGTTCGTGCGCTTCTTCGACAACGTGCGCGAGGTGCCGAGCGTCGTTGTCAGCGACGGCATCGTGCCGCTCGGCATCCACGAGGGCCCCTACACCGGCAAGCCCAACCCGCATGCCTGGATGTCGCCGAGCAATGGCGCCATCTATGTCGAGAACATCCGCAAGGCGCTCTCCGCGCGCGACCCTGCCAACGCGGAGGTCTACGCCAAGAACGCGGCTGCCTACACCGCCAAGATCAAGGCCTTGGACGAGCCACTGCGCGAGCGTCTTGCCGGCATTCCGGACGGCCAGCGCTGGCTCGTTACCAGCGAGGGTGCGTTCAGCTACCTGGCCCGCGACTATAACCTGCGCGAGCTGTACCTTTGGCCGATCAATGCCGACGAGCAGGGCACGCCCAAGCAGGTGCGCCGGGTGATCGACGAGGTGCGCAAGAACAAGATTCCCGTGTTGTTCAGCGAAAGCACCATCTCCGACAAGCCGGCGCGGCAGGTCGCCAAGGAGACCGGCGCGAAATACGGCGGCGTGCTGTATGTGGACTCGCTCAGTGAAGCGCGCGGCCCGGTGCCGACCTACCTTGATCTGCTTCGGGTGACGGTGGACACCGTTGCCAAGGGATTCGGCAAGTGATGCTGGAGCGTGTGACGAGCGCCGGCGTCGGCAAAGCCTCGCGGGATGCGTTGGCGGTCTCCCTGGCCGTGCGGGGCGTGACGGTCACCTATCCCAACGGGCTGGCGGCCCTGCGCGATACGACCTTCGAGCTTGGCGCCGGGACCATCTGCGCGCTGGTCGGCATCAACGGCAGCGGCAAATCGACCCTGTTCAAGACGATCATGGGGTTGTTGCGCCCGCAGAAGGGCGAGGTGCGGATCAACGGGTTGCCGGTCGACGCGGCGCTGCGCCGCAACATCGTTGCCTACGTGCCCCAGAGCGAGGAGGTGGATTGGAACTTCCCCGTGCTGGTCGAGGACGTGGTGATGATGGGCCGCTACGGCCACATGGGCTTCCTGCGCATGGCTTCGGCAGAGGACAAGCGCAAGGTCACGCAAGCGCTCGAGCGGGTCGGCATGTCGGGCTTCCGCAAGCGCCAGATCGGGGAATTGTCCGGCGGCCAGAAGAAGCGGGTGTTCCTGGCCCGCGCCCTCGCCCAGGAGGGCCAGGTGATCCTGCTCGACGAGCCGTTCACCGGCGTCGACGTGAAGACCGAGGATGCCATCGTGGCGCTGATGCGCGAGCTGCGTGGCGAGGGCCGGCTGATGCTGGTGTCGACCCACAACCTCGGCAGCGTGCCCGACTACTGCGACCAGGTGGTGCTGCTGCTGGGTACCGTGCTGGCGGCGGGGCCGACCGCAGGGGTGTTCACCCAGGCCAACCTGGAACGGGCGTTCGGCGGCACGCTGCGCCGGTTCCAGCTCGAAGGCACGCAGCTGCATGCCGACGACGACCGGCGTGAGCTCACCGTCCTCACCGACGACGAGCGGCCCGCGGTGTTCTACGGCGAACGGCGCGAGGATACGGCGCCCAAGCCGCGTCGAGGGGAGAAGTAGAATGGGCGAATGGCGAATGGTCGTTGGCGAATGGTTGCGTCCTCTCCGCCCGCCGCGGTCCATTCGCCATTCGCCATTCGCCATTCGCGAGCAACCATGAGCGAGATCCTCGTCCCATTCGCCTACGATTACATGGTCAAGGCCATCTGGGTCTCGGCGCTGGTGGGCGGCACCTGCGCGTTCCTGTCGGCGTATCTGATGCTCAAGGGCTGGTCGCTGATGGGCGATGCGCTGGGCCACGCCATCGTGCCCGGTGTGGCGGCAGCCTATCTCCTGAAGCTGCCATACGCCGCCGGCGCCTTCCTGTCCGGCATCCTCGCCGCCTTCGGCATGGCGCTGGTGCGCACTCACACGCGCCTGCGCGAGGATGCCGTGATCGGCATCGTGTTCACCGCGTTCTTCGCGGCCGGGCTGCTGCTGGCCTCCATCAACCCGATGTCGGTGAGCATCCAGTCGATCGCGCTCGGCAACATCCTTGGCATCTCCGACGAGGATGCCCTGCAGGTGGTGATCATCTCGGTGGTCACGCTCGCCGTGCTGCTGGTCAAGTGGAAGGACCTGATGCTGCTGTTCTTTGACGAGAGCCAGGCGCGCGCCGTCGGCCTGCGCCCGACCGCGCTCAAGGTGCTGTTCTTCGCGCTGCTCAGCGCTACCACCGTGGCGGCGCTGCAGACCGTGGGCGCCTGCCTGGTGATTGCCATGGTGGTGACTCCGGGGGCGACGGCCTATCTGCTGACCGACCGCTTCGGCCGCCTGCTCGTCGTCAGCATCGCTGTCGGCGTGCTCACCAGCGCGCTGGGCGCCTATCTCAGCTATTTCCTCGACGGCGCAACCGGCGGTGTCATCGTGGTGCTGCAGACGCTGGTATTCCTCGCCGCCTTCTTTTTTGCGCCGCGGCACGGCGTGCTGGCCGGCCGGCGCAAGGCGCGCGCGGCCTCGCAGAGTGTGGCGCCATGACACTGGGTATCGCGGCGATCATGACCGATGTGCCCGACGCGCTCTGGGGGTTCGTGGCGACGCCGCTGTCCTACGGCTTCATGCAGCGCGCCCTGGTGGTAGCGCTGCTGACGGGAGCGGTGTGTGCGGTGCTCTCCTGCTACCTGGTGCTCAAGGGCTGGTCGCTGATGGGCGATGCCGTTAGCCACGCCGTGCTGCCGGGCCTGGTGGTCTCCGTCGTGCTTGGGCTGCCGCTGGCGGTCGGCGCGTTCGCCGCCGGGCTGTTCTGCGCCGTCTTCACGGGGTATCTGAAGGAGAACAGCCGGGTGAAGGAGGATACGGTGATGGGCATCGTGTTCTCCGGCATGTTCGGCTTGGGGCTCGTGCTGTTCACCAAGGTCGAGACCGACCAGCATCTCCTGCATGTGCTGTTCGGCAACATGCTGGGCGTGACCAATCGTGACCTCGTCGAGACCGCCATTGTCGCCGGCGTCACGCTGGCGATCGTCCTCGCCCGGCGCCGCGACCTGCTGCTCTACTGCTTCGATCCCAATCACGCCCGCGCGATCGGCCTGCGCGTGGCCTGGCTGCACTACGGCCTGCTGGTGCTGCTTTCGCTCACCATCGTCGCCTCCCTGAAGGCAGTCGGCGTGATCCTGGTGGTGGCGATGCTGGTTGCTCCCGGGGCCACGGCCTACCTGCTCGCCCGCCGCTTCGAGCACATGCTTCTGATCGCGGTGGCGATCGCAGTGGCTTCAAGCGTGCTCGGCACGCTCGTCAGCTTCCACATCAACGGCTCGACGGGCCCCTGCATCGTCCTCATCCAGGCGGCGGTCTTCGCGCTGGCACTGGTGTGGGACCAGGCCATCCGCCGTCGTCGCATTGCGGCGTAGCCTCCAGACGGGGTCAGCCCCCGGCGCAACCTGCGCATTCATGACGGCCTCATGCCGAGGGCAGATCCCGTTACCAAGGGGGGAGTTGCGCGGGGCTCACGCCAGGTTGAGGCGCAGAAGCTGGATTGCCACACAGAACCAGACCAGCCCGGCAGCGATCGTGGTTGCCGTCTGCACCAGGAGGTAGCCCAATCCGTGTACCGTGCGGATCTGGATGCGCGGATGCGTGAGCTTCCGGCGCAGCCGGCTGATGTAGGTCTCGATCGCCGTCGGCGCCGCATCGCTGTCCATCGAGAAGATGCGCGAGGCGATATAGTCCTTGCCGACGGCGTTGCCATTCTCGCGCAGCAGGATGTGCAGCACCGCCCGCTCCCTGGGGGTGAGCTCGATACGCCTGCCGTCGAGCAAGACGACGCCGGTGTTGACATGCAGTTGCAGCGGTCCGCACTCGAGGACGGCGGCCGTCTGCTCGGTGCGCCGTGCCGACAGCCGGTTCACCCGCAACCGCAGCTCGCCGGCATCGATCGGCTTGATCAGGAAATCGTCAGCGCCCTGGGCGAGGGCCGCCGCAACCGTGTCCATCCGCTCGCGCGTTCCAAGCACCAGCAGCCGCAAGTGCGAATCGGTCGTTCGTGCCCTGCGCAGCAGCGGCACGATCGCCTCGTCGATTGCGTCGAGATCGACCACGAGCAGATCGTAGCCGTTCACTTCCAGCGCCGCCTCGGCATCCTCGATCGACGGTGCACGGTCGACGGCAAGGTCGATCTGCCGGAGCATGGACTCGGCATGGACCGCGCCGCGCATGGGTCCTTGCAGCAGGAGTGCTCGCATCAAGTTCTCTGTTCTTGTTGGATTGTTCCGCAACCTCCCCGGCAAACCGCCCAGGACTCCGTGGCCCTGGATGCTCGTTGGAATCCAGCGAAGAATAATCTGTGTGCGAAATAGGTCGGTAGGTTGCAGAATCGGCTAGAGACTAGCCGATAGAATGCTCACTTTATTTAACAGTTTAGTGACACTGCGTAGTGCCACCGACAGTGGCTAGTGCGCCACATGACTGCAAGCTGTTTGACAGATATCCACGCTAGGTTCCGCTCCAGCGAAGCAAAGAAGATCGTGAGCGGCTTCGCAATGAAAGCAAGCTGCGTTGGCGCAAAGCTGCTGGGAGTGGGCAATGAAACTGAGGGTCATGAGCGCAGCGTTCCTGATGGGCGCTGCGTCGTATATCGCAATGATCGGACCGGCCGCGGCCGCTGATCTGGGGGGCGACTGCTGCTCGGATCTGGAGGAGCGCGTTGCCGAGCTGGAGGCCACCACCGCCCGCAAGGGCAACCGTCGCGTGTCGCTGCAAATCTCCGGTCAGGTCACCACCGGCGTGCTGGCCTTCGACAACGGCGACCAGTCGGATGCCTACATCACCGACTTCGGGCCGGACAGCAGCCGCTTCCGCCTGAAGGGCTCGGCGAAGATCAATCCGAACATGTCGGCCGGCTTCGTCATCGAGGTGTCGACGCTGTCCGCTCGTGCGGATCAGGTCACCGAGACCAAGGACGAGGGCGCGGACACGGGCGATGGCGCAGTTGCCCTGCGTCTGGCCAACTGGTACCTTGAGCACAAGCACTACGGTCGCCTGACCGTCGGCCGTCTCAACATGGTGTCGGACGGCATCTCCGAGATCGATCTGGGCGGTACCAACATCGTTGCTCGCAACGGCCTCTACGTTGGTAATAGCATTGCGTTTGGCGGCGGTTCCGGTTTCACCATCGGTAACTTCTTCCCTGGCACCGACTTCGAGTTCGATCGCAACAACGCCGTGCGCTACGACACGCCGACCTTTGGCGGCTTCACAGTCGGTACGTCGTGGGGCGAGAACGATCGCTGGGATATCGGTCTCCGCTATGCTGGCGAGCACGCTGGCTTCCGGATCGCAGGTGGCATCGCCTACGGCTACGACAGCGATAACACTGTGCTCGACCAAGCCATTCCCGGCAACACGGCCGAGAGCATCCAGGGCTCTCTGTCGGTCCTGCATGTCGGCACAGGTCTGTTCGCGAGCGGCAGCTTCGCTCATCGCGAGTTCGACATTGGCTCCATTGAGCAGGACTACTGGTCGGTCCGCGGTGGTATTACCAAGAACTGGTTCGGCATTGGTAAGACCGCTCTTTACGGTGAGTATCACAAGTCCGACTTCGACACGGATGCTCTCCTGTCGAGTGGCGTTGGTATCGTGAACGGTAAAGGTGAGATCTGGGGCCTCGGTGTTGTCCAGAACATCGATGCTGCTTCCATGCAGCTGTTCTTGTCCTACCGTAATGTTAGCGCAGACGCCGATAATGTTCCCGTGCGCACGGACCTGGACGACGTTAACATTGTGTTCTCGGGTGCGAAGATCACCTTCTAAGCAGCGGTCCCTCGAAGGCCTACCTACATAAGGGAATGGGCCGGTCCTTGGACCGGCCCATTTCATTTCGAATGGCGTCAGGTGGGTCAGACCCGGAGGGTCTGCGACCTTGGTCCCGCTGAACTCAATGTACGCTCGCGATCTCCAGCTCGTCGCCGATGGCATGGCCGATGGCGGCTTGGCGGCTGTCGGTCAGGATCAGCGGCGTGCCATCTGCCGCGTGCAGCGAGTAGAGGTCGATGCCCTCGGGCAGGTTCTCGACCGCCGGGAACAGCTCCTGCGCCTCGTCGTGAGTCATGACCTTGATGTAGGCAAGCTTGCCGTCGCCGAGCTGTGCCAGCTCCGCAAGGCTGATCGGAGCGGCCGCCAGGTCGGTATCCTGGGCGGCATCCCGCGTGTGTCTGCTGTTCTTTTCCACGACGCACTCCTTTCGGGTTGCCGCAGGGCGCAACGTGCAAGTGCGTTGCACCGCTTCGGCGTCGACGGCGCAAGGCGGCTATCGCCCCTGTTGCACCCTACTCCTTACCCACGCTTGGCGATATCGATACGGCGCACGGCCCGCTCCGGTTGTCGGCGGACCAGATCGATCGACAGCAAGCCGTCGCTCAGCTCGGCGGATCTCACCTCGATGCCGTCTGCCAGCACGAACGTTCGGCTGAACTGACGCGTGGCGATGCCGCGATGAATAAACTGGCGGGACTTGTCATCCTCCTGCCGGCCGCGGATGTTGAGTTGATTCTCCTCGACCGTAATCTCGATCTGATGCTGTTTAAATCCTGCTACCGCGAGGGTGATCCGGAGCAGCTCTGCCGCCGGCTTGCCGTTGCCTTCGGCAGCGGTCACGATGCGCTCAATATTATACGGAGGATAGCCATCGCCGCCCTTGCCGACTCGGTCGATCAGCCGCTCCATCTCCTCAAAGCCCAGGAACAGCGGACTCGACAGATGTGTCATTCGCGTCATTGCCAAGCCTCCTCGCGGCCTTGGCCCCGATCCTCGGGGTATCACTTGCGGAGCCTTTGCGGCCTCCGCTCCAGCCCATGTATCGGCGCTGGTTCAGCTCGTAACGATGATATGGTGCGGGGCGGTGTCGTTTCAAGAACGGTTCGGGAACGGGTAGTGTGGCGGTTATCTCACAGATTGGCGACTGGACGGGGGGCTGGCAGACGCCGGCCATTGTCTTTGCCGGGGCGCTCGTGGGCGGCTTTGTCAATGGCCTCACCGGCTTCGGCACCGCGCTGACCGGCCTGCCGATCTGGCTTCATGGCGTCCCCCCGGCGATCGCCGCCCAGCTCGCGTCAGCGTGCTCGGTGCTGGGACATATCTCGGCCTTCCCGTCGCTTCGGCGCGCGGTGGACTGGCGCCGGCTTGCGCCGCTGATCGGCGCCGGACTCATCGGCGTGCCGATCGGCACGCTGCTGCTGCCATACGTCAGCCTTGGCGCCTTCAAGCGCGGGGTCGGTGGGGTGCTGATCGCCTACTGCTCCTTCATGTTGCTGGCCGCCGGGCATGTGCGGCCTGCCGCGGAGGGAGGGTCGTCGCGAAGCTGTGGCGCTGAGGCCGCAGTCGGCTTCGCCGCCGGCATGTTGGGTGGCCTCGCCGCCCTTTCCGGCGTGTTGCCGACGGTCTGGGCCTCGTTGAAGGCCTGGCCCAAGGATCAGCGGCGCGTCTACTTCCAAGCCTTCAATTTTACGGTGCTCAGCGCCATGCTGGCGGCAAGCGCCGCACTGGGCCAGGTCGGATCGGCCTCCCTGCTTGCCTTGGGCGTGGCTGCACCGGGCGCGCTGATCGGTGCGTCACTGGGGCTGCGTCTCTACCGACGCCTCGACGACCGCCGCTTCGACCGGCTGGTCCTGGGCGTGCTGTTGCTATCGGGTCTCGCACTGCTCTGGTCGAGCCTTTGAAACGGCATCATGCTTTTGCACGCTGCCATCGAACCGTAAACAAGCCACGCTCGATTGCGCCTCACCCTCGGACGAGCCGGGGTGTGTGATGTGCGTCTCAATTACAACGGAGGGAGACTGACCGTGCCGAAAGCAATGGCTGCATGCGCATTGGCATTGGGGCTTGGCCTTGGTGTGCTGGTTGCAGTGCCCGGCGAGGCGCCTGCGCAGGACGCTAAGCAAGACGCGGCAACGGCTCCGGCAGCAGCCCCTGTCGAGGAGACCGAGGCGGAGAAGAAGGAGCGGGAGGGCCGGCGCGCCTGCGCCGTCCAGCTGTGTGCAGCCCTGCATAACCGCAAGCCCGCCGACGGCGTGGTGGCCTGCGCGATCCAGAAGACCTGGCGTAAGGCGGTGCTGAGCAAGATTCTGGCGCGCGGCAAGGTTTCATGGCCCTGGGGCGATACGCGCTGCGGCTCCGATATCAAGGTCGACCGCGCCATGCTGGTGAAGGCCATGACGGAGCCCGATTTCGAGGCCCAATTCGACACCTACAGCATCCGATGCGAGATCGATAACGCCAAGGACAAGTATCAGGTAGCGCTGGAAATGCACCCGAAGATCACCTTCAAGCAAGGCAAGGCCGTCAAAGCCCGCCTGAATTGGGGTAAGATTTCGGCTCCGGTGCTGGCCAAGACCGCCCTGTGGTCGGTCACGGCAGCGGACAACACCTTCGGCGTGCTGCAGACCCTGGCGGTCGAGGATGTGAACGAGTTCATCAGCACGAAGTGCATGGAGAAGGGGGTGAAGGAGGCGTGGCAGGGCCAGTAGCCAGAGCGGGTGTTGGGCGTCGGGTGCTGGGCGCCGTGCCTCGGCACCGCGGGGCGCCCGTCGCCCGTCGCCCAACGCCTGAGACCCGCAGAGGCACGCCATGACCAGAGTGCTCCTCCTTGTCCTGAGCGCGGCCTTGATCGTTTCGGGCGTGGCGCTGGTGTGGCGCGATTTGTATCGGCGCCGCCGCGAGGCGTTTCTGGTGCGCGGCGACGCCACCGCCATCCATCCCGATGTGGAGCTGACGGTCGCCCACCTTGATCCGACGTCGTTTACCCCTCTCGGCGCGGCCGGCGGCGAGGCACCGTCCCTCGTCGAGGTCGGCAAGGAGCCGGAGCCGGCCGCCCAATGGGCGGCGATCCAGCCGGTGCTGTCGGCGGCGGTGGAGCGCGTCAACGGCGTCCTGGCCGGCGCGAATGTGACCATCGGCGCATCGGGCGAGCCATCCCGGAGCCTGATGAAGCGGGGGTACGGCGTACACCGCCGCATCCTCGTCAGCGGCGAGAGCGTCGCGTGGCTGCGCATCGAGCTTGACGGCAACGGTGAACTGCAGGCGAGCATCAAGGCCCACAAGGATGAGCACGCTGCGCTCAACACCAGCGCCAGCACGACGGCCCTCAGCCTCAACGTCGAGCGGGCCAGCGATCTGTTCTCGCGTTGCCTGAAGCCGGTCGCCGGCTTTGCCATGCGTTCCGCTCACGGCGGCCGCACCGAGCAGTGGGCGAGCGAGATGGCGTGGAAGGAGATCGCACCGCTTCTCGGTGACGCGCTGCGCGCGGCGAACGGCGCCCTGGCGCAGGCGGCGACCCGCTTCACACCGCTCGGGGCACCTGCCTGGAGCCAGGACGTGCAGCGCCACCGCCTTTCCATTGCCATCGAGGTGCTGGGATCGGACGCCGCGCGCATGCTGATCGAGCGCATCGACAACGACATCGAGATTGCCGTCGGCCTGCCCGAGGCGCACCTTGCCCACCTCGGTCGTCGCCACCGCATCCCGTTGGCCGGCCTCACCACTCATGCTCTGGCCGAGCAGATCGCCAGTTGCGCCTGGCCGACAATCGCTCATTTCCGCGAGACACCGCCACTGGCGTAGAGAGTCTCGCCCCCGCTTCAACCGCGCAGGGAGAGGGAGAGTCTCAGCGACAGATATGCGCCGCGCAGTGTTTCCTTCACGTGCGCCTCCGTGAAGCCCTGCAGCACGCGCAGGCGGGCGGCGGCGCCGAGGCGCTGGCGCAATCCGGCGTCGCGAGCCAGGCGCTCCAGCACCGTGCCAAGCGCCGAGGCATCCCCCGCGGGCACGATCAGGCCCTCGACATCCTCGCGAACGAAGCCGCGAGTGCCGCCGGGACCGTCGCCTATCACGAGCGCACGCCCGCAGCTGGCGGCCTCGAGGATGAGGCGTGGCAGGCCTTGCCGGGGCTGCATCGGCCATACGCAGATCTCCGCCCGGCGCCATATCTCGCGCGCGTCGGCCGGCCATTCGGCAACGCAGCGCACGCCGGGATGCAAGCCCCATTTGGCCCAGTCGGCGGCCAGAGCACCGGTGTCGTCGAGCGGACCGTGCAACTCAAGCTGCAGGCGCAGCCCGCGCGCCCAGAGCCGCTCGAACGCCTGCATCAGCTCGCGTACGCCGCTCGTCTCGCTCACCGGGCCGATGAATGCCGCAACCGGCATGTCTCCTGGCGCCGGCGGCAGCACCGGGTAGACCTCGGGGTCGACTCCGGCGCCACCAAGCACCGCAAAGCGCGGTCCCGGATCAATGCCCAGTGCGCGCAGCTCACCCAGCTCATCGTCGCTGCCGATCAGCAGGAACGAGCCGGGCTTGCGCAGCTGCGACGCCAGCAGCTTCATGGCGCCTTTTCGATAGGGCCACGGTACACCGCCACGCTCGTTGAGGGCGCCGGGATCGGGCAGGTGCACCATCGCAGCAGGCACGGAGGCCAGCTGCATGGCAAGACATGCCAGTGCTGCCGGCTTGAAGCCAATGGCGTGCACCACGTCCGGACGCTCAGCCTCGAGCGCGCGCGCAAGCTTCCAGGCCTTTCGTGCTTTCGATAACGGGCTGTGCCATGGAGTCTCGCCCTCGAGCTCCACTGTGCCGACGTCAAAGCCGGCGAGATCGCCGGCCCCGGCGGAGGTGACGACAACAACTTCGCGAGCCAACCCGCGGAGCGCCTCCAGCAAGACACGGCCATGCGCCGCGGCCTCTCGATCCGTGCCGGACAGCACCACGACCTTCCCAACCGGTGCCGAGCCGGGAGGAGATGCCAATCCATCAGCGACATCTTTCCTGGCCGTGTAGGACATGAGGCGCGCATTCGCAGGGAGTCGAAGCGTTCAGCCTAGAGGCCCCGCCCGCCGACCGAAAGGTTCAGCCTGGGTGAATCCACAGCCACATCGGGAGACGGCACTGCGATGTGAGGCGCTTCGTGCTGGGCGCGGAACCTGAATCGTGCCAAAGCGCCCCATCGGCCCCAAAAAGACATCGGCCGGCGCAACGGCCGGCCTGACCAGGCAAAACCAACTCTCTTGTGCCTCACTCGCTTGGGCGGCAGATGGCCCGGCTCCGCGACTCGGCCCCGGGGGGCTGGGGGGCTGAGTATTCCGAAGCCTCGCCGGCGAGCCGGGCCGAGAGGCAACGCTCGCAGCGTCGCAATCCATTGCGGCGCCACAACGGCCGGGCCGCGACGTCATTTTGGCCGAAAGGAGGAGATTTCGGCGGCCGCCAAAACCGGCGAGGCACCCAGGAAATCGATCGGACGCCCGGACGGGGGAGAGGTCCGAGCGCCCGATTTACTGGGGTGTGGGAGGTCAGAGCACCCCAACTTTCCCCCTAACGCGCCAAGTCTTTGCGATCCGTCGCGTCGCGCTATCCCCGGGCTTTGAATCCGGCCGCCACCGCCTCCTGCTCCGAGCAGAACCAGCGCTCCCCGCGCGCCTTCTGCACCCGTGCGCGCTCGTAGTCCGGCGCCCAGGGCAGCACATAGAAGCGCGCGGCCCCCGCCACCTGTCCCTTGATCGGGCACCCATCGGGTGCGTGCCGCTTGGCTTCCTCCCAGACCTTGGAGCGGTAGTCGGCCGGCCGTTCGACGTCATCTCCGCTCCACAGGCCGGCTCTCGCCGCGCGCGCCTCGCGTTCCTCGCTGCCGTAGGGTGGAAAAATCGTGCCCTCGGCAAAGACATGGCCGTGGCGGACCAATTCGGCGGCTACATCGCGCTTTCCCAGCATGCAGCGGGCGTACGACCGCCCCGCCTCGTCTCGGCCGCTCACCGCGCAGCTCACCCGGCGGCCGTTGACCAGCCGCGCCAGCGCCGCCTCTGCCGAGGCGCCGCAGCGCCAGGTCCTGCCACCCCGGCTGCAGCGCTGGTCGGCCTCCGGCGCCTCGATGCCGCTCAGCCGCACCACAGTATCGGCGACGCGCAGGCGGTCACCCCCCTCCGCATGGGCAGATCCGCGCAGGGTCTTTTCCGTTCCTATCAGGGGAAGATTGTCGATTGCCGCGAGCTTGCCAAGCCCGGCCAATACGCCGGAGCTTGCGAGCCAGACTGTCGCGCCAGCGAGCGCGATGCCTCCGACGACCACGCCGGCTCCCTTGGCCAGCAGCGGCGGCGCCTCCCACGCCTTCCAGCGCGCCAGCATTGCCAGCAGGCATGCCATCAAGACGGTCCCGATGACGAGCGTCGCCACGGCTTCCGCGTCAAGGCCGACGCCACGCCAGCGGCCGAGACCGGCGCCCACGACAGCCGCGCCTGCGAACGCCAACGGCGTGCCGATGCGGGGCCGCGCCACCAGGGCAGTGATGCGCCGCAACGCCGCCGCAAGCAGAAGCACGCCCCCGCGCAACCCATGCACGAGAATCGCCCACACCGCGTACAGGGCCAGCCCCAGGGCGCCAGCACCCGCCCGCGCGCCCTCGACAGCCGCGCTGCCGGCAGCGCGCGACCCGGCCGCCAGTCCGACGCCGGCCGCCCGCATCTGCTCGCCGGCGGCGCGCCTGGCATCGTCGACGCGCTGCTTGCGTGCCTTGCGCCGCACCAAAACGGTGGTGCGGATGTATTCGTGCCACTCGAAGCCGCTGTCGGGCTTCTTGCGCCAGAACATGCGTCGCTTCCCCTCAAGCCTCTCCGCTGCCGGTCGCCCGTTTCGCTGATTCGCCCTCGGTTAGGATCTGCGGCTGAATCATGGCGACGATGGGACGCTTTTGCGCAAGGCCGCCCTTTCCGGCCGCTCCTGCAGATGTGCTGCAACGCGAGCTTTACGCCGCCCGCGTACGGCGTAGCTGCGCATGGGTCGCCCCAATCCTGACCATCTCATAGGTCAAGCTCAAGGTGTCGTGCGTTCGGTTCGCGTTCGTTGGTCCCATGGTCGGAAACTCTGCAGCCGCTGGCCTTGAGGCCGAGCGCGGGATGGGCGCCAAATCCCGGCGCAAAAAGCCCTGGCGCGATGGCGGCGGCAAGCTGCGGTCCACCAAGCTTTCAAACACCGCCGCCGCATCCTTCGCCGGAAAGGGCTTTGCCAGCAAGGGCGATGAGATCCGCGCCAGGATCGCTGCCAACCGCGCCAAGCGCCTCGCCATTGCCGAGGCCATGAAGCGCGAGGCCGGGGTGACAGAGCATTGGGTGCATCAGGATAAGGAGGACCTGAGCGGCCTTGCCTATATCGGCACTGGCCGGATCCTATCGCCGCAGGGCCGGCGCATCGTCGAGCTTTATACGTTGGCGCACGAATGCGGGCACATCTTTCTGCACAACGCCGGCGAGGGGTATTGGCTGCCGGGTCACGTCAAGGAGCTTGAGGCCGAGAGCTACGCCCACCAGGCGTTCCGCGTGCACGGCATGCGTGTGCCGCGCCGGATCGCCGACTGGGGGCGCGAATACGTCGGTGCCTGGATCGCCAGTGACCGGGCCGCGGGCATCCCCATCGACCCGCGGGCGCTCGCCTATGCCGCCGGCACGCGCTCTCCCTACGAGCCGCTGCGAATGGCCCCGTCAACCTGGGCCTCGTCGGGCTGGCCGGAGCGGACGCGCTTCCGGCAGCTGCGGCTGGAGCTGGCGTTGGGATCGCCAAACGGCCGCAACAGGAGCGCGGTGGCGCAACCGGTGCGGCCCGCCGTACCGGCGGTTGCCGCCGTCGATGGATCTGCCGCGCCGGAGCCTGCCGCCCCTGCGCAGGCATCATGGATGCGCCGCCGCATCGATCGCGCCCAGGCAAGCCTGGCGGCGGCGGGGTTGGAGATGCGTGCCGTGCTGGCGCTGGTTGCCCGCTGGGCTGCCCTTGGAGGTGTGGCCTCCCTGTACGCGCTCTTGAAGCTGGAGGTGCTGCACCCGGGGGTCTTGCCGTGGGAGCACTTTGCCCTGTCCCGGCTCGGCCTCGTCACCGCCGCGACAGGCGGCCTGCTGGCCGCCAGCCTCGCCATGCTCTGGCGTAACGCCACCCGCTTGCATCCCTCCCGCCCCGGCCCTACCAAGGGCACCCCGGCCTTCGCGCCGGACGCGCAGTGACGGCAAAGGCTGGCAACCCCGGCCCGCGGCCGGGCGGACGTGGTGGAACCGGTAGACACACGAGACTTAAAATCTCGAGGCAGCAATGCCGTGCGGGTTCGAGTCCCGCCGTCCGCACCAGGAAGCTGGCGACATATGCAGGTGACGCGCAACCTAACCGAGCGCGCTTCAGCCCCCTGTCACGCTCATATGCCGCGCCACCGCCGGTGCGCGGGTGCGGCGGTCTATGACGAAGTCGTGACCCTTGGGCTTGCGCGAGATCGCCTCGTCAATGGCGCGCCTGAGGAGGGCGTCGTCGGCGCTGGCGCGCAGGGGGCCGCGCAGATCGGCCGCGTCGTCCTGGCCGAGGCACATGTAAAGCGTGCCGGTGCAGGTGAGGCGCACACGGTTGCAGCTCTCGCAGAAATTGTGCGTCATCGGCGTGATGAAGCCGAGGCGGCCGCCGGTCTCGGCCACCCGCACGTAGCGCGCCGGCCCGCCGGTACGGAACGGGATCTCCTCAAGGGTCCATTTGTCCATCAGCCGCGCTCGTACAATCGACAGCGGCAGGTACTGGTCGGTGCGGTCGCCGTCGATGTCGCCCATCGGCATGGTCTCGATCAGCGTGAGATCAAAGCCGCGGCCGTGCGCGAAGCGGATGAGGTCGTCGATCTCGTCCTCATTGAGCCCCTTGAGCGCCACGGCATTGAGCTTGACGGCAAGCCCCGCCTTCTCGGCGGCGTCGAGACCGGCCATGACATCGTCGAGGTTGCCCCAGCGGGTGATGGCGCGGAAGCGCTGCGGCTTCAGCGTATCAAGCGAGACGTTGATGCGGCGCACGCCGGATGCCTTGAGCTCTGCGGCAAAGCGCGCCAGCTGGGTGGCATTGGTGGTCAGCGTCAGCTCGTCGAGCGTGCCGGCGTCCAGATGCCGCGCCAGCGCCCGGAACAGCCACAGGATGTTCTTGCGCACCAGCGGCTCGCCGCCGGTGATCCGGAGCTTGCGCACGCCCTTGGCGACGAACGCCGAGCAGACGCGGTCCAGCTCCTCCAGGGAGAGCAAATCTCTCCTGGGCAGGAAGGTCATGTGCTCCGACATGCAGTAGGTGCAGCGGAGGTCGCAGCGGTCGGTGACGGAGACCCTGAGGTAGGTGACATGCCGGCCGAACGGGTCCACCAGCGCCGGAGTCTGCACAAGGTCTCTGTGCTCGTTCATCTCTCACCCGCGGGAGTCATTGTTGTTGGCTGCTCCACCCTCGTTCACAGCAACAAGGGGGCCGGCCATTTTCCTTCCCAGGCATTGCAGCCCCTATCATGCCACGGGCGAGGGATAATCTCCAGCTGCCCCAGGGGGCAACCCACGCCCATCTGGTGCGCCGCAGCACGGGAGCTGCCTATTGACGGGCGGCATCAATGACATTGGTCAATGATATGTGGCCGATGACTGGGGCAATGACATGCGTCAATAACCTGGGGCAGGAGGCAGCGATGGATGAGGACAAGTTCAACGTTTCGGTGCGCAAATTCCTCAAGCAGCTCGGCGTGACATCGCAGCGCGAGATCGAGCGCGTGGTGCGCGAGGGCAAGCTTGCCAAAGGCCCGCTCAAGGTGAAGGCGGTGGTGACGGCTGCCGGCACTGGCCTCAATCACGTCGTCGAAGGTGAGATCGACCTCGGCTGAGATCGGGCACCGCATCCGCCGGCCGCTTGAGGTGGGCGCGGATAGCGCTGCGCTCCCCCACGTCCACCATGTCGGCATCCATCTGCCTGACGCCGCCGGCATTGGCGGCGTCTCCTCCGGCTATCCGCCGAGCAACGCCTTCATGGCGGAGGCGAGCCCCTCGCTGCAGCTGGACGCGGGCACATAGGCGCAGGCCACCTCGTGCGCTCCGCGCCAGATCATCTCGATGGCCACGTAGAGCACGATGAAAAGGCCGACCCAGGTCAGCCACGGGAGCTTGACCAGCAGCCTGGCGATGAAGCTCGCAGCCACCGCCATCAGCACCACGGCGATGGCAAGGCCGATGATCAGCACGCCGGTATGCCCCTTGGCGGCGCCGGCCACGGCCAGCACGTTGTCGAGCGACATCGACACGTCGGCCACGACAATCTGGACGATGGCACCCCAGAACCCGAGCTGCTGCCCGCCAGCCTGCGCATCATGGCCGGTCACTGCGGCGCCGACCGAAGCGCCGCGCGGCGCGTGGCGCA
>DASURA010000143.1:0-10239 GCA_036280295.1 Hyphomicrobiaceae bacterium
CACCGCCATCGACAAGTTCCCCCTGGTCGCCAAGTCGAGCCCCGGCTTCGTCGTCAACCGCGTGCTCGGGCCGTACATGATGCAGGCTCTGCAGCGGCTGGAGCGTGGTGAGTCCAAGGAGAAGATCGACGAGGCGGCCAAGACGTTCGGCATGCCGATGGGGCCGGTGGAGCTGGCCGACACGGTGGGCCTCGACGTGTGCGCTTCCGTCGGCAACATCCTGAAGATCGCGCCGCCCGGCGGGACGGAGCTGGACCGCATGGTGGCGGCCGGCAAGCTCGGCAAGAAGTCTGGCGAGGGCTTCTACGTCTGGAAGGACGGCAAGCCGCAGAAGGCCAAGCCCGAGACGCCGTGGGACCAAGCCGAGCTTGAGCGGCTGGGCCGCGAGCTGGTGGAGCCGCTGATCCGCGAGGCTGAGAAGGTGCGTGACGAGGGCATTGTCGCCGACGCGGATCTCGTCGATGCCGGCATCATCTTCGGCACCGGCTTCGCCCCGTTCCGCGGGGGCCCGCTGCACTTCGCCGCCAACGAGCCGAAGTCGAACGTCGAAGTGCTGCGAAGGCCGGCGGTGGCGTGAGGAGGTGTCAGGCCCTGCGGGTCTGACACCAGGCAGTAGCAAAGCGTAGGGTGTAATAAGGCGCTAGCCGCATTGCACAGAATAACGAAGATCGGTGCAATGCGCTTCGCTTATTGCACCCTACGCTGTCAGGTTGGAGCAGGGGGTCAGACCCGCAGGGTCTGATCCCGTCGGAGGGACCCATGACCCAGACTCTGCGGCGCGTAGCGGTGATCGGCGGCGTGCGCATTCCGTTCTGCCGCTCCAATACGCTCTATGCCGATAAATCGAACCTGGAGATGCTGACGGCGACGCTGAACGGCCTCGTCGACAAGTACAAGCTCGCCGGCGCCCACATCGACGAGGCGGTGGGCGGCGCCGTGGTCTCGCACTCCAGAGATTGGAACCTGGCGCGCGAGGCGGTGCTCGGCTCCAAGCTCGCCCCCACCACTCCGGGCATCACCATGCAGCAGGCGTGCGGCACTTCCCTGCAGGCGGCGATGGACATCGGCGCCAAGATCGCGATCGGCCAGATCGACAGCGGCATCGCCATGGGCTCCGATACAACCTCGGATGCGCCGATCGTGCTGAAGGAGAAATTCGCCCACCGGCTGATCGAGGCGCAGAACGCGCGCTCGTTTGGCGACCGCGTCAAGGCGTTCAAGGGCTTCCGGCCCGGTGAGATGGCGCCACAGGCGCCATCGACCGGCGAGCCGCGCACGGGCCTCTCCATGGGCCAGCACGCCGAGCTGATGGCGCAGGAGTGGGGCATCGGCCGCGCCGAGCAGGACCAGCTGGCGTTCGAGAGTCACAAGAAGGCGGCCGAGGCGTACCGCTCCGGCTACATGGACGACCTCGTTGTGCCGTTCGCCGGTGTGTTCCGCGACAACAACATCCGCGAGGACATTTCGCTGGAGAAGATGGCAACGCTGAAGACCGCGTTCGACAAGTCCGAGCGCGGCACGCTCACCGCCGCGAACTCGACGCCGCTCACCGACGGCGCCGCCGCCGCGCTGCTGGCGTCGGAGGAGTGGGCGGCCCAGCGCGGGCTGCCGGTTGCGGCGCATCTCGTCGATGCACAAACGACAGCGCTCGACTTTGTCGCCGGCGAGGGGCTGCTGATGGCGCCGGCGCTGGCCGTCTCCCGTCTCCTGGAACGCAACGGCCTGACGCTGCAGGACTTCGATTTCTACGAGATCCACGAGGCGTTCGCGGCCCAGGTGCTGTGCACGCTGAAGGCGTGGGAGGACCCGGAGTACTGCAAGGTCCGCCTCGGTCGCGACACGCCGCTTGGCTCGATCGACCGCAGCCGGATGAACGTGCACGGCTCGTCCATCGCCTTCGGCCATCCGTTCGCCGCCACCGGCGCGCGCATCCTCGCGAACCTGGCCAAGCTGCTCTCCGAGCACGGCGGCCGCGGCCTGATCTCCATCTGCACCGCCGGCGGCATGGGCGTGGCGGCCATCCTGGAGGGGAGGAAGGCAGCGTAGTCGTATGTTGTAGGGTGCAATAAGCGGAGCGCATTGCACCGATAAGCCGGACGAAAGAGTCGGTGCAGGTGGATGGCCGATCGGCGCAATGCGGCTTCGCCTTATTGCGCCCTACGCTCTGCCCCTCACCCTAACCCTCTCCCCGCAAGCGGGGAGAGGGAATCGGCACGTCACGTCTTCAGCCGGTATCCGGTCCGGAAGATGGCCCAGATCGTGGCCAGGCAGAGGGCCAGGAAACCGACGGTGGCGGCCAGGCTGAGGCCGACGGGGACATCGGCAACGCTGTAGAAGCTCCAGCGGAAGCCGCTGATGAGATACACGAGCGGATTGAACAGCGTCACCGTCTGCCAGAACGGCGGCAGCACGCTGAGCGAGTAGAAGGTGCCGCCGAGGAACGTGAGCGGCGTGATGATGAGCAGCGGGATCACCTGCAGCTTCTCGAAGCCGTCGGCCCAGATGCCGATGATGAAGCCGAGCAGGCTGAAGCTGAGGGACGTGAGCACCAGGAAGGCCAGCATCCACAACGGATGTGCGATCCGGAGCGGCACAAACAGGCCGGCAGTGGCGAGCACGATCAGCCCCAGGATCACAGACTTGGTGGCGGCGGCTCCGACGTAGCCCAGCACGATCTCCAGGTAGGAGACGGGCGCCGACAGGATCTCGTAGATGGTGCCGACGAACTTCGGGAAGTAGATGCCAAACGAGGCGTTGGCGACGCTCTGCGTCAGCAGCAGCAGCATGACGAGGCCGGGCACGATGAAGGCGCCGTAGCTGATGCCCTCGACCTCGGTGATGCGCGAGCCGATGGCGGCGCCGAACACCACGAAGTAGAGCGAGGTGGAGATGACGGGCGAGATCACGCTCTGCATCAGCGTGCGGCCCCAGCGGGCCATCTCGTAGAGGTAGATGGCACGGACGGCATAGAGGTTCATTGGCGCTGCCTCACCAGGTCGACGAAGATGTCCTCAAGCGAGCTCTGCGTGGTGGAAAGATCGCGGAAACGGATGCCGGCGTGGCGGAGATCGGCGAGCAGCGTGGTGATGCCGGTGCGCTCGCCTTGCGTGTCGTAGGTGTAGATGAGCTCTTCGCCGTCGGCGGCGAGCGTGAGGTTATGCTGCGCAAGCTCGGCCGGCACGGCCTCGAGCGGGCTCGCCAGCTGCAGCGTCAGCTGCTTGCGGCCGAGCTTGCTCATGAGGGTGGCCTTGTCCTCCACCAGGAACAGCTCCCCCTTGTTGATCACGCCGATGCGATCGGCCATCTCCTCGGCCTCCTCGATGTAGTGGGTGGTGAGGATGATGGTGACCCCGGATTCCCTGAGCGAGCGCACCAGGTTCCACATGTCGCGGCGCAGCTCCACGTCGACGCCGGCGGTCGGCTCGTCGAGGAACAGGATCTGTGGCTCGTGTGCCAGCGCCTTGGCGATCATGACGCGGCGCTTCATGCCGCCTGACAGCGTGATGATCTTGCTGTCCTTCTTGTCCCACAGCGACAGCGCCTTCAGGTTCCTTTCCAGGTGCGCGGGGTCCGCCGGCAGGCCCCACAAGCCGCGGCTCAGGCGGGCCGTGGACAGCGGCGATTCAAAGGCGTCGGTCGTCAGCTCCTGCGGCACCAGGCCGACCAGGGCGCGCGCGGCGCGGTAGTCGGCGGCGATATCGTGGCCGCCGACAGTCACGGTGCCGGCGCTGGCGTTGACGAGGCCGCAGATGATGCCGATCAACGTCGTCTTGCCCGCGCCGTTGGGCCCGAGCAGCGCGAAAATCTCGCCACTGCGGATATCGAGATTGATATCCTTCAGCGCCTGGAAGCCAGATTTGTAGGTCTTGGAAATGCCGGAGACCGAGATAACAGGACCGGCATCCGGCGCGAGCGTCTGCATGGATCTCTCCGCCTCCCTCGTCGTGAAGGGCGGTAGTTCTATGCCTCGCGCCGTCGAAAAGAAAGGCCGCTCACGCGACTTGTGAGCAGGTCAGGATCGCAGTGCTCGATCTCGAGGGGCCCGCGATGATAGCGGCGCCACGCTGCTCGTGGCTAACCCAACCGGCTTCTCTCCAGGTGCCCCACGCACTGCGCCCGGATCTCCTTCAGCTCCTTCAGCGTGCGGTCGATGTCGGCGCGCTTGGCGTGAAGGTCGCGGATTGCCTCCTCCACCCGGTCGAGCAGCAGCTGCGTCTGGGCGACCTGGGCCGGGTCGGTATCGTAGAGCTTGAGGTACTCGGCGATCGCCTCCAGCGAGAAGCCCAGGTTCTTGCCGCGCAGGACCAGCTTCAGCCGGGCCCGGTCGCGGCGATCGTAGCAGCGGGCAACGCCGCGGCGTGCCGGTGCGATCAGGCCCTTTGACTCGTAGAAGCGGATGGTGCGGGTGGTGATGCCGAACTCGGCGGCCAGCTCGCCGATGGTGTAGAGCCGGTCATCCTCCTCCGGTTCGGTGGGCGTCGGGGCGGCCCTGTGAACGGCGTCGGTCATCTCGTCTTACGGCGCGCCTCCTCCTCGGCTTTCAGCTCCTTCTTTGAGAGCTTGCCGATCATGGTCTTAGGCAGCTGCTGACGCAACTCGATCTCTGCCGGCATCTCGATCTTGGAAATCTTGCCCTCCAGATGCCGCCTGAGCTCGTCGACGGTCGCGGTCGCGCCGGCGCGCAGTTTGACGAAGGCTTTCGGCGCCTCGCCGCGATAGTCGTCCTTGATGCCGATGACGGTCGCTTCCTCGACCGCCGGGTGCTGGTAGAGCGCGTCCTCGATACGGCGGGGATAGACGTTGTAGCCCGACGAGATGATGAGGTCCTTGATGCGGTCGACGATGAAGAGGAAGCCGTCCTCGTCCATCACGGCGACGTCGCCGGTGCGCAGGAAACCGCCGACCAGCTGGTGGGCCGTCTCCTCGGGGCGCTTCCAGTAGCCCTTCATCACCTGGGGGCCGTTGACGCAGATCTCGCCCTTCTCGCCCGTCGGCGCCTCGGTGGCGGGATCGGCAAGGTCGCGCAACGAGACGATGGTGGCGGGCAGCGGCAGGCCGATCGAGCCCGGCTTCACCGGTCCATCGGGGGGATTGCAGGTCACGGCCGGGCTCGCCTCGGACAGGCCGTAGCCCTCCACCACCTTGGCGCCTGTAACGGCCTCGAACGCCTGCTTGACCTCGACCGGCAGTGCCGCGCCGCCGGAGACGCAGTATTTCAGCGAGGTGAGATCGTAGCGGGTGCGCTTCGGATGGCCCAGGATGGCGACGAGCATGGTGGGGACAGCGGGCATCACCGTCGGCTTCAGGCGATCAATGAGCTTGAGTGCCTCGGCGACCACGAAGCGCGGCATGATCACGATCTCTGAGCCATGGCGCAGGCCGAAATTCATGACGGCGGTCATGGCGAAGACGTGGAAGAAGGGCAGTGCCGCCAGCACACGCTCCTGCTGCTCCTCGCTGACGATGGCGCTGGCCCAGGCGGCGCCCTGCGCGACATTGGCGCTGACATTGGCGTGGCTCAACATGGCACCCTTGGGGGTGCCGGTCGTTCCACCGGTATACTGCAGGACGGCAATATCGGCGTCAGGATCAAGCCGGGGCGGCAGCACGACGCCGTCTCGCGCCACGAGGTCGGCATCGAGAACGATGCGGTCGGCGACGGCCGACCTGGCGGGGCTCGCCAGCTCCCTGCCCTTGAGCAGCCTGAACAGCACTGCCTTGGTCCCGGGCAGCAGCCCCGCGAACGAGGCAACGATGGCTTGCCCAAGCGTGCCTTCGCGCAGCAATGCCTCCACTTTGCCGAACAGCATTTTGAGGTCGAGGGTGACCATGTGGCTGGTCTCGCTGTCGCGGACCTGGAAGGTCAACTCCTCGTGCGAGTAGAGCGGGTTGTAATTGACGACGGTGCCGCCGGCTTTGAGGATGGCGAAATAATAGACGATGAAGGCTGGGCAGTTCGGCATCAGCAGTCCGACCTTGGTGCCCTTCTTGACCCCAAGCGCCTGCAATCCCGCGGCCGTGCGGCTCACCAGCGCCCCGATCTCGGCATAGCTCAGCGTTCGGCCAAGGAAGTTGGTGCACGGCCGGCTGCCATGCTTGGCCACGGCATCATCCAACAGGCTGTAGACGAGCGACGGCTCGAATCGCTGATGCCAGTCCAGATGGGACGGATAGCGGGAAAGCCAGGGATAATCTGGTGCAGTCCGTGCCGCCGCTTGTGTTCGCTGGTCTATGGGTCTGGTGCCGGTTTCGCTCATGCTGCGCTTCACCTTGCCCTCATGCGGGCGCATGTTGCGCTCTTGTGGCCCCGTCTTGGGGGAGGCGTGCTCTGGAAGTGCCGCCCATAGCCCCGTTCCGAGTGCAGCGCCGCGTACGACGCCGAGTTCGGCCGCGAGCGCGACCCCGAGCGCGGCATGGTCGCCCACGCGTGCGCAGGGCGGTGGCGATCCGGGCCTTGATCCTGCGCCACGGTGCTGAGGATTATGTTAAGCTCGCCGGGCCAAGCCCCTTGCGTATCCGTATTGAACACGCTTTTTCTGTGGCAGACCAGATCAGCCTGGCGGATTCACGCTACGCTCAGGCAGCTACCATGTGTCCCCAGCGGGAGGCAGTGGCTTGGCTGGACTATTCGTACCTTTGCGTATATGTGGACACGCTTGAGCGAACCTTCCGGGCGCGCCCTGGATTGAGCAAGGATCGTTAACCGATAAGGTCCCCGACATGCCCCGGCAGGCGGGCACGGTGGGAGAGAGCGATGGACGAAGTAGCAAGCAAGATCATCGAGATCCTGAAGAAGCACATGAAGGAGCCGCGCGATGACATCGATCTCGGCACCGCATTGACCGATCTCAAGATCGAGTCTCTCGACTTGGCAATGATCGTGTTCGATATCGAGGACAGCTTCGGGATCGAGATTCCCTACAATGCCAACGAGGAGGCCGCGGACTTCAAGACGGTCGGCTCAGTGGTGGATCGGGTGCGCGGGCTGATCGCGCAAAGCGCCGGGGCCCCGGCCAAGGCGTAGGCGTTGAACGGCCCCACGGCCGTCTCCAACAACGGGGGTTGTCGCGTCGCAAGCGCGGCGCCGCAAACGAAAGACTTTAAATGACGGGATCTGGCGGACTGCGCCGCGTGGTCGTTACGGGTTTGGGGGCCGTGACGACCATAGGGAATACTGTACCGGAATTCTGGGCTGCTTGTCGACGCGCCGATGTCGGCGTGGGACCGCTTGTCCTGCCGGGGGAGGACCATCTGGATCTCAAGATCCAGATTGCGGCACAGGTGAAAGATTTCGACCACAAGGCCCGCCTCAAGAACTTCAAGCGCGACAAGGTGGTGCCGCACGCGGACCGGTATTCCTTGTTTGCCGCGGCAGCGGCCGACGAGGCCATCACCATGGCGGGCCTCGAGCGGCCATTTCCCGATCCCTACCGTGTGGCCGGTATCGTTGGCTCCGGCGGGGCCGGCCTGGTGGCCGTGGAGGACGCCTATCGCGACCTCTTCATCAAGAAGAAGAAGGCGACCAACCCGCTGACGCTGATCCGCATTATCGGCTCGTCGGCGGCGGCGCATGTGGGCATCGAGTTCGGCATCAAGGGCCCGGTGTTCGCGACCTGCAGCGCCTGCTCGACAGCCGCCCACGCGATCGGGCTGGGGCGCGACTACATCCGCCACGGTCTGGTCGATACCGCGGTGGTCGGCGCCTCCGAGGCGGTGATCAGCTACGGCACCATGCGCGCCTGGCAGGCGATGCATGTGCTGTCGCCGGAAGGCATTTTTCCGTTTGCCAAGAAGCGCAACGGCACCGTGCTGGGCGAGGGCGCCGGCATCCTGGTGCTGGAATCGCTGGAGCACGCCAGGGCGCGCGGCGCGACGATCCTGGCCGAGCTGGTCGGCGTCGGCATGACGGCCGACAGCAAGGACATGGTGAACCCGGATATCGAGGGTCCCAGCGAGGCCATGAGGCTGGCCCTGGACGATGCCCGGCTGGCGCCATCAGACATTGATTATCTGAATGCGCATGGCACCGCGACCACCATCAACGATCTCAACGAGACCAACGCCATCAAGCAGGTGTTCGGGGATCACGCCATGAAGCTCGCGGTGTCCTCCACCAAGTCGATGCACGGGCATCCGCTGGGCGCCGGCGGGGGCATTGAGGCCGTCGCCTGCATCAAGGCGATGCGCGAGAGCTTCGTGCCGCCCACCGCGGGCCTGGACGAGCCGGGCGACGGTTGCGACCTTGACTACGTGCCCAACGTCGGGCGTGAGCAGCGCGTCAGCTATGCCATGTCGAACTCGTTTGCGTTCGGCGGCCTCAACGCCGTTCTGGTGTTCGGCCCGGCGCCGGCCTGATCGGGTTCGCCAATTCCCCCCGAGGCCTGAATCCTGTGTACGGCGAGCCTCGTCGGGTTTGCTGCGCGGCATTCTTGTGCTTGTTTTCAGGACCACCTCTGGTTGAAGACTTGATCCGGGTGGGGCTGAGGATGGAGCCGCCACGATGGGTGAAGGAACCGTACCGGTATCCTGCTATATTCGGACGCTGAACGAGGAGAGGACGATCGCCGCGGTGATTGCGGCGGTGCGTTCATTGGTTTCCGAGGTTGTGGTCGTCGATAGCGGGTCGACGGACGGGACGGTGGCCATTGCCCAGTCCCTTGGTGCCCGCGTCGTCCATCAGCCGTGGCTCGGGTCGGGCCGGCAGAAGCGGTTCGCCGAGGAGCAGTGCCGCCACGACTATTTGCTCGACCTCGATGCCGATGAGGTCGTCAGCCCGGCGCTGGCAGCCGAGCTTCGTTCCCTGTTCGGCGACGGCATGCCCCGGTTTCCGGTCTACGAGTTGAAGCTGGTGATCGTGCCACCGGCTGGCCGCCCATGGTGGAACGTGGGGGGCGCGCGTCGGCGCAAGCTGTACGACCGAAGGGTGGTGCGTCAGCCCGACCATGCCGCATGGGATCAATTCGAGCTGCCGGATGGCATTGCCGTGGGGCGGCTGGCTGGGCCGCTGATGCATCATGCGTTTCGCGATATCGAGCACATGATGCAGAAGCTCAATCGCGTCACCAGCGTCCGAGCCAGGGAGACGCGGCTCGACCGCGGCCGCATGGAGGTCGCCGCGCGAGTGCTCCTTGCTTACCCGGTGTATTTCCTGAAGCACTACCTGCAGCGCGGCTATTTCCGACTGGGCGTCTACGGCATAGCTATCGCCGCAACGCTCGCCTACGGGCGCTGGCTGCGTGATGCGAAAATGTACGAGCAGCTTCTCAATCGACGGACGCTGCCGCCAGCCGAGGAAAACCCAAAAGCTGAGCTGCCGGGGCTCTCCCCCGGTCTCAACCAGCCATAGCGCGATCAGCCTGTCGGCCGGTCTCACGCAGAGCGCCAATGCTCTGCGATCCATGGTGTCGGGCGTACGAATTTGTAGACCTTCTTGTACCAGGGCGCCGGCCAGCGGCCGTCACGCGCCTCGTCCGGATCTGGCTTGCCTGTGAAGCACACGACTCGTGTGTCGGGAGGCAAGGGAGCCGGCCGGAGGAGGTTCATTGGCCAGCGCGGGATCAGCGTGTGCTTGAAGCTCGCGCACCATGCCGCCGGCCAGAAGGTCTTCTCGCTGATGGTGCGGGAGATGTAGGTCTGGCTGTTGGGGTGAGAGGCAAGAATTCCGCCGGGATCCTGACAGATCCGGTCATAAATGTAGCTGTGGGCGCCGACTCGAAAGCGATAGCAGGACGTGTTGCCGATGCCCGAGCCAATCTGCGTCCAGTTCTCGATCACGCAGTACGTAGAGGCGGACTGATAGTCGAAGAAGTCGTCGAGGGAGCCGGTAATGACGATGTCAAGATCGAGGAACAGGACGTCACCCTCAATTCCCGGCAAGCTCGGCGCCCACAGGGCAATCTTGCGCCAAGGCAGCTTCGCTGCACGGCCCGGCAACGGCAGATCCAGCATTGGAAATGTCGTCACCGCTGGATCAATGCCCTCCGCATCGTCGGTGTAGCAGACAAGGCGGCTGGGCCGGCGCGTGTTGCGCTTGATCATGGCCCACAGATTGTTGACATAGCTGGCGGGGTAGCGGCGTCCCCACTTCATGCAGATGACGGTCTGCATCCCTGCGTGACTCGGCACGATGGCTCTCCCCGTCCGCCCCAGAGCGCTGCAACGGCAGTGCGCTATCAGTCAGCGGTTTCTATGATGCGGCGGGGGCGCGGGTCAAGGAAGCGGCGGAGGACGGCCGTGGCA
>DASURA010000144.1:0-3280 GCA_036280295.1 Hyphomicrobiaceae bacterium
GCTCGTTGTTCCTCGTCCTGACGGGACGACGCCTTCGTAACCTCTTCCGCCATATTGCGGATTGACCAACATCAAAGCGATTGGTGCGTTGCTGCATTGCAGCGCGTGCGGTGGACCTACGGCGAAAGTGGGTCAGGGAACGAACCCGCTCACGCGGGAGCGCGCTGCGCGCAAGATGGTGCTCTGGGAGGGGTCGAGCCCGAATTGAGATGAGGTGACGGGCGGGGCGCTCCGTCTTGAGGATCGAGGGGTCCAAGCACTCCAACCTCAAGACAGGAGACCCCGATGAGCGAGACGCCCATCAGCCCGCTGCGCCAGCGCATGATCGAAGACATGACGGTGCGCAAGCTTGGGGCCGCCACCCAACGCAACTACATCCGCGCCGTCAAGGCCCTTTCGGAGTTTCTCGGCCGCTCGCCGGCGACGGCGGCAGCGGAGGACCTGCGCCGCTTCCAGGTGCACCAGAGCAAGGCGGGCGCCCAGCCGTCGGCCATGAACGCCACGGTGACGGGGCTGCGCTTCTTCTTCCGGGTCACGCTCGACCGGCCGGAGATGGGGCGCCACCTCACCCTCGTGCGCCAGCCGCGCAAGCTGCCCAATGTGCTCAACGAGGAGGAGGTGCTGCGCCTGCTGGAGCACGCCAGCGGCGTCAAGTACCGGGCCGCCCTCGGCGTGGCGTACGGGGCCGGCCTGCGCGTGTCGGAGGTCGCCAACCTGAAGGTCTCCGACATCGACTCCAAGCGCATGCTGATCCGGGTCGAGGAGGGCAAGGGCAGGAAGGACCGCAACGCCATGCTGTCGCCGCGGCTGCTGGAGCTGCTGCGCGACTGGTGGTGGGTCGGGCGGCCGAGCACATGGCTGTTCCCGGGCCGCGACCCGCTGCTCCCGGTCACGACGCGCCAGCTCTACCGCGTCGTGTGCGAGGCGGCGGAGGCCGCCGAGATCAAGACCCGCGTGTCGCCGCACACGTTGCGCCACAGCTTCGCGACACACCTCCTGGAGCAGGGCGTCGACATCCGCGTGATCCAGGTGCTGCTGGGCCACGCCAAGCTCGACACGACCGCGCGCTACGCGCAGGTGGCAGCTAAGGTGCTGCGCGAGGTCACGAGCCCGCTCGACCGGCTCACGCCGATCGGTCCGAGGAGGGGCGAGCCGCCCAAGTAGTGCGGGGCGGTGGCACGGCCAGCTCTGGAGGTCGCGGACATCTTCCGCGACCACGGGGCCGCCTGGCGTGACGCCAACCGCGGCCATGTGAGCCTCGCCCAGATGAAGGTGATGAGCGCGATCGAGAGCTGCCGCACGGCGGCTCTCGGCGGGCACGTTGCGCGCTGTGAGGACTGCGCTCACACCACCATTGCCTACAACAGCTGCCGCAACCGGCACTGCCCCAAGTGCCAGGGCGCCGCGGCGAGAGAGTGGATGGAGGAGAGGCAGAGCGAGCTGCTGCCCGTGCCCTACTTCCACATCGTCTTCACGCTGCCGGCGCCGGTCGGCGACATCGCCTACCAGAACAAGGCGGCGATCTACGACCTGCTGTTCAAGGCCTCGGCCGAGACCATGCTGACGATCGCCGCCGACCCGAAGCACCTAGGTGCCAGGATCGCCATCACCGCGGTGCTGCACACCTGGGGGTCGGCCATGACCCATCACCCGCACGTGCACATGATCGTGCCGGGCGGAGGTATCTCGCCCGACGGCAAACGCTGGATCACGACCAGGCCCAACTTCTTCCTGCCCGTGCTGGTGCTCTCCAGGCTGTTCCGCCGCCTGATGCTGGAGAAGCTCGCCGCCGCCCACAAGGCCGGCAAGCTCGCCTTCTTCGGCGAGCATGCGCATCTGACTGACGGCAAGGGTTTTGCCGCGTTCCTGGCGCCGCTCAAGAAGAGACGCTGGTTCGTCTACTCCAAGCGTCCCTTCGCCGGCCCCAAGGCGGTGCTTGCCTATCTGTCGCGCTACACCCACCGCGTCGCCATCTCCAACAGCCGCCTGATCGCCGCCGACGCTGAGAGCGTCACCTTCAAGGTCAAGGACTACCGGGTCGAGGGACCACGCCGCTACACCACCATGACGCTCGGCGCGCACGAGTTCATCCGCCGCTTCCTCATCCACGTCCTGCCCAAGGGCTTCCACCGCATCCGCCACTACGGCTTCCTCGCCGGCGGCGCGCGCGACGAGCGCCTGGCGCAGGCTCGCGAGCTTCTGGAAGGTGCCGCGGGCACCGCCGCCGATACCGAGGACGAGGCTGCCGCCGACGACGCAACCGCGTCCGCGCTCGCGACCCCTTGCCCCTGCTGCGGCGGCCGCATGATCGTCATCGAGACCTTCGAGGCCGACTGCCAGCCCAGGCACGCCCCGACCATCAGGATCGACACGTCATGACGCCCCCGTCCCGCAGACGCCGTAGTGCCGGTCGCCGTTGGCGCTGGTCATGGGCCGGCTGCGACGGCGCCTGTCCGCAACGACACGCTCCGCGTCGGATGCAGCCTCGCTCGCCAGCGGATCGCAGATGCCAATGCAGCTCGGCGCGGCAGCCTCACCCCATCGGCAGCCCACCCTCCTCTGCACGCCGCCGCTCGCCTCAATCGAGCAACCCGTCCACGACCGCGAAATCCCCATAGGACTCGCGGCACCGGCGTGCCCTACGACTCGCGGGTTCCTTCCCTGGAGGCTTTCGGACGCCGGCCCCGGCGCCTGCCTCACCCTCGCGATGGGCCGGCATCCGAAACCCTTCACAATTTCTTCCGTTCTGGTTGCAAGGCACAGGCGGTCAGTTGCTGCGCTTCAAGCGTATCGGCAGCCCATCGCGGGGCTTGGGGATCGGCCACATCTGCCAGCGCGGACTGTAGCCGGGCGCAACGCTGACGCGCGTGGTCGTCAGCAGATGGTAGAAGAAACACTTCGCCTGCATATAGGCGAAGTGCAGCCCCAGGCACATGTGCGCGCCGCCGCTGTAGGGCACCCACGCGTACTTGTGCCGGCGTTGCACGGCCTCGACGGTAAACCGCATGGGGTCGAACTTCTCGGGCTCGGGCCAGATCTCCGGCATGCGATGCGTGAAGATGACGTTGACCGAGACGCGCGTGCCGGCCGGGATGTGATGGCCCCTGAACTGGAAATCGCGCACGGCCTGCCGCGGGATGGAGGGCACGGGCGGATTGATGCGCATCGCCTCCTTGAAGGCCATCTCGAGCAGCTCCAGCTCGCCGAGCCGCTCGTAGGGCAGCGGCGCGCCTGTCGGCAGGTTGAGCCCGCGCATTTCCACGCGCAGCTTGTCCTGCCA
>DASURA010000145.1:0-24114 GCA_036280295.1 Hyphomicrobiaceae bacterium
ACCCGCGTATCAGATAGTGTTGACCGACGTCTCCTAAGCTCCGTCTCCTCCCCTGCTCGCCCGACCGAAAGGGATCCGCCCCCGCTATCGCGGGCAGGCGCCGCCTTATTGCACCCGAGCCGCTTGACAGGGGACATCAGAAACCTTGACAGCCGCCCGTCCCGTCGGCGGTTTGCTCTGCCATGAGGATCAAGGCGCACTTCGATGCCGGAGTTCACGGGCCTTGCTGCCCAGGTCTCAGGCACGTGCGGGCGCATGATCCTTCTCCCACAGGCGATCGTCGCGGATCAGCGTGTTGGCCAGGATGATGAGCTTGCGCACGACGGCGGTGAGGGCGAGCTTGCGCTCCTTGCCCTTGGCGAGGAGGCGTTCGTAGCGAAGAAGAGGCATGCTGAGCAGATACGGTGTGACTGCTGCAGCGCGCAATCGGCCGCGTAGGGATAGCGAAGCGTAATCCGCCGGCCGGCTCCCTCCTTGAGTGTCCCCTCGTCCCGGCAACCCAGTGTTGCGCCGTGCTCGTGATGGTCAAGGACGAGCGCCTTCGGCGTGGCGATTGCGCGCCATCCTTGACCATAGCTGCCCGCGGCGCAAAATCGCCTGCCAGGGGATCGATGCCGCAGGATGGTCGCGAGCAAGTCCAGACCTTTGGTTCAGCCCCCGCGGAGCGTCCTTCCGTCCCAGCCGCAGAATTTTGCACGCCGCCGCGCGCAGTGGCCGTCAAGGGCGCGCTGCAAGCGCGGGCCAAAGGCCCTTGCCCTTGACGGCCGTGAGCACGGCGGCACCCTGGAACGGCTGGGCGAAGTGGATCCACCCACGCGAAATGCCGGGAAGCCAAAAAAAAGCGCGAGCCAGTGAGGCTCGCGCTCCCAAACACAACTCACCGTCCTAGGCGCCGACCCGAGCCTCAATGCGCCTTCGACCAAACCCGCTTCTTGGCGAAGTACAGCAGGACCGTTGTGATCAGCAGGTAGAGCATCACCAGGGCGCCAAGGCGCTTACGCTGGTTGAGCTCCGGGTTTGCCGACCAGGCCAGGAAGGCGGCAACGTCACGGGCGTAGTTGTCGACCGTCTCCGGCGTCCCGTCGTCGTACTTGATGAAGCCGTCGCCGCCGGCGAAGGGGTCGGGCATGCCGGTGAGATGCGGGGCCGGGAAGGCGGTATTGAAGTTCATGCCATCGGGCACCTTGAGCCCCGCCGGTGGCTCCTTGAACCCGGTCAGGAAGGCGTAGATGTAGTCGACGCCGCCCTCCTGGTAGCCGCCGACGATGTCGCGCAGCATGGTCAGCGGCAGCATGTAGAACGGGGCGTGGCTCTCCAACCCGCGTGCCCGTGCGATCAGCGACAGGTCCGGCGGCAGCGCACCACCGGGCTGCGAGAAGCGCGCCTCCTGCTCGTTCTTGTACGGGCCGGGGATATGGTCCGCCAGCACGGCCGGCCGCTGCAGCACCTTGCCTTCGTCGTTGGGCGCGGCATCGACCTTGAAGTTGTCGGCCGCAAGCGTCTTCACGCCGGCCTCGGGGAACTGCGGTCCGCCCGGCTGGACAAGGTTGCGGAACGCCAGGCGCTTGGCGCTGTGGCAGCGCGAGCAGACCTCAGAGAACACCCTGAAGCCGCGCTGCAGCTGACCCTGGTCGTAGTGGCCGAGCAAGCCCGAGAACGACCACTTCTGGCGCTGGATGGCGGTGTGCTCTTCCCCGGCCGCCCAGGCGATGCTGCCGGCTCCGACGGCGGCTGCCAGCGCCAGTGCGGCGGCAGCCTTCTTGCCTCTGATCGCGATCACGACACCCTCCCCGCTAGGCGCTCTGCTTTGCCGCTTCTTTGCCCAGCACAGCCTCGCTGATCGAGCGCGGCAGCGGCTTCGGCGTCTCGATCACCCCGATGATCGGCAGGATGACCAGAAGATGAAGGAAGTAGTAGGCCGTGAAGAAACGCGCCCAGCCCAGGTACGGCTGCTCCGGCGGCTTCGAGCCCAGGTAGCCCAGCGCGAGCACCGAGATGATGAACATCCAGAAGAACCAGCGGTACAGCGGCCGGTACTTGGTTGAGCGCACGCGCGAGGTGTCGAGCCAGGGGATGAACACCAGGAGCAGGATCGACGAGAACATCGCGATCACGCCGAGCAGCTTGTCGGGAATCGCCCGGAGAATGGCGTAGTAGGGCAGGAAGTACCACTCCGGCACGATGTGTGGCGGCGTCGAGAGCGGATTGGCCTCGATGTAGTTGTCCGGATGGCCCAGGTAGTCCGGCAGGTAGAACACGAACCAGGCGAACAGCAGCGTGAACGCCGACAGCGCGAACAGATCCTTGATGGTCGCGTAGGGCGTGAACGGTACGGTGTCGCTGTTCGACTTGATGTCGAGCCCGGTCGGGTTGTTCTGCCCCACGGTGTGCAGAGCCCAGACATGGAGGCCGACGACACCTGCGATCACGAACGGCAGCAGGTAGTGGAGGGCATAGAAGCGGTTGAGAGTCGTTCCCGACACCGAGAAGCCGCCCCACAGCCACTGCACGATGCGGGTGCCAAGGCCGGGAATGATGGAGTCGAGCGAGGAGAACAGGTTGGTGATGACGGTGACCGCCCAGAAGCTCATCTGGCCCCAGGGCAGCGAGTAGCCCATGAAGGCGGTGGCCATCATCAGCAGGAAGATGACGACGCCCAGGATCCACAGAATTTCGCGCGGCGCCTTGTAGGAGCCGTAGTAGAGCCCGCGGGCGATATGGATGTAGGCGGCCAGGAAGAAGAACGAGGCGCCCACCATGTGGATGTTGCGGATCAGCCAGCCGTAGTTCACGTCACGCCGGATCGCCTCGACGCTCGAGAAGGCGTCGGCGGCGCTCGGAATGAAGTGCATGGCGAGCACGATGCCGGTGAGGATCTGCAGGCCGAGAAAGAAGCTGAGCAGGCCACCTGTGGTCCACAGGTAGTTGAGATTGCGCGGCGTCGGGAAGTCGACGAACTGCCCGTGCATCATGCGCGGGATCGGCAGCCTCTCGTCGAGCCATTTCTCGACGCGGCTGGCAGGCTGGTAGGTGGAGTCGTGGCTGGCCATGGGTGGGTTCCTCAGCCGATCTTGATGTGGGTGTCGGACAGGAACTCGTAGGCCGGCACTTCGAGGTTACGCGGCGCCGGGCCTTTCCGGATGCGTCCCGCGGTGTCGTAGTGCGAGCCATGGCAGGGGCAGAACCAGCCGCCGTAGTCGCCTTTGGCGTCGCTGATGCCCTGACCCTTGGGGATGCAGCCCAGATGCGTGCAGATGCCGATCAGCACCAGCCAGTTCTCTTTCCCGGCCTTGGTGCGGTTCTCGTCGGTGGCTGCGGCGCTCTCCGGCAGGTCGTCGTTGCGCGCCGACTGGTCCCGCAGGTCGGCGATCTTGACCGCCTTGGCCGCCTTCACCTCCGCTTCGGTGCGGTTGCGAATGAAGACAGGCTTGCCGCGCCAGACCACGGTAATGGCCTGGCCCGGCTGAACCGGCGAGATATCCACCTCGGTAGAGGCCAGAGCCTGCGTGGAGGCGTCCGGGTTCATCTGATGGATGAACGGCCACAGGGCCACGGCCGCGCCGACGGCGGCGAAGGCCTGGGCGGCGATGACGATAAAGTCGCGCCGGTTGGGCTCATCCGCGGTATGCGACGCCAAGTCAGCCTCCCTTTGCCTGCGTCCATCTGGTTCGCCGCGCGGGCTCGCCAAGCCGGACGCTCATGCAGCGACGCCCCCGCAATCCCCTGTCGCGTGAGCAGGCCTTGCCTCGGCCAGCTGTGCTCCAGCGATCGATTGTCAGCGGACGTGCCACGCGTTTGCGGTGCCTGCCGAGGGGTCGCATGCGATTGTCGCTGGCATAGTCAACGACCGGGCGCGGCCACCCAACAAGACGGATTGACGCGCGATCATTGACATTCCTCAAGGCCTTTCACAAGGCTGTTTGGCGCCCCGTGGCGGGGGCAATTTGGCGCATCGCAGGAGTTGCGGTGGCGCATCCATGTGACCTTGGGATGGGGCCATGCGGCTCGCTCTTTACCAGCCCGACATCGCCCAGAACACTGGCACCATGCTCCGCCTGGCCGCGTGTCTCGGCGTCGGTGTGGATGTGATCGCCCCCACCGGCTTCGATATGACCGACCGGGCATTGCGCCGCGCCGGCCTCGACTACCTGGCACACGTCGAGATTGTGCGGCATGCGAGCCTGACTGATTTCGAAGCTGCTCGGCAGCGCTCCGGCTCGCGTCTCGTGCTTCTCACCACGGCCTCGGCGGCGTCCTATACAAGCTTCGCCTTCCGCAGCACCGACACGCTCCTTTTGGGCCGCGAGAGTGCCGGCGTTCCCCAATCGGTGCACGCACTGGCCGATGCCCGCCTGCGCATTCCCATGCGCTCTGGCCTGCGCTCGCTCAACGTCGCAGTCGCGGCAGCGATGGTGCTGGGCGAGGGGTTAAGGCAGACGGGCGGGTTTGGGGGATGATGTGGTATAGCGTTGCTTTAGTTTAGTCCTCTGCTTCAGGCGTCCACTGTCATCCCGAGGCTTGTGCCCGGGATCCATCTATCCGCGCCTGCTGACGATGTTGCTTTTCCAGGCGCGCATCGTCCGTGATCCACCAGAAGAAGACGTGGGTATCGAGTATGCAGCTCACGTTGAATGCTCACCCGACAGCGACGCCAGCGCCTCCTCCGTCAGGCGCTCGAAGAGCCGCGAAGGGGGTAAAGCGTCCCTTCCAGCGGCCGGGCCGGCGCTCAGGGGCGTGGTCCGCCTTTGGACACGGCCTCACCGGCAACAGCTTCACTGTTCCGAGGTGAGGATCGCCAATTCGGATATCCTCACCCTTTGAGGCGCGCTGCATCAGCTACTCAAGGCGGTCCTTCGCATGGGTAAGCGAGACGCCTTCCATCGTCGTCCTCGCACAACAAGGCGCAGCAGCTCATTTCCTCATGCAGCATAAAGAGCACAGCACTGCCTATCGCCGCTCAAATCGCTTGAACTTGATGCGGTGCGGCTCCACCGCGGCGTCGCCGAGGCGGCGCTTCTTGTCCTCCTCGTAGTCGGCGAAGTTGCCCTCGAACCACTCGACGTGGCTATCGCCCTCGAAGGCGAGGATGTGGGTGGCCATGCGGTCGAGGAAGAAGCGATCGTGGCTGATCACCACGGCGCAGCCGGCGAAATCCTCCAGCGCCGCCTCCAGCGCCGACAGAGTCTCCGTGTCGAGATCGTTGGTGGGCTCGTCGAGCAGCAGCAGGTTGCCGCCCTCCTTCAGCATCTTGGCCAAGTGCACGCGGTTCCTCTCACCGCCCGAGAGCAGGCCCACCTTCTTCTGCTGGTCCGGCCCCTTGAAGTTGAACCAGCCGACATAGGCGCGGGAGTTCACCTCCATCTTGTCGCCAAGCTTCATGATGTCCTTGCCGTCCGATACCTCCTCCCACACGGTCTTCTTGTCGTTGAGGTGGGCGCGGCTCTGGTCGACGTAGCCGAGCTTGACGGACTCGCCCAGGCGGATCGAGCCGGCGTCGGGCTTCTCCTGGCCGGTGATCATCTTGAACAGCGTGGTCTTGCCGGCGCCGTTGGGGCCGATCACGCCGACGATGCCGCCGGGTGGCAGCTTGAAGGAGAGATTGTCGATCAGCAGCTGGTCGCCGAACGCCTTGGAGAGGCCGTCCACCTCCACCACCACGCCGCCGAGGCGCGGACCGGCCGGAATCTTGATCTGCGCCTTGCCGACTTCCTCGCGGCCGGCCTCCTCGGCCAGCTTCTCATACGCCGATACACGCGCCTTGGACTTGGCCTGGCGCGCCTTGGGCGACGACCTGATCCACTCCAGCTCGCGCTTCAAGGTGCGCTGCTTGGCTTCCTCCTGGCCCTTCTCCACCTCCAGGCGCTTGGCCTTCTGCTCCAGCCAGGACGAGTAGTTGCCCTTGTAGGGCACGCCCTGCCCGCGATCGAGCTCCAGCGTCCACTCGGTAATGTTGTCGAGGAAGTAGCGGTCATGCGTCACCAGCATGATGCAGCCGGTGTACTCCTTGAGATACCGCTCCAGCCAGGCGACGGACTCGGCATCCAGATGGTTGGTGGGCTCGTCCAGCAGCAGGATGTCGGGCTTGGACAGCAAAAGCTTGGTGAGTGCCACCCGGCGCTTCTCGCCGCCGGAGAGCTTCGTCACATCGGCGTCGCCTGGTGGGCAGCGCAGCGCATCGAGCGCCTGCTCCACCTGGGTGTCGAGGTCCCACAGGTTCTGCGCCTCGATCTCGTCCTGGAGTTGCGCCATCTCGTCGGCGGTCTCGTCCGAGTAGTTGGCGGCCAGCTCGTTGTAGCGGTCGACCAGCGCCTTCTTCTCCTTGACGCCTTCCATGGCATTGCCGAGCACGTCCTTCTCGGGATCCAGCTCCGGCTCCTGCGGCAGGTAGCCGAGGCGCACGCCGTCGGCGGCCCAGGCCTCGCCGACGTAATCCTCGAGCTGCCCCGCCATGATCTTCAAGAGCGTGGACTTGCCGGCGCCGTTCAAGCCCACCACGCCGATCTTGGCGCCGGGGAAGAACGACAGCGAGATGTCCTTCAGCACCTGCTTGCCCCCCGGATAGGTCTTGGAGAGCTTGTGCATGTGATAGACGTACTGCGGATTGGCCACCGGCCTCGTTCCTTTGTCGGAGTGGAATTGGGTTGGCGCGCCTTGTAGCGCAGGGGAGCGGGGAGTCTCAAGCTTGACCCATGCCGCAAGCGGTGGGCGGCTGGGGATCAGATGCCGGCCGACAACCCGGTAGCCGAGCGTGGCGGCATCCCGCGCCGAGGACTCGCAGCACACATTCGTCACCGTCCCGGTTATCAGCACCGTCTCGATACCGCGGGCCTTCGGCAGGGCCGAGCAGGCGCATCTCGCTCCGCCAACTCTATCGGTAAAACGAGTGAGCGCGTTGTAGCTTGGCTGGCCACTGGCTGAGAGAGCGCTCCGTTGCCGCCCTGTGCACTGGGTCGCCTTCGCGGGGATGAGGGCGTGCTCAAGGTTGGTGCGGGCTCGTATCGCGGGGTGCCGAATCTCGGCAGACAGCTTCAACAGGACAACGGGGCGAGCCTAATCGTCGTCATCGTCCGTCACCGGCGGGGCGAGCGGCCGCTCGGGAAGCGCGCTCTTGAGCGCGCGCAGGTCAGCGGCTGCTGCGGTGGCGGCGGCGCCCTCGATTGCCCGGTAGCGGCCGACCACATCCCGGCCGAGCCTGGTGAGCCGTGCCCCGCCGCCGCCGGAGCCCCCCATCTGCGTCTCGACCAGCGGATCACGGAAGATGTGATTGATCTCATCGACCAGCAGCCAGGCGCGCCGGTAGGACATGCCCATCTCCTTGCCCGCGGCCGAGATTGATCCGTGCTTGGAGATCAGCTCCATCAAGGTGATCTTTCCGGGGCCGAGATAGCCGTAGGCGCCGAAGTCGACGCGGATCGTCAGCGCAGCATGGCGCATGTCGCTGCCGGTGGTTGCCGCCTTGGCGGCGGCGCGGCGCGTGCTTTTCCTGGGCTTTTGTCGCATCTCGGGGCAGACTCGTCGGCTAAAGCGGGGGCGGACCGTCGGCGGGTCTTCGGCGACCGACCTCAAGGCCGTGTGAGGGGCTGACCCCGAAACCGGATACTTGAGCGATCCGGCCCCGTGCAAGCCCCTGAGCGCCCTATGCCGCTGCCCAGCCCTAGGCTCATTGCAATGTCGCGGTCAGCACCAATCCTGCGATCATGAGCACCGACAAGAGCGTCGAGACATTGACGTCGCCCGGTTCCTTGACGTGAACGACACGGACGACCTGACGCACCACCTCGGGTGCTGCGGCGTTCGGCTCCCTGGCGCGCACCCAGCTCCAGGCAAAGCGGCCGAGCGAGGTGGCACGCTTCCACAGTTCGGCCGGTGCGCGCTGCCATCCGTATTTGAGGAAGAAGATGGCCCCAACCAGGACAGCGATCTGGAGGAGGGTCGACACCCAGCCTGAGATCAGGAACCAGACAACCGTCCAGGCGATCCCGAGAACGGTCCATAGCAGACCGAGCAGGCCCATGAGCATCCATGCAAGCCAGCCGAGGATGTCCATGGCGTTCGCGTCCTCCCTGCACCTGGGAGCCGGTCTCATAGGCGACGATTGCGGCGAAGGGACGGGCGATGGGACCGGGCCTAGGTGAACGGCCGGAAGAGGAAGAAAGGCCGCGCCCGACCCGAGGAGGAGGAAGGTCGGGCGCGGCGGAAGCGGGTACATCGGGTACCCGCCTGGGTGCCGGCGTCACACTCTCGGCTATCAATGGCCCCGTGCCACAACTTGAGATGGGCAGCCTCCCGCGTGTTCACATCCCCGTTCCGGGGGAGAGTCGTGCTGCACATTCAATTGCGCTGCACCGCGACGGTGTCGTAACCATCGCTGCGATGTCCTAACCGGCAGCCACAGAACATGCGGCTGCGCCAACCAACGGGGATGCAATATGGACTTCGCCAGACCTCTCGCGCCGTACCTGCTGTCCGTGCTCCGCATCATGACGGGCCTGCTGTACTTCGCTCATGGCAGCGGCAAGTGGCTCGGCTTCCCGCCGGGAGTTGGGGGCTATCCGGCCTCGTTCTCAAACATCAACTCCTTCTTCAGCAGCCCGGTGGCGGGCCTGTTCGAGATCGTGGGCGGCATACTCATCGTCCTCGGGCTGTTCACGCGTCCCGTGGCGTTCATCCTGTCGGGCGTGGCGGCGTTCTCCTACTTCATCGCACATGCGCCGAGGAATTTCTTTCCGGTGCTGAATGGGGGCGATGCTGCGGTCCTCTACTCCTTCATCTTCATCTACATCTTCGCGGCAGGCGCCGGCTGCTGGTCGCTCGACCGGATGCTGGGCCTCAGCAAGGACTGATCGGGTCTGGAGAAGCCGCGGAAGCCGCCAAGGCCGCCGCGGCCGATCGACGAGCCCGGACCTGCCTCAAGGCGCACGGTCCGGGCCGTCAACAACGGCGGCAACAACACATCGCGAGCGCGGGGAACCAACCCTGCCGCGCAGACCTTGATGTGGCGACTCATTTGGCGCGAGGTCTCCGGGATCAGAATCAGCCTGGGATCAATCTCACGCGCCGCACACGAGGTTTGCCATGCGCAAGCCAAAGCATTCCGATCGCCGCCACCGCCGCAGGGCTCACAAGAGCCGGGCGCAGAGAGGCGGGACTGAGAAAGCCCGGCGCGCCACGCCTGCAAGGTGGTCGCGTGATGTCACCCGCTCCAGCAACGCCCTTGACCTTGAGTCCAAGGTTTTCACCAAGGGCAAGCCAGCCGACATCGCACGCTCGCTCAAGCGCTCAGCCGAGGCCAGCACCCGGCGCAAGGGCGCGCCGTTCCAGTCGGCCATGTCGATGCTGACGTTCTACATCAACCGCGCCGGCAAGAACCTGTCCGCGACGCGCCTCGGCCTCCTGAACCGCACCAAGGATGCGCTGCGCAAGGCGTTCGGCCGTTAGCGTTCAAGACCCCTTGGCAGAGCGATTGAAAGAGCCTGGCGAGGTGTCTGACCCTGCTCAATACCGCACCGACAGCCCGACGAACGGATTGATGCGGTCTGCGGCGGGCGTGGCGCCGATGTTGATCCCGGCATCGAATTGCACGTCCTTGCTCCAGCGATAGGTAATGCCGGTGCCGAGCACCACCACCTCGTCGCCGCGCTCATCCTCGGTATGGAAGCGGCCCGCCACCTCATAGTAGGTGCTCACTTTTCCAGTCCACTCGTACTCGAGCGAGGCGGTTGCGATGTACTCGGTGTGAGTGCCCGAGCCGGCATCGGTCCGGTTCCGGCTGATGCCACCATTGAGGGCAAGCGCGAATTTGTCACTGAGCTTCACCGCAAAGGGCACGATCAGCCCGCTCTCGCGGAACTCCGGGCTCACGCCATGGTGGCGATCGGTGGGGAGAATGACATACGGCATCAGCGCCAAGGCCGTAGAGCCGGGCTTCTCGTAGGCGTTGTTGCCCCAGATGTTGATCTTGCCGCGCAGCTCCAGCCCGCCGATGCCAGACTGCCAGCTCTCGGAGGCGCGACCACCGTGCGTGCGCACCACCCCGTAGGGCTGCCAGATGAAGCCCGCTTCTGTGCTATCGGTCAGTCCGATCCTGACGTTGGTGGTGCCAAGCTCGTAGGAATCGGTGGTCGCGCCCTCGTCATCGCGCGCCGAACGCGCGTAGCCGAGGAGCGTCGTCTCGAGCTGCACGTGACCTGCGTCGACAGTGAACGGCGCCTCGGTGATGTCGGGCCGGTCGGTGCTCATCTCGCGCAGGAGACGGTCGGGCGTGGGATTGAACAGCGTGTACTGGCTTCTGTCTGCGGTCGCTGCCTCTTGGGCCGTTGCTGGGCGGACAATACCCCAGAACGCCAGGAGCGTCATGAAGGTGCTACACAACAGCCGCCGCATCGGTATCGCGGCCAAAGTTGCGCAGTGCATGCTTATCCCCCCGCACAAGCCCTATCCGCTAGCCCGCAACGCATAAGCTATCGTCAGACAACGTCGTCACCGTTAGGCGTCGGCAACTTTGTTGTCAATGCCGAGCTGCGCTATGAAAGGTGCCAGCGCGATTGTCGATCCTGCAGATGGACCTCACATGCATCACGATGACAACCTCACCCGCGAGCGGCCGACGTTCGTTACGCATCTGGAATGCTCCGAGACCGGCGAGCACTACCCGGCCGATCAGCTCCACAACCTGTCGCGCACCGGCAAGCCGCTGCTGGTTCGCTATGACCTTGCGGGCGTGCGCAGTGCGTTGACCAAGGCCGAGCTGGCCACGCGCCCGCCCGATTTCTGGCGCTACCGCGAGCTGCTGCCGGTGCGGAAGGCGGCAGATGTGGTGAGTCTCGGCGAAGCCATGACGCCGCTTATCGGTCTGCCCAGGATCGCCGCGAGCCTTGGGGCCGCCGAGATCCTGGTGAAGGACGAGGGGCGGCTGCCGACCGGCTCGTTCAAGGCGCGCGGGCTGGCGCTGGCGGTCTCTATGGCCAAGGAGCTGGGCGTCAGGCACATGGCCATGCCGACCAACGGCAATGCCGGTGCGGCGCTGGCGGCCTACGCCAGCCGTTGCGGCATCAGGACCACCATCTTCTGCCCGGACGACACGCCGGAGGTGAATGTCAGCGAGATCGACCTGCAGGGCGCCACCGTCTACCGCGTCAACGGCCTGATCGACGACTGCGGCAAGATCGTCGGCGAGGGCAAGGCCAAGGTTGGCTGGTTTGATGTCTCGACGCTGAAGGAGCCCTATCGCATCGAGGGCAAGAAGACCATGGGCCTGGAGCTCATCGAGCAGCTCGGCTGGGACGTGCCCGACGTAATCCTCTATCCCACCGGTGGCGGCACCGGCCTGATCGGCATGTGGAAGGCGTTCGCCGAGCTGGAGGCGATTGGCTTCATTGGCGCCAAGCGCCCGCGCATGGTTGCGGTGCAGGCGACCGGGTGCGCGCCGATCGTGCGGGCCTACGACCAGGGCGTGGAGCACGCGCCGCGCTGGGAGAATGCACACACCATTGCCAGCGGCATCCGCGTGCCGGCCGCGGTGGGCGATTTCCTGATCCTGCGTGCGGTGCGCGAATCGGGCGGTTTCGCCATCGCCGTTCCGGACGATGCCATCTCCGCGGCCCTGAACGAGCTCGCCCGCGCCGAGGGTCTGCTGGTCTGTCCGGAGGGCGCCGCCACCTACGCTGCCTATAAGCAGGCGCTCGCCGACGGCCGTATCGGCAAGAACGAGCGCGCCGTCCTCTTCAACTGCGCCACCGGCCTCAAGTATCCCTTGCCGCCGGTGACGCGCACGCTCGACCGGACAAAGCCGATCGATTTCGCGGCGCTGTGACGGTGGCCAGTGTCAGACCCGCCGGTCTGACACTTTGTCATAGGCAGTAGTCGCGCTCGTCTGCTCCAACCGACGACTGCCTACCGCTCGGCTCAGAGCCGCAGCGGCTGCTGACCCAAGGAGTTGTTCTCGAAGCGGATCGGGTGGCCAGAACGGATTGATCCCGACCACCTCGCGCTGGGAAGCCGCCGATCCTTCGTCGCCGGGCTTGAGACCTGGATCGTCGCCCACGAGGCCTCAAGGCGGTCGCCAAGGTCCGGGCCGTCTTCGATCCTCTTGTTGCCGCCTTCGCGCACTTCATCGGACGCCGGAAGTCGCCTCCTGGTTGCGAAGCTCGTCACTGCGAGCCACAGGGGCGCGGCATCGTAGGCCGGTGCCGCGGGAGCCAGCGCAAACTGGAGACAGCCGTCCCGGGTGACTGGGGACGCTGGACTCCGCCGCCATGCCCGCCGATAACAGCCGCTCTTCCCACGGAGGGACAAGCGTATGAGCTTCGACGGACAGTGGGCCACCTCCTTCGGCCCCATGACGCTGCAGCAGGTTGGCGACCGCGTGACTGGTCGCTATGGCCGCAACGGCGCGGAGAATGCCATCGAAGGCACGGTGGAGACCGATAAACTCACTTTCCACTACGAGGAGCCGGCCGAGCGCGGCACCGGCTGGTTCCGGCTCAAGCGCACCGGCTGCTTCGCCGGCGAGTACCTGGCCGATGGCAACGCGCGTGCGCTCCCCTGGCAAGGCTGGCGCGGCTTCGACGGGCTGTGGGATACCTCTCTCGGAAGGCTGCGCCTGGTGCAGGAGGGTGAGCGCGTCTGGGGCAGCAGCGAGCTGGATGCCAGCGTCCGCCTGGAGGGTGACATCGAGGCGGACGGGCGCCTGCCGTTTCGCGTCGAGGGGGCGACGCTCAAGGGCGGCGGCCACCTCGATATCGATGATGCGGGCTACCTGCTCGATGGCGAGTGGACCGAGGACGGCCAGTCACCGGGTGCCGTCCGCGGGCAGCGGGCGATGCCACGGCCGGGTTTCAGGTGGCTGGTGGTGCTGGAGGCGCATCGCCAGCGTGCGCTGGACGACAACGAGTTCGCCCTGGGCCGGCTCCTGCGCGAGCAACTCGCCTCGTTGCCGTGGACGATGGTGCGCCACCGCTACTACGACGATGCGGCCGGCCTCATGCGCTGGTGCAGGCAGCTGCTCTATCTGCCCGAGCCTTCCATCGTGGTTGTTTCGGGGTCGGCGGCGACGGTGGCAGCAATGGGGGGCGACGCCGCCACAAGCCCGGCCGCCACAAGCCCGGCCGCCATTGTCGACAGCCTGCGGTATGCAGACGGCGTGAAGCTACTCCATCTTGCCGCCCCCGCCTCGCTGGCAGGGCAGGATGCCGCGCGGTTGCTCAACGACGCACCGTTTCCGGTGTCCGGCTATACGAGCAATGTCGACTGGGCCCAATGCGCGCTGCTGGAGGGCATCTATCTCGACATGATCCTCGACAAGGGACTCACGCCGGAGCACGCCGCCGCGCAGCTGCCCCAGCTGGTCAGCTTCGCCGGGACCGAGAGCCCGCCGGGCTCCCCCTACCGGCCCGCTGGATTCACGTTCATCGGCGTGGAGGGCCGGCTCGCCGAAGCCATCGTCAGTCCACAGCACGGGACCGTCAGTCGGCGGTTGCACTGAAGTGCGGCAATCGGGGGCGTTGTCGGCAGTCGGGCTTGAGAGCGCGCGACGGCATCGTGCAGATGCTGGCGGTGCTCGACCTGGAGCAGTAGGCGCTGGCTGCCGAGATGGCCCGTCTGTGCGGTGACGGGGTGGCGGAGGGGGCAGTGGTTGAGATCATCGACCGCGCCACCTGGGCGTGCGTGCAGAGCCTGCAGGCGGTCGGCCTGCTGCAGCGCGCCGAAGGGCCTGCCCGCTGCTGCATCGCGCGGCAGGGCCGGCCGCATAGGAGCGCGCTACTGCCCCGGGCAGACATCTTTCACCAGCCGCAACGCCCTGCTAACGTCGCGCCCTTTCTTTTGCCCGGATGGCAGATGAGATCGGGTTGCAAGACGAGGGCGGGTCGCAGGATGGCGTCCTCCCGCAGCAAGTGCTGCATCTCAGGGTGCAGGCCGTGCCAGGGTTCGCCGGCCGCACGAACGAGCTGACGGCGCTGGAGCAGGCGTTGTGGGCTGCAAGCAGCGTCCCCGCCGCAAGGGTGGTCGCGATCCATGGCGTCGGCGGGGTCGGCAAGTCAACACTTGCGGCCGAATATGCCTGGCGCAACCGCGCCCGCTACCGTGGCGTGTGGTGGCTGCGCGCGCGGCGACGCGAGACGCTGGCAAACGATCTGGGCGAGCTCGGCGCGCGCTCCGTCGCCGGCCTCGATGAGGTGGCGGAGCGCGACAAGGTGGTGCGACTGGCGCTCGATTGGGTCGAGAAGGACGGCACGGGCGAAAAGCCCTGGCTCATCGTCTACGACGACGCAGGCGAGCCCGGCCATATCGACGGCGTAACGCCGCGCACAGGCGCGCACGTGCTCGTGACCAGTCGCCGGTCTGGCTGGAGCACGGCCGCCGCAGAAGTCGCGATACCGGTGCTCCCGGCTGACGCGGCGGTACAGTACCTGCTGGAGGCCACCAACCGCTCGGACCGCACCGGGGCCGAGAGCCTGGCGGCGGCGCTCGGGCATCTGCCGCTGGCGCTCTGCCATGCCGCCCACTACTGCCGCAGCACCGGCATGGACTTCGCCGCCTACCGGAAGCTCGCCGGCACGCTGCCTGACAGGGCGGTCGATAGTGAGACAGAGCCAGAGGGCGTCGAGCACGACCCGGCCGTCATCACAACCGTCGCGCTCGCCATCGCCAGGGCGGCCAAGCTCTGCCCGGCGTCGGAGAAGCTGATGGGGCTGGCGGCCTTCTGGGCACCGGACCAAATTCCCCTCTCGTTGTTTCCTGCCGACATCCTCACCGACAGCGAGCGAACCGAGGCGGTTGCCGCGCTCGCCGGGCTTGCCCTCATCGCCCTGGACCCGCTTGACGGCGGCTCGCCCGGCATTGCCATGCAGCGCCTGGTGCAAGGCGCAATGCGTCGCCGCCTCACCGGGATGGGCGAGTACGCCAACGCGGCCATGCTGGCTGCGGAGCTGGTCGCCGATGCGTTCCCGGCCGGCGATCCGGGATCGGATGACGCGCGGACCTGGCCAACCTGCGCCCGTCTCATGCCGCATGCCATGGCCGTGCTCGATCATGCACCCGACACCGGCGCCGGCATCGCGAGGACAGCCCATCTTCTGAGCCAAGCCGTCCTCTATCTCAGGTCGCGGGCGGCCACGGCCGAGGCCGTGCCTCTGGCACGCAGGGCCGAGGCAATTCTGGAGCAATTCGAGCGCGAGACGGGGGGGCGGCACCCCGATCACGCGCTCGTCCGCTCACGGCTCGCCGCGACACAGGCGTCGTTATGCGGCAACGGCGCATCGCAACCAGAGCCGACTGAGGCGATACCGGGCAGCGCCGACGCGGAGGTCACGCCCGAGACCGACGCGGGCGCCATTGCAGACGCGGCCCCCCCGATCGTGACAAATGGCCGGGAGCCGTCTGACTTGGGAGCGAGCGCCGCGCCCGACTTGGCGCCCGACCTGGCACCAGTGGCGGCCACTCCCGCACCACCGCCGGCCGGCAAGGCGACGTTCCTGAACTGGATGTTCGGCCGTCAGTAGCAGCCGTTGTCGACCGCGCGGCGTCTCATCCGGACGCTGAAAATAACATGACCCGCCCGGCATTCCGCCGGACGGGTCATGTGGCTAGAGGCATCAGCCCCGACGGGTGCGGGGTGGACGCCGAGACCGATTGCCCCCAATGCGCACGCACCGCGGGAGTGCGTGCGGCCGTAATGTGAATGAGCCGAAAACATCTGTCGAGAGGAAACACTTAGCGCTTAATCGTCCGACATCGAACGAAAAAGTTGGCATTAACCGTTTTCGCGCCCGCCTCGTCGTCAGGCCTGCAGCGTCGATGCAATTACAGGTTGCTGATTGTCTCGGTTGCCTGCGAGGTGCGCCGCTCCTGGCAGTGGCGCAAGGCATTGTGGGACGCCAGGACATGACCGGCTAGCTCTTGTCCCAGTCCGGAGCACGCTTCTCCAGAAATGCGCCGATGCCCTCCTTGGATTCGCGGTGCATCATGTTCTCGACCATGACGCCGGCGGCGGTGTCGTAGGCCTCAGCCAGCGACATCTCCGCCTGCCGGTAAAAGGCCTCCTTGCCAATTGCGAGCGTCATAGGTGGCTTTGATGCCACAATCCGGGCCAGATCCAGCGCTTCTTCCAGGGCCATGCCGGCCGGTACAACCCGGTTGACGAGCCCGTGCTGGGCGGCCGCATGGGCCGAGAGCATCTCACCCAGCAGCAGCATCTCCATGGCATGCTTGCGCGAGATATTGCGGGTGAGCGCCACCATCGGTGTCGAGCAGAACAGGCCGATGTTGACGCCGGGTGTGGCGAACCGGGCGGCCTCCGAGGCGACCGCGAGATCGCAGGTGGCGACCAGCTGGCAACCGGCTGCGGTGGCCACACCCTCAACGGCGGCGATCACCGGCTTGGGGCAGCGCACCAGCGACTGCATGAACTCGGAGCAGGCCCGCATCAGACGCTCGGTGAAGCCACGTCCACCGTCCGCATCGCGGCGATGCCCGGTCAGCTCCCGCAGATCATGCCCGGCGCAGAACGCCGGTCCCTTGCCGGCGATGACGATCACCCGCACGCCGGCATCGCTGGAGGCGGCGTCGACGGCGCTCTGCAGCGCCGCCAGCATCGCCTCCGACAGGCTATTGCGCGCCTCCGGCCGTGCAAGGGTCAGCAGCAGGATGCTGCCGTCTCGCCGCTCGCTCTCGACCAAGGGGCCACCCGGTGTGGTCATTCGTGCCTCGCTACTGCAGAAGCGGCTCCAGCTTGTCGTAGTACTTCTTGACCAGCTCGACGTTCTCCGGATGCGCGATCGGCTGGACGGACTTGAGCTGCTCGGTCAGCTCCTCCAGCAGCTGCTTCTTGTCCTTCTCGGGCAGCGTCTTGTCGGCCGTGGCGTCCTCAAGCTCCTTCTTGGCAAGCGTCGGCGGGTCGGTGAAGGCCTTGGTTTGCGGGTCGATGCCATACATCACCATGGCGATGTTGGTTGCCACCTCGTCGTACTCGCCATGGTCCTTGAAGCCGAACTTCTTGGCGATGCCATCGAGCTGGGTCTGCACGGTTGCCTCCGACTTCTCCGTGGCCATTTTGTCGAACGCGTCGGCCATGTCCTTATAGGCGGCGATGAAGCTCTCGATCTTCTGCTCCGACAACTTGACCTGCCGCACGGGGGCTTGCGCCGAGACGACGCCGCTCATGTAGGCGAGCGCGACGACCGCGAGAGCGGTGGCGAAAAGGCGTGACACCTGGTGCATGATAGTCCTCGCTTGGCGACGCCGTCGCCATTGGTTTGAATCCGACCCTGGTAGGATTCACCGATGACAAAAGTTGGACGCTCGCAGACATGTCAACGCCTGGCTCAAGCACGCCCCCGCAACCCGGCTCGGATTCTGGCCCAGCGGCAGCTCGACTGGACGCGAAGCGCATCACAGAGCTGATGGATGTGCACTTCCCTCAGATAAACGCAGGCGGCCGCACGATGATCATCGAGGCAGTGGCGATGCGTGGCGCCCAGGTGCGCATGATCGCCGATCCGCGGCACACCCGCCACGGTGGCACCATCTCCGGCCCGTCGATGTTCGCGCTTGCAGACTTCAGCGTCTACGTGGCGATCATCGCCAGCCTGGGCGAGCCCGGCTTCGAATGGGTGACATCGAGCCTGAACATCAACTTCCTCGCGCGGCCGGCCGCCGGCGACATGACGGCCGAGGTCAAGCTGATCCGCCTCGGCCGGCGCACCGCCGTCGGCGAGGTCGAGCTCTACGCGGAGGGGGTGTCCGAGATGGTTGCGCATGCGACGGCAAGCTATGCGGTCTCGACTTCTACGGTAAAATGATACCGTTGCTATAAGGCATTGAAATTGCGAATGTATTTTTTCACGGCGGCCGTTGACGCGGGAGGCGCTTCAGCTTAGAAGCGCGTTTCGTTCGCGCGTGAACGAGCATGAGCGCGAGCCTGAGCGCAACCGTGGGGGCACCACATGAAAACCTACTTCGCCAAGCCCGGTGAGGTGCAGAAGAAATGGGTGCTGATCGACGCCCAGGGGCTGGTCGTGGGCCGGCTGGCCTCGCTGATCGCCATGCGCCTCAAGGGCAAGCATCTGCCGAGTTACACGCCGCATGTCGATGACGGCGATAACGTGATCGTCATCAACGCCGAGAAGGTGGTCTTCACCGGCGCCAAGGCCGAGGACAAGGTTTACTACCGGCACACCGGCTACCCGGGCGGCATCAAGACGCGCACCCCGCGCCGGATCCTCGACAGCAAGCATCCCGAGCGCATCCTGCAGCTGGCAGTCGGCCGCATGCTGAGCCGTGGCCCGATGCAGCGCCAGCTCATGCGCAACCTGAAGATCTACAAGGGCGGCACGCATCCGCACGAGGCGCAGCAGCCCCAGCTCCTCGACGTGAAGTCGCTCAACCGCAAGAATGTGAGGGCCTGACCGCCATGGCTGACGCCAAGACCCTGGAAGACCTGGCCACGACCATGCAGGGCACCGCTGCTGAGCCGGCGGCGCTGCCGGCCAAGAAGGTCGACGCCCTGGGCCGCGCCTACGCCACCGGCAAGCGCAAGAACGCGGTGGCGCGCGTTTGGATCAAGCCCGGCGTGGGCAAGATCACGGTCAACGCCAAGCAGTTCGAGCAGTATTTCGCTCGTCCGGTGCTGCAGATGCTGCTCAGGCAGCCGCTGCAGGCCGCCAACCGCCTTGACCAGTTCGACATCACGGCGACGGTGACGGGCGGAGGGCTCTCGGGCCAGGCCGGCGCGGTTCGCCATGGCATCTCCAAGGCGCTCACCTACTTCGAGCCGGAGTTGCGGCCGGTGCTCAAGAAGGGGGGCTTTCTCACGCGTGACAGCCGCGTTGTCGAGCGCAAGAAGTACGGCCGTGTAAAAGCGCGCCGCAGCTTCCAGTTCTCGAAGCGCTAGGCTCGGTCGCGCGCGTACGGGGTCACACCCCTCGTCCGCTCGCTGGGCTTGGTCTGCGATGTGGCGGCGACGGGTCTGGCCCCGTCTCCCGCCTCGCGCTCGGCTTTCCGATCTGCGAATCTTTCGTGCCCGGCTTTTCCGTAAGCAACGGACAGCCGGGCACTTGTCCATTCCTTGCCCGCCATTCATATACCGCCCAGGTCCAGGCCGGAGGCCCGGGATGATCGAATGGTTGCAGGCCAATCTGGCCGCCCTGCTTCAGATCATCATGATCGATGTGGTGCTGGCGGGCGACAATGCGGTCGTCGTCGGCCTCGCCGCCTCGCGGGTGGTGCCGGAGATCCGGCGCAGTGTGATCCTGTGGGGCATCGCCGGCGCGGTTGTGCTGCGCATCGCCTTCGCCGCCGTGGCCACCGAGCTTCTCGCCATCGTCGGCCTGACGCTGGCCGGCGGCCTGCTGCTGCTGTGGGTGTGCTGGAAGATGTACCGGGAGCTGACGCACGCCGGCAAGCGCCGCACAACCGGGCACCACCCCATCTCCGGCGAGACATCCGGCCCGCCTATGAGCTTCGGCGCAGCGGTGACGCAGATCATTCTCGCCGACGTGTCGATGTCGCTCGACAACGTGCTCGCCGTCGCCGGCGCCGCCAAGGGCGAGCCGCTGGTCCTGGCTATCGGGCTCGGCATTGCCGTCGTGCTGATGGCGATTGCCGCCAATCTCATCGCCAATGTGCTGGCGCGCCACACCTGGATCGCCTGGATCGGCTGGGCGGTGATTCTCTTCGTCGCGCTCGATATGATCTTCACCGGCTCGCGCGAGGTCGCCTGCGGCGCCTGGAGCGGGATCTGGTGCGCTCCGGACGTGACCGCGCTCGTGCGGCTGCTCCTGGGGCTCTGAGGTGGTGTTGGATCCGACGCCCGGTCGCAGGTGAACGGCGCGTGCAGGCATGGATATTGCGAGAGCGGGATAGGCCACGAGCCGGATGACGCGGCTGCTGATCCCCCACGCCAAGCGATCCGTTGACACGGTGGCACACTGCTCGCATATACGCAGCTATGACCCGTCCGCCACATGCAACAGCAACCCATCGCCGTATGGCGCGCGATGTGCGGAAGCGATGAAGAGCGCGTGAGCTGATCTTCTCGCTGGGCCGCCTGCCTAGATGCGGCCTTTTTTGTTGTGTCGGCGATCCCGCTGGCGGAGCCTCGAAACCAATGCCTCACCCCGCGACTGCATCAAGCCACCCCGCAAAACCGGTCGTCTTCATCGACGGCGAGGCAGGCACGACGGGTCTCCAGATCCGCCGCCGGCTGGATGCCGTTCAGGCCATAGAGGTGCGCAGCATCGATGCGGAGAGCCGCAAGGACGAGGCGGCCCGGCTTGCCATGATGCGTCAGGCTGATCTCGTCGTGCTCTGCCTTCCCGACGCGGCCGCCATCGAGGCGGCGGCGTTGCTGGCATCCCTGGGCAAGGATGCCCCTAAGGTGGTCGATGCCAGCACCGCCCATCGGGTGGCCGACGGCTGGACCTATGGCTTTCCCGAGTTGACCAGCGGGCAGGCGGCCGCCATCGCCGCGGCCCGGCAGGTGGCGAATCCTGGCTGCTATCCGACCGGCGCCATCGCCCTCATTCGGCCGCTGGTCGATGCCGGCCTGATCCCGGCCGAGTATCCGATCAGCGTCAACGCCGTCAGCGGCTACAGCGGCGGCGGCCGCAGCATGATCGAGGCCTATGAGACCGACCGCGCGCCTGCCTTCGAGCTCTACGGCCTTGGGCTGCAGCACAAGCACGTGCCGGAGCTGCAGCGCTACAGCGGGCTCTCCGTGCGTCCGATCTTCGTGCCCTCGGTAGGCAATTTCCGGCAGGGCATGCTGGTCAGCGTGCCTCTGCATCTCGACGCCCTCCCCGCCAGGCCCGCCGCCCGCGACCTGGAGGCCGCACTGGTCGCGCACTATGCGGCCACGCGCCCCGACATGCGCCCCGACATGCGCCATGTCGAGGTGGTGCCGGCGGAGGCAGATGGACGCCTCGATGCTCTTGCCCTCAACGATACGGACCGCCTGCAGCTGCGGGTGTTCGCCAACGAGCGGCTCCGGCAGGCCGTGCTTGTGGCGCGCCTCGACAACCTCGGCAAGGGTGCCGCCGGCGCCGCGGTGCAGAACATCGCGCTGATGCTCGGCCTCTGAGGCCGGCGAGGCTGTCTCAAAGCCCGTGAGCGGGCCCAATCCCGACAAATGCGGTCGGCGATCACTGGCGAGAGCCTGGTGATTGGCGAAAGCCGTCTTGGCCGATTGCCGCAATTCCGTGGCGCTCGCCCACCTCCCCAAAGTAGTGCCGGGCGCAATACTCAGTAAACGCAAATGCGCAAGATTTCTATTCAATCATGGGTGGTTGTCAGATTTGGTGCTGCTGCGTGGTGCGGGATATTCCCAAAATTAAGACAGCAGATTGCAATGTCCGATTGTGGCGTTGATATTTTGGGGTGCGGAGTGTGGACAAGAACTTCGTCGAAGTCTGGGAATCACAGCGGGCCGGACGCTCTGCTGCTGCGCGAACGCTATCCATTCCATATGCCGCATCGGCGATGCCATCGGCCCTGCTCAAGGGCACGCAGGGTGGACGGCCGTCGTTCACGTACAGGCTGCCCCGGCAGCCGCTTGGCGGCATGGCCAAGCGGATCATCGATATCGCGTTGGCCGGGATGGCGCTGCTGATTCTGGCGCCGATCATGCTGGCGGTTGCCGGCCTGATCCGGCTTTTGATGGGGGGCCCGGTGATATTCGGGCACAGGCGCATCGGGCACCGGGGGCGTCCGTTCGTCTGCTACAAATTCCGAACCATGGCGAGCAACTCCGACGAGCTGCTGGAGCGGCACCTTGCCGCCAACCCCGCGGCCGCGCGCGAGTGGCGGGCCAACTGCAAGCTTGCGCACGACCCGCGGGTCACCCCGCTCGGCCATCTCCTGCGCAAGTCCAGCCTCGACGAGCTGCCGCAGCTCTTCAACGTGCTGCGCGGGGAGATGAGCCTGGTCGGCCCAAGGCCGATCGTGCCAGGGGAGATAGTCCGCTACGGACGCCACATCGGCGCCTATCTCAGCGTCCGCCCTGGCATCACCGGCTTGTGGCAGGTCAGGGGACGCAACAGCGTGAGCTATCGTGCCCGCGTCGCACGCGACCGCTATTACGCGCGTCATTGGTCGCTCAAGCTCGATCTTGCGCTGATGCTCAGGACAATTCCGGCGGTGCTCAAGTTCGATCAGACATCCTGACGGGCGGCGGATGTCGCTGGCGTGGGTGCTTCCGACGCCCGACTTCCGACACCCGCATGTTCCGACTCCAGGAAAGCTTCGGCCGCCTGTAAACTGCCGGCCATGAGTCGGTACGATTTCAACGCCCAGCGCCTCTACGTCGAGGCGGACCTCGCCGAAGGCGCCTCCGTCGCCTGCACGCCGGCACAGGCCAACTATCTGCGCAACGTGCTGCGGCTGAAGGCCGGTGACGCCATTCTCGCCTTCAACGGGCGCGATGGGGAGTGGCGCGCAGAGGTGGCCGACTTGGGCCGCCGGGCGACGGGCCTGACTGTCGAGGCCCAGGTGCGCCCCCAGCACGGCGGACCGGATATCGACTACCTGTTCGCGCCGCTCAAGCGCGCCCGGCTCGACTACATGGTGGAGAAGGCGACGGAGATGGGCGTTCAGCGCCTGCGCCCGGTGCTGACGCGGCGCACCGTCGCCGAGCGTGTGAACCTGGAGCGCATGCGCACCCATACCATCGAGGCGGCCGAGCAGTGCGGCATCCTGCGTCTGCCTGAGGTGTGCGCCCCCGAGCCGCTGGAGCGCGCGATCGGCGGCTGGAAGCCCTCGCGTCCCCTCATCTTTTGCGACGAGGATGGCGCCGAGACCTGCCCGTTCACGGCGCTGGCGATGGTCGAGCCCGGCCCCGTCGCCGTGCTGATCGGTCCCGAGGGCGGATTCGATCCGGCCGAGCGTGAGCTTCTCTCAACCCAGCCATACGTCACCCGCATCTCTCTCGGGCCGCGCATCCTCCGTGCCGACACGGCGGCGGTTGCGGCACTGGCGCTCGTCAACGCGGTGCTGGGAGACTGGCGCTAGTGCGATGATCGACAAGTCCGCTTCATCGGTTTAGCTAGGTGGCGAAGCGGACTTCTCGATCTCGATCGCACTAGCGATCATAATGTTGGCTAGTGTCCACCAGATCGCGAAAATTCGTTCCAACCTTGCGGCACCCTGAGACGAATTTCGCGATCCGGACACCGGTGTCCTGATCGCGCCAAACGATTGCCAGCGCGATTGAGATCGAGAGGTCCGCTCCGACACGCAGCCGCGCACGAGTGCAGGCGTCTCGGTCAGTGCGCCAGCACTGGTGGCGGAACACTGCGCTACCCACTAGCCTGCGGCGACGACGCTTGTGTGCGGCGCAACTTTTCCTCTAACTATCGCCGCCCATTTCAACCCGCAGGGACAGCGCCCAGCGCTACGCTCCGCCGCCGATCCAGGATCAGCAAACCCGATGTCCACCCGCCAGGACACAGCGCCGAGCCAGCCGGTGGACTCGCGTGACGACCTTGTCGCCTGGATCGCCGCTGGCGCGAAGCCGGCAGCGGACTGGCGCATCGGCACCGAGCACGAGAAGCTCCTTTTCCACACCGACACCCTGAAGCCGGTACCCTACGAGGGCGAGCGCGGCGTGCGCGCGCTGATGCTGAGCCTGATCGAGCGGTTCGGCTGGCAGCCGATCGAGGAAGGCGGGACGGTTATTGCCCTGAAGCGCCCGGACGGCGAGCCGGGCGGCACGGTCTCGCTGGAGCCCGGCGGTCAATTCGAGCTGTCCGGCCAACCCCTCAAGAGCGTGCACGAGGTGGCGGTGGAAACGCAGGCGCATCTCGACCAGTGCCTGCAGGTCGGCTCGCCCTTGGGCATCGGCTTCCTCGGCGTCGGCTTCGCGCCGGAATGGACACTCGCCGAGATGCCGCGCATGCCCAAGCAGCGCTACCAGGTGATGACGAGCTATATGCCCAAGGTCGGCAGCCGCGGCCTCGATATGATGTATCGCACCTGCACCATCCAGGTGAACCTCGACTTCGGCAGCGAGGCCGACATGGTGCAGAAGCTGCGTGTCTCGCTGGCGCTGCAGCCGGTTGCCACCGCCATCTTTGCCGGCTCGCCATTCACCGAAGGCAAGCCCAACGGCTTCCTCTCGATGCG
>DASURA010000146.1:0-14459 GCA_036280295.1 Hyphomicrobiaceae bacterium
GACCTTCTTGCCGAGGATGCCGTTGCCCTTGAGGGCCGTCGGCTTCATCGTCTTGAGCATGCCGCCGTCACCCTCGCCGTTGAGGTGCTTGACGGCCAGCTGGAAGGCCTTGAGCTCGTCGGCACCCTCGTCGGCATAGGCACCCGTCAGGGGCACGTTCCAGCCGAAAGTGACCGTCTTGCCCTTCGGCATGTTGCACGAGATGTCCTCGGCGTACGCTCCACGAATGAAGTGCATCGGGGCGGCAAGCCCCACGCCAACCGTCGCGCCGGCCCTGAGAAAGTGCCGGCGGTTCATGCTCTTGAATGTCATCGAATCCTCCCAGGGCGCCCGCGCCGGCTCGGTGCCGGCTTCTGGTATCCGTGTGATTATTGCGCCGCATGTTGTCACATATTCAATAAGACATTGGTTTAACTGGGAAATCGTGTAAATTTTAGGAACAATCGCTTCAGTTCTGAGTCAATATTTTACAGGCCTGACGAGGTTCGTATGGTGAAGGGCTTGACCGGCTTGAAGATCAGGGCGCTGCGCAAGGCGCGGGGCCTGAGCCAGGGCGAGCTTGCCCGCCGAGCAGGGATTTCGGCGTCCTATCTCAATCTGATCGAGCTGGAGAAGCGTGCGGTCGGCCCCGCGGTCGTCGACCGCATCGCAAAAGGTCTCGGCGTCGCCCGCGCCGATCTCGACGGGGAAGCCGAACAGCGGATCGTCACGAGCCTGGAGGAGATCGCCGCTGATCCGGAGCTCGCAAAGAGCGGCGACCACCCCGGTTCTGCCGAGGAACTGGTCGGACGCAATCCCGGCTGGGCGAGCCTTGTGCTCAGGCTGTACCATGCCTGGCTTGACCAGACCCAGGCGGTTCTCGCTCTTGCCGACAGGCTCAACCGCGATCCGTTCCTGGGCGACAGCGTGCATCGCATCCTGACCAACGTCACCTCGATTCGGGCGGCGGCGGAGATCCTCAATGCCGGGGACACGCTGCCCGGCGCCGATCGCCGGCGCTTCCTGTCGATCGTCGCCGCCGACGCACACAAGCTCTCCAGTGTCGCTCAAGCCCTGGTAGCATTCTTCGATAACGCCCATATGCGCGTGCGGTCGGCCACCCCGGCGGAGCACATCGACGCGTTCATTCTCGCGACCGACAACTACTTCCCCCAGCTCGAAACGCTCGCGGCGGACTTTCTTGCCACCTGCCGCCCTGGCGAAGCGCCCGACGCTGCAGCGCAGAGGATTCTGGTTGCGCAAGGCCGGCTGCCGCTCGATCCACCAGCCGCCTCGACGGCGGAGACCCGGCGCTTCCGGCTGCTCAAGGAAGCGCTCCGGGACGACGCGGCGGACGCAACCAGAGTCCTCGTGGAGACTCATCCTGCCCTCGCGTTGGATGAATCGAGGGCGCTGGCGGCGTCCGCCCTCAATGCCTATGCCGCCGCGGCTGTCCTGATGCCCTATGAACCCTTCCTGCAGGCGGCCGAACGCGTCCGCTATGATCTCGACGGGCTTTCTCGCCAGTTCGGCGTTTCCTACGAGCAGGCGGCGCACCGGCTGGCGACGCTGCGGCGCCCCGGTGCCGAGGGCATACGCTTCGCCTTCATGCGATCGGATGTGTCGGGATATGTCACAAAGCGGCTGCCTCTGCCGGGCCTGCCATTGCCACGCTATGGCAACTCCTGCCCCTTGTGGGCGATCCACGCGGCCTTCCAGAGCCCGGGCGTGACAGTGCGCAGCTTCGGCGAGCTGCCATCGGGAGAGCAGTTCCTTTTCTTCGCGCGCGCGGTCGAGAAGCAGCCGCCTACCGCGGTGCTTCCCCGCCGCCTCCTTTCGGTTATGCTCGCTTGTCGGGCCGCCGATGCCGCGCGCGTCGCATATGCGGACGGCATTGACCGCACCGCGGCCATGGCTCCGATCGGCACCTTCTGCCGGCTGTGCCCGCGGATCGGTTGCGGCCATCGGCAGGAAGCCGCGCTGATCTCCCGGCCGCCTTCAGGCAGAAATGCCGACGGGTGACGAGGCGCAGCCTCGCTCGTGTGATGCATCGAGAAGTCCGCTGCATCGCAGCGAGTGCCAAGTGGTAAAGCGAACTTCTCGATCTGAATCGCACGAGCAATCATAAAAGCGGCTAGTATTCTTCGGATCGCGAAACTCGTTCCAACATTGCGCCATGCCGTGTGGAATTTCATGATCCGGACACGAGCGTCGGTAGAAGATGCGGGAAGCATTCTCCATGGCCAAGGCACGCATACTCATCGTCGAGGACGAGCCCAACATTTCCGAATCGCTGACCTTCATCCTCCGGCGCGCCGGCTTCGATGTGGAAGCCGTGATCGACGGTGCGGAAGCCCTCGACCGCATGCGGCGACAGTCCTTCAATGCCGTCGTTCTCGATATCATGCTGCCTGGCATGAACGGCTTCGACGTGCTCCGGGCGATCAGGGCGGACCGTGCCCTGGCGACCCTGCCGGTCATCGTGCTGACGGCAAAGGGCCAAGCCAACGACCGTAGAATGGCCGAAGCGAGCGGCGCCAGCGCGTTCATCACAAAGCCCTTCTCCAATGTCGAGGTGGTCGAGCAGGTTTCCCGTCTCGCCGCGGGCGAGGCCGATCCATGAAAACCTGGGGCAGCGATGCGCAGGCGGTGCGGGACGCTGCAGTCCTTCTCCCGATTGCAGGCGCCGTCCTGCTTATGCCGCCATTAATTCTCGTCTTCGCGGCTCCCGTGCTCATCGCCGGGATCCCGCTCATCGTCATCTATGTGTTCGGTGCCTGGGTAGCGATCATCCTGGGCGCGTGGCTGCTGGCGCGCCGCCACGCCCGCGAGCCGGGCCCCGTGATTGCCTCGGTCGGGACCAGCCCGCCGGGCGGGGAGCCCCGTGATCCGGGTCGGTCCTGATGCTGCACGTCAACCTCGTTGTCATCGTCTGTCTGACCTATGTCGCCCTGCTGTTCGGGGTGGCGTTCGCGGGCGACCGGCAGGCGCGCCGCAATCCCTCGGGGTGGCTGTCCTCGCCGCTGGTCTACACCCTGTCGATCTCGATCTACTGCACGTCGTGGACCTTCTTCGGCGCGGTCGGCTCCGGGGCGACCCGCGGAATGGAGTTCGCCACCATCTACCTCGGTCCGACGATCGTGTTTGCCGGCTGGTGGCTGTTCCTTCGCAAGCTCGTCACGGTCGGCCGCGTCCATCACATCACATCCGTCGCCGATCTCATATCCGCCCGCTTCGGCAAGAACCCGGCGCTCGGTGCGATCGTCACACTGATGGCCGTGGTCGCGATCGCTCCCTACATCGCCCTGCAGCTCAAGGCTCTCACCGCGAGCTTCCAGGTGGTGACCTTCCCGGCCGGGGCCGTTGTGGCCGCCGGCACAACCCTCGATCCAGACTACGTGGTCGCGTTCTGGCTGGCGGCAGGGCTTTGTGTCTTCTCGATCATCTTCGGTGTCCGCAACCTCGACGTGAACGAGCGCCATCACGGCGTCATAGCGGCGATCGCGGTCGAGGCCGTCGTGAAGCTCGCCGCCCTGGTTGCCGTTGGCCTGTGGGTCGTCGTGGGGCTGGCCGACACGCCATCTGGCGTCTTCGCCAACGCCCCCGTCAGCCTTCTGCATCCCGAGGACACGTTCGGCGCGCGCTGGGTGACGCTTTGCTTCCTGGCGGGCACAGCGGTCATCTGCCTGCCGCGCCAGTTCCAAGTCACCGTCGTGGAGAATTCGAGCGAGCGCCAGCTCCGAACCGCTTCCTGGCTCTTCCCGCTCTATCTGCTGCTGATCTGCCTGTTCGTGCTGCCTATCGCCATCGCCGGGCTCGACAGGCTCCCGGCAGGCTCCAACCCGGACCTCTACGTCCTGACGCTGCCGCTCGCCACCGATCAGGACGCCCTGGCCCTGCTTGCCTTTCTCGGTGGCTTCTCCTCGGCGACATCGATGGTCATCGTCTCGTCGATCGCCCTGTCGACAATGATCTCCAATCATATCGTGATGCCGCTGGCGCTGCGCTTTTCGATCCTCCCGGTGGCGAGCGCCCCCAGCGTCCGCGCCTTTATTCTCGGCGCGCGCCGGGCAAGTATCATCTTCATTGTCTTTCTAGGCCTCCTCTATTTCCGGCTGGGCGGGGCGTCCGACGCGCTCGCCGCGATCGGCCTGATCTCCTTCTGCGGCGTGGCGCAGTTCCTGCCGAGCCTCGTTGGTGGCCTGTACTGGCGATCTGCCACCCATCTGGGCGCAATCGCCGGCCTCGTCGCCGGCTTCCTCATATGGGGCTACACGCTATTCCTGCCGAGCTTCGAAGGCTCCTTCCTGATGCCGGCAAGCGTCATCGAGAACGGACCTTTCGGCTGGACGTGGCTGAAGCCCTATGCCTTGTTCGGACTCACCGATTTCGATCCGCTCGTGCATGCCACGTTCTGGAGCATCGGCGCCAACATCGTGTTCTTCATCGCCGCCTCGATGCTGTCCGAGCCGACGCCGCTGGCCCGCGTCCAGTCCACGCTGTTCATCGACGTGTTTCGTCGCCAGACCGAGAGCGAATTGCGCGTCATCCGGCGTACGGCGCGGGTTTCCGAGCTGCGCCAGATCGCCGACCGCGTCCTTGGCCCCGCCGCGGCGGTGCACCTTTTCGGCGGCGGCGAAAGCGGCGAGCGCACCGTGACCGCCAGCGACGAGCTGATATCGCTGGTCGAGCAACGGCTGGCGGCCCATGTCGGCGCGGCCTCCGCGCGATCGCTCGTTTCTCGCGTGGTGACCAGCGAGACGATCGGCGTCGAGGAGCTGAAACGGCTGGCCGACGAGGCAGAGCAGATCCGGGCCTACTCCGCCGAGCTGGAACGGAAGTCGCGGCAGGTCGAGGCGACCGCCGCCGAGCTGGCGCAGGCAAACCAGCGGCTTCGCCAGGTCGACATCCAGAAGGACGAGTTCCTGAGCCAGGTCAGCCATGAAGTCCGCACACCGATGACGTCGATCCGCTCGTTCAGCGAGATACTGCTCAACAATCGTGACATCGACGAAGCCGAGCAGCTCCGCTTCCTGGGCGTCATCCAGAACGAGAGTCTCCGGCTGACGCGGCTGCTCAATGGCATACTCGATCTCAAGCAGATGGAGAGTGGCCAGCCCGCCTGGCAGAAGTCGCTGTTCGACCCTGAAGCGGTGATCGACCAGGCGATGGAGGTCTGCGAGGTGCTGGCGCGCGCCGAAGGCGTGACGCTTAAGCGATCGAGCCGGACCGGGGACGCGCGGATCGACGGCGATCGCGACAGGGTTGCCCAGGTTTTCATCAACCTGATCTCGAACGCCATCAAGTACAACACCAACATCCGGCCGATCGTGACGATTTCCAGCGCCGTCCGCGACGGCATCTACGAGGCGCGCGTGGCAGACAACGGGCCTGGGATTCCAGAGAGCGAGCGCGAGCACATCTTCGCCAAGTTCGCGCGCGGATCGGCGCCAGGCCAGCTCGGAACAGGCCTGGGATTGACGATCAGCCGGCAGATCGTGGAGAGCCTCGGCGGCGAGTTGTTGTTGGCGCCCGGCAATAGCCGGGGCGCGGAGTTCGTGGTGCGGTTCAGGCTCGCATCGACCGCAGGCAGCCAATGATCGTGCGCGGCGTCATCGCCGCCACGTGAACAGCGCCGACGCGGCGTAGTTCCAGACTGCCCCGACAAGGATGCCGGAGATGCCGGAGATCCACCACTCGTAATCCTGGGCGAACAGGAAGTCGGCGATGCCGACGTTGGCCACGGCGCCGATCGAGCACACGGCATAGAAGGTGACAAGGCCGAGCACCATGCGGCGGATGCCCTTGAGGCGTTTGTCGCGATAGGTCAGCGCATTGTTGAGGAAGAAGTTGCCCGCAATGGCGATGGCGGTGGCGGCAGTCTGCGCGGAGAGGAAATCGGCGCCGAGCCGCAAGGCCGATGCCAGCACGGCCATATGCAGAAGCACGCCGATCGAGCCCACAGCCATGAACAGCAGGAACCGCACCGGCACCCAGCGGCCGATCAGCTTGTCGAGCAGCAGGGTCAGGTAGTCCAGCACCACCAGGCTGTCGAGCTTGCTCTCGCCGTGCTGGCGCAGGCCAAACACGTAGGGCAGCTCCTTTATGCGCACCGACGCAGGGGACGAGGCGACGATATCGAGCAGGATCTTGTAGCCCTCCTGAGAGAGCTGCCGCACTGCGCCGTCGAAGACGGTGCGCTTCAGCATGAAGAAGCCGCTCATTGGATCGGTGAGGTCATGGCCCCTGAGCACCAGGCGCGACAGCTCGGTCGCAACCTTGCTGACGGTGCGTCGCCCCTTGCTCCAGTCGCCGAGCCCGTCCTCGGTCAGATAGCGCGAGCCCACGACAATATCGGCAGCATCCTTGCGCAGTATCTCCAGCATGGGGGTGAGCAGCCGCTCGTCATGCTGCAGGTCGGCATCCATCACCGCAATGTACGGAGCGAAGTTGCTCAGCATCCCCTCGACGACGGCGGAGGCGAGCCCGCGCCGGCCAAGCCGGCGCACGCTGCGCACGCGCTGGTCCGTAGCGCAAGCCCGCTCAAGCTCGCTGACGGTGCCATCGGTGGAATCATCGTCAACGAACACGGCCTCCCACGCGACGCCCGCCAGGGCGTGCTCCAGCTTCTCCAGCAGCGGGCCAATGTTCTCGCGCTCGTTGAAGGTGGGAATGACGACAACAAGCTCCGGTCCGGTTGTCCCATTCCTCGCCTGCGCGTGCTTCGCCGCCATATCGAGCTGCATTACTGTCCTTGTCCCCCCTGAATCGTCCCGTTATCGGCAGGAGCCGTTTTCGCACATGCACGCGGGTTGTCCAGAAGGGCTGCCGCCATGTGTGAGGAGTGGAGGTGCACCTGCAGGAGGCAAGTCGGCTGGAGTTGTCATTTGATGCGCGTGATGCGTGCTTGACTCGTTCGCTTAATGTTCTTATTTTGTTTTGACTGATGTGAAGCTTGGTCGCGGTTCGCAGATCGCATGCGCTCTCTCACTCACAGCTATACACACAGAGCCGGCACCGAGGCTTCAGCCGAGGTGCGCGTTGCTGCTTTGAGACAGACCTTGGAAAGGATGCAGGCCACCTCGATCGGGGGCGGCTGCTCGGAGAGAGCGCCTGTGAGCCTGTCGTCCTTGCGAGGGGCAACAGATGCGGGGCTCGATTGGGGGCTTCCAGCCCGTCTCGCCTGGGGAGCCCTCAATCAGGTAGTTGCTGCCTATGCCGCTCAGCCGGCAGCCTTCGGATTCCTGCTCGCCCTGACGGCTCTGAGCCAACAGGTGCGGACAGGGCCCGCCGTTCTCGTCGCCTCCCGGCGCGTACTGGCTGAGCACGGAGCACCGTATGGGCACGGCCTTGCCCAGCTTGGCCTTGCTGTTGACCGGCTGATCCTGGTCGAGACCCAATCCGATAAGGAAGCGCTGTGGGCGCTCGAGGAGACGCTGCGGTCCGAGGCGCAGCCCGCCATGGTGGCCGGCGCCCTCGCTGGCGGGCCTGATCTGACCGCCAGCCGCCGGCTTAATCTGGCGGCGGCACGGCATCGCACTCCGCTTGTCCTGCTGAATGGCGCCAAGACAGCCGGCACGAGTGCCGCGGTCACCCGCTGGCGCATTGCCGCTGCGCCGGCCAGCCGCGACCGCTACGGCGCGCTCGCCGGGCTGCGCTGGCGTATCGTTCTGGAACGCTGCCGTCTGGGAAGCCGTCAGATGGGCCACCATGCCGGCCACCAAGGCAGCAGCCCTGCGAGTCACCTGATGGATCGTCCTGGTACGTGGCTGATCGAGTGGAACCATGTCACGCTTCGTTTCCGTGTGGTTGAGGAATTGGCCGATCGCCCGTCTGCTCAGGGTGCATCAAGTCAAGGATCGGGGTGTCAGGGACGGGACGCCCAGGGAGCAGAGGCCGCAGGAGCCACAGGTTTGCGTCTCGCCGGCTGATCCATTGGGCCCCGGTTTGGACTGTGGCTTGAGCTCCGGTTCAAGCTCCAGGCTCGACCCGCAGCGGCCGCTGGTGCTGGTCACCCCCGGCAAGGGCGGGCCGCGCGTGGTTGCCCTCAATCTTGCCGCCCGGCAGGGCGGGCTGGTTGCCGGCGATCTCCTCTCCAACGCCCGCTCCAAGGTCGGCGAACTGCAAGCCCATGCCGCCGATCCGGCAGCCGATGCCGCTGCCTTGCGGCAGCTGGCGCTGTGGGCCATGCGCTATGCGCCTGTTGTCGCCCCCTGGGACGAGGCCAACGGCGCCGACGGTCTCACCATCGAAATCTCCGGCGCGGCGCATCTGCATGGCGGTGAGGCAGCGCTGCTCGTCGATCTCCACCGGCGGCTCAGCACCTTCGGCCTGGCCCCCCGCCTTGCCATCGCCGGCACACCCGGCGCTGCCTGGGCGCTCGCCCGGCATGGCATCACCAAGGGGAGGTCTCCCGGCATCATCGTCGCCTCCGGCACAGAGGCCGCCGCTTTGCGGCCCCTGCCGCTCGCCGCCCTGCGACTGCCTGAGGCAACCCTGTCGCTGCTGCAGCGCCTGGGGCTGCGCCGTATCGGCGACGTCATCGACGCGCCCCGCGCCCCTCTTGCCGCCCGCTTCGAAGCTTTCCTGCTCCGTCTCGATCAGGCCCTGGGACACGCGCCAGAGCCGCTCGTCCCGACCATGGCCGCGCCAGCCTACCGGGCGCAGACCACGTTCATGGAGCCGATTGTGAGCCACGAGCACGTGCAGGAAGCTGCGACGCGGCTGCTGCAAGGTCTCGCCGCCGACCTCACGCACGCTGGCGTCGGCGTCCGTGTGTTGCGGCTCATGCTGTTTCGTGTCGATGGTGAGATGCAGGCGGTGGAGCTGGGCCTCGCGGCTCCCAGCCGCGATCCGCAGCACATTGCACGTCTTATCGGCCTGCGCCTCGATCGCCTGATTGTGAATGATAGTCTGGAGACTGATTTCGGCTTCGAGGCTGCTGCGATTGATGTGCTGGTTGCCGAGCCGCTGAGTGACTATCAAGCGCGGCTGACGATCGGCGCGGCCACAGCTCCACCCGAGGCCCTGGCGCAGCTGATCGACCGCCTGCAGCATCGCCTGGGGCGAGAGGCCGTGCGCCGGCTTTATCCGCACCAGAGCCATATCCCCGAGCGCGCCGTGCGGATGGGCGCTCCTTCTCCCCGCGCCCTTTCTCCCTCTCCGCGCGCGCTGGCTCCCTCTCTCCACGCAATACCAACCTCGCCATGCACTCCGCCAGCGCGGGGAAGGCTTGCCCCGTCGAAGGCCGGGGGGCGGGGTGAAGGGCAGGAGCACGCACCCGCACCGCATCACAACGATGACGGATTGCCTCGGCGAATACCTGGGCATCAAGCGAGGGGCGATCACATGCTGTGTGTCGCGTCTGTGGCTGCCCCTCGCTTCCTGCGCGCACACCCCCAGCCAACGCCGCAGCCCGAGCCGCACTGGATCGCCGACAGGCCACGCCCCCTCCTGCTGCTGCCCCGTGCAGAGCCCGCGAAGGTCCTGGCCCTCATCCCGGATGGGCCGCCACGGCAGTTCCGCTGGCGCGGCGTGCTGCATGACGTGGCCTTTGCGCAGGGACCCGAGCGGATAGCCCCGGAATGGTGGCGCCAGATTCCTGGTGACGTTGAGCGCGACTACTACGTGGTCGAGGACAGCGCGGGCCACCGCTTCTGGCTCTACCGCGCCGGCCTCTACGAGCGTGGCACGGCAACGCCGCAATGGTTCGTGCATGGGGTATTCGGATGACCCCCTTGCCACGCGTTCCCCCCTCTCCCCGCGCAACATCACCGTCGCCATGCACTGCATCAGCCCAGGGAGAGGGATGGGACGACATTCCGAGTCGATACTTTTGGCTGTCCCTCACTCTCAAGGCAGCAGCTCACCGCGATCGATTCGGAATGGGTTCACCTCCAGGAGATCATCTCATGATGTGTATATAAATAAGTAAAATAAGAGACAAGTCGCATGACTGCCTTCGCCGAGCTGATCGCCGTTACCAACTTTTCGTTCCTGCGCGGGGCGTCGCATGCGCATGAGATGGTCGCCCAGGCGGCGGAGCTGGGGCTTGCCGCCATTGGAATAGCCGACCGCAATACCTTGGCCGGCGTGGTGCGGGCCTTCGAGGCCGCCAAGGAGCGCAACATCCGGCTGCTGGTGGGCGTCCGCCTTGTCACCAGTCATGTCATCACGAATGACGCCGCCGATGCGCCCCCCACCGAGGCCACCGAGGAAAGCTTCGAGGCCGTCTGCTACCCGGCTGACCGCGCCGCCTACGGCCGTCTGTGTCGCCTACTGACGAATGGCAACCGCCGTGCCGACAAGGGCCAGTGCCATTTCAGCTTCGAGGAACTGCTGGTCGCGAGCCAAGGGCAGATCCTGATCGCCATCCCGCCACGCAACCTCACGCCCGGCTTCATCGAGCGCATCGCCACCCTTGCTGCCGCCGCGCCCGGCCGCGTCTACCTCGCCGCCGCCTTCAACTACCGCGGCGATGAGCGCCGGCGGCTCGGAGAGCTCTCCGAGCTGGCCGCGCGCCTTGGCACACCGCTCGTCGCCACCACCGATGCGCTTTATCATCATCCGTTGCGCCGCCCGCTCGCCGACGTGCTCGCCTGCATCCGTGAGAAGTGCACCCTCGCCGAGGCCGGCTACCGCCTGGAGGCCAATGCCGAGCGTCACCTCAAGTCTGGCGCCGAGATGGCGCGCCTCTTCGCCGCCGACCCGCGACCCGTCGCCCGCACGCTGGAGATCGCCAAACGCATCCATTTCTCGCTCGACGACCTGCGCTACGAGTATCCCGGGGAACCGGTCCCGGCCGGCAAATCCCCGCAGGCGCACCTTGAGGACCTGACTTGGAAGCATGCGGCCAGACGCTTCCCGGACGGCATTCCCGGCACCGTGCGCGCCCTGCTCACGAAGGAGCTGGCGCTGATCGCCCGCCTCGACTACGCGCGCTACTTCCTCACCGTCTACGACATCGTCCGTTTCGCCCGCGAGGAGGCTTCCCCGCCGATCCTGTGCCAGGGCCGCGGCTCGGCTGCCAACAGCACCGTGTGCTACTGCCTCGGCATCACCTCGGTCGATCCGACCCGGATCGACCTGCTGTTCGAGCGCTTCATCTCCGCCGATCGCGACGAGCCGCCCGACATCGACGTGGACTTCGAGCACGAGCGGCGAGAGGAGGTGATCCAGTATCTTTACGCCCGCTACGGCCGCGACCGCGCCGCCATCTGCGCCACCGTCATTCACTACCGCTCGCGCATGGCCATCCGCGAGGTCGGCAAGGCGCTGGGCCTCAAGGAGGACGTGACGGCAGCGCTCGCCGGCCTCGTCTGGGGCGTCGACGGCGAGGCCTTTCCCGAGGGCCATGTACGCGAGGCGGGGCTCGATCCGGCCAACCCGTCGATCCGCCAGGCAGTGGCTCTGGCGCGCCAGCTGATCGGCTTCCCGCGCCATCTCTCCCAGCACGTCGGCGGCTTCGTGCTGACGCGCGAGCGCCTCGACGAGACGGCGCCGATCCATAACGGTGCGATGCCGGACCGCACCTTCCTGGAGTGGGACAAGGACGATATCGACGCGCTCGGCATGCTCAAGGTGGATGTGCTGGCGCTCGGCATGCTCACCGCCATCCGCAAGAGCTTCGACCTGATCGAGCGCCACTACGGCAAGACCCTCACGCTCGCCACCGTGCCGGCCGAGGATACGGCCGTCTATGCCATGCTCTCCAAGGCAGACACGGTGGGCGTGTTCCAGGTTGAATCGCGGGCGCAGATGTCGATGCTGCCGCGCCTCAAGCCGGCCTGCTTCTACGACCTCGTCATCGAGGTGGCGATCGTCCGTCCCGGCCCGATCCAGGGCGACATGGTGCATCCTTACCTGCGCCGCCGCGAGGGGTTGGAGCCTGTCAGCTTTCCCTCAGCGCCCCTGGAGAAGGTGCTCAGCAAGACGCTCGGCGTGCCGCTGTTCCAGGAGCAGGCGATGCAGATCGCCATTGTGGCGGCGGGCTTCTCGCCCGAGGAGGCCGACAAGCTGCGCCGTGCCATGGCCACCTTCCGCCACACCGGCACCATCCATACCTTCCGTAGCAAGTTCATCGACGGCATGGTGGGGAACGGCTACAGTCAAGAGTTCGCCGATCGCTGCTTCGGTCAGATCGAGGGCTTCGGCGAATATGGGTTCCCCGAGAGCCACGCGGCGAGTTTCGCGCTGCTGGTCTACGTCTCCGCCTGGCTCAAGCACCATTACCCGGAGGCGTTCTGCGCCGCCCTCCTGAACAGCCAGCCCATGGGCTTCTACGCCCCCGCCCAGCTCGTCCGCGACGCCCGCGAGCACGGCGTCACGGTGCTGCACCCGGATGTGAATGCCAGCGATTGGGCGTGCACGCTGGAGATGTGCACGCTGGAGACGAGGGAATCCCCCTCTCCCCGCCCACCGCCAACCTTGCCACGAGCGCCAACAGGGCGGAAAGAGGGATGGGGTGAGGGGCAGCCTCACACTCCAACGTCGGCGCCCTCGGCTGCCCCTCACACGTCAGATGCCCCTGGCCCTCTCCCCGCAAGCGGGGAGAGGGGATCCGCACAGCGCCTGCGTCCACGTTGTGCCGTCCGCCTCGGCCTGAACCTCGTCAATGGCATCGCCAAGGAGCCGACCCAACAGATCGTTGCCGCCCGCGGCGCCGGCTATGCCAGCGTCGGCGCGGTATGGCTGCGCAGCGGCGCGCCGGTCAGCATCCTGGAGCGGCTTGCGGATGCCGATGCGTTCCGCTCCACCGGCCTTGACCGGCGCGCGGCACTGTGGGCGGTGAGAGGCCTCGATGGCGGCGTGCTGCACTTGAGCAGCAAGCGCGCCAGCGCGGCCGCTTCGCCGATCCTCAACTGGAACCGGACCGCCGACCTGTTCGACGAGAGCCACGTCGAGCTGCCTGCGGCCTCGCTCGGCGAGCACGTGGTGGCGGACTATGCGTCCCTCGGCCTCTCGCTCAAGGCGCATCCCGTCGCCTTCTTCCGCGACGAGCTGAGCCGGCGCCGCATTCTCACCAGCGCCCAGCATTGGGACAAGCGCCTTGCCGGGCGGCGGGTGACGGTGGCGGGGCTGGTGCTGGTGCGGCAACGCCCCGGCACCGCCAAGGGCGTGATCTTCCTGACGCTGGAGGATGAGACCGGCATCGTCAACGTCGTGGTCTGGCCCAAGGTGTTCGAGCCCAACCGCCGCATCGTGATGGGGGCGCAGTTCCTGGCCGTGCGCGGCTTAATCCAGCGGCAGGGCCGCGTCATCCACGTCGTTGCCGAGACGCTGATCGACCTGACCGGCGAGCTCAAGAGGCTCGGCGATGGCACCGCCACGCTACCCAGCCGCGCCAGGGAGCACAGCGAGAATTTCTGGCGCGCACCCTGGACGCCCCCCCCATGGACGCCCCCATGGACGCCCAAGAGCCGCGATTTTCATTGAGATCAGCGCTCACTCTGCCACAGGTCGTGCCCAAGCATCCCGGCGGCCATCGCCACGACGAATGCAAGCACTCCAGGTGCCAGCGTGGCGAGGTTCGTCAGGGCCGGGCCGGGGCACAGCCCGACGAGCCCCCAGCCGAGGCCGAAGAGCGCCGAGCCGATCACCAGCCGGCGATCGATGTCGCCCTTCGCGGGCCACAAGCTCTGCGGCGCGAACAGCGGATGGGCCCGCTGCCGGGCGATCCAGAAGCCGACGTACGACACCAGGAGTGCGGTCGCCATCACCACGGCGAGGCTCGGGTCCCAGGCGCCGAATATGTCAAGGAAGCCCAGCACCTTCTCGGGGTTGACCATGCCGGAGATCAGCAACCCCGCACCGAAGATGAATCCGCATGCCAGACTGGCGAGCGCCTGCATCGCTCAGCCTCCGATCACATGCCGTGACACCGCGACCATCGCCACGGCGGTCGCCATGAAGACCACGGTCGCGAGCAGAGACCGCGGCGACAGGCGCGCGAGACCGCACACGCCGTGGCCCGAGGTGCAGCCGCCGGCCATGCGCGTGCCGAAGCCGACGAGCAGACCGGCACCGACGATCAGGCTCCAGCTTGCTGGCAGCTGCGGCGGCGGCAGCGGGTAGCCGCCGAGCCCGGCGACGAGCGGCGCCAGGATCAGGCCGGCGATGAAAGCGATGCGCCACTTCCTGTCGTCGGACCGCAGGCTGCCCGCGAGTATGCCGCTGATGCCGGCAATGCGTCCGGTGAGAAGCATCAGCAGCGTGGCGGCGAGCCCGATCAGGACGCCGCCGGTCGCCGCCGAGACGGGAGTGAATTCAGTCATGAAACTCAGTCCTTCTTTGCGTGCCGCGTGTCCGGCACCGGTCTGCATTCGGAGGCGCACTGCGATCGTGCCGGCACCGGCCGTCGGTGATATGCCGTCCAGCGGCGCGACCGCACAGCGAAAGAGGAGCGCGGGGGGCTTGCAGCGGCACGCAAGCTACGCAACATCCAGCCCGCAGCGCAATTCTGACACGAGACCGACCATGGC
>DASURA010000147.1:0-10991 GCA_036280295.1 Hyphomicrobiaceae bacterium
CCACCAGAAGATCCACGTCCTGTCGGAGATGAACAAGACCATCGCCTGCAGCGTCGAGACGGCCAAGGCGGAGCTTGGCTATCGGCCGGTGGTGGGCCTGGAAGAAGGCATGCGGCGCAGCCTCTAGTGGGTGTGGGCGCGGCAGGGTGGGCTGGATTGAGCACGATGAGCAAGAAGCCCAAACTGGGACTGTCGCCCTCGCCGCAAGTGCGACCGGATCCCCCTCCCCGTCGCGCCAAAGGCGCGTCACCGGAATGTGGGGAAGGGTTAGGGGTGGGGGGACTCCCGACTTCAGATGTTCTGCAATCTCCCGCACCCTGTCCCTCCCCCACAACGGGGCAGGGGACGGTGTTGTCAGCGCCGCACCCCGATGGTGAGGTACCGGCGGGCTTCGAGCGCACCGAGGTGTGGGTGTTCGATCTGGACAATACGCTGTATCCAGCGGATTGCCGGCTGTTCGCGCAGGTCGACCAGCGGATGGGCGAGTTCATCGCCCGCTATCTGGGGGTACCGTTCGAGTATGCCCGGCACCTGCAGAAGAGCTACTACCGCCAGTTCGGCACCACGCTCACCGGGCTGATGCGGGTGCACAAGATGGACCCGAAGGCGTTCCTCGACTACGTGCACGACCTCGACCTGTCGGGCCTCAACGCGCATCCCGAGCTGGCGGCGGCGATCGGGCGGCTGCCGGGGCGCAAGCTGATCTTCACCAACGGCTCGCGCGCGCACGCCGAGCGGATCGCCGGCAAGCTCGGCATCCTGGACCTGTTCGAGGGCATCTTCGACATCGTCGCGGCCGACTACGTGCCGAAGCCCTCCGCCGCCTGCTACGACGCGTTCCTCAAGGCGCACGGGGTGGATGCGCCTCGGGCCGCCATGTTCGAGGACATGCCGCTCAACCTGGAGGCGCCGCACGCGCTCGGCATGACCACCGTGCTGGTGCGCTCCGACGCCAACGAGGATCACCCCATCCACAAGAGCATGCGCAGCTGGGTGGCGCCGCCGGCCCATGTGCATCATATGACCTACGACCTGCCAGGGTTCCTGGGCGGGATAACAAATGGTAGGGCGGATTAGGGCAAAGCCCGCAATCGCGTGTGAACGGGGGGACGGCCATGCTCCAGGACGGAGGCGAGGCACCGGATTTCGATCTGCCGACCGAGACGGGCGAGAGGCTGAAGCTTTCCAAGCTCAAGGGCAGGCCGGTGGTGGTGTATTTCTACCCGAAGGACGACACCTCGGGCTGTACGGCGGAAGCCAAGGATTTCACCCGCCTGGCGGCGGACTTCGAGAAGGCGGGCGTCGAGGTGATCGGCATCTCGCCCGACAGCCCCGAGAGCCACCAGAAGTTCGCCGAGAAGCACGCGCTCGCAGTGCGCCTCGCAGCCGATACCGACAAGGCGGTGGCGACGGCTTACGGCGTGTGGGTAGAGAAGTCCATGTACGGACGAAAGTATATGGGCGTCGAGCGCTCCACCTTCCTGATCGACGCCAAGGGCAACGTTGCCAAGAGCTGGCGCAAGGTGAAGGTGCCAGGCCATGCCGACGCCGTGCTGGCGGCGGCGAAGGCGCTCGGGTGAGGGAGGCTCGGTTCGGCGTGTCGTCCGGCCGAGCGTCAGCGCAGACCCAACGCATTGAGAGGCGGGGCAGGACTATCCCACGCCAGCCGAAGCGTCTATTTCCATGCCACGGGCACTCAAAGGGCACGCCGCACTGCCGTCTGTGCACCTGACGCTTCAGTCGGGCGTCGCCCCGGCACTTGTGGCCGGGGTCCAGCGCTAAACAACCACCAGAGCCATCTGTTGGCTGGATGCCGGGGAGACAGGCCCGGCATGACACCAACACCAGGCAGCCGCTGCTCAGGCCCGCGATGCCGTCCGGCCGCGGCCGCCGCAGCCTTTGATGGGCGTCATGGCGATTGTCACCTCGGGCTCGTATTTGTTGATGGCGCCGCTGGCGGCGTCCACGCCGAGGCCGATGATGCCGCCGACGAGGATGTTGCCTGCGGTCATCTCCTCCACCGACGACTGGATGACGCCGACGCCGTCGGTGTAGCACGCCTTCTTGCAGTGCACGGCGACGTTGTCAGAGCCCTTCTCCAGCGAGATCGTGTTCGGTGCGGTGAGCGTCCGACTGCCGATCGACGAGGAGGACATGGTGCAGACGGCGCCTTGGGGCGCGTTGACGGAGACGCTCTGCATCGTGCCCCGTGTGATGGTGGCGCAGCCGGTGCCCATGACGAGCAACAACGAGCCCAGTGCCCAGCGATGCATTTTGTATGCCCCCTCAACCTGCCAAGAACGGGGCACTATGTATATCTTATATCAGATAACCTGTATGATACCTGTGCGCACCAGTTGTGGAGGAAAGGGCGGTGTTCCTGGGGGAGAAAACAGGACGGTACGTCTCGACCCTGATGGCGCGGCGGCGATACGCCGGCCGCCCACCCTCGCACCCTAACCCAGCCACTCCGGCAGTCGATCCAGGCCGATGAGATCCGTATAGCTCGGGCGTGGGCGGACAATGGCCCATTGCTGGCCGTTCACCAGCACCTCGGGCACCAGCAGGCGGGAATTGTAGGTCGAGGACATGACGGCCCCGTAGGCGCCGGCGGACATGACGGCGAGAAGATCGCCTTCCGCTGCCGCCGGAAGCTGGCGGCCTTGCGCCAGGTAGTCGCCGGTCTCGCAGACCGGGCCGACGACGTCTTGCACCGCAGGAGTGTCCACGTTCGCCGCTGGCGCGGCCGTCCTGTGCCCCGGAACGTGCACCGGCCAGATCTCGTGCTCGGCCTCGTACAGCGTCGGCCGGATCAGGTCGTTCATCGCCGCGTCGACGATGGTGAAAAGCTTGTCGCGGCCGTGCTTGACGTAGATGACGCGCGTCACCAGCACACCGGCATTGGCGACGATCACCCGGCCCGGCTCCAGCACGATCTTGAGGCCCAGGTCGCCCAGTGTCTCGCGCACCAGCCCGGCATAGGCCTGGGGCGAGGGCAGGATGTCGCTGCCGGTGCTCTTGTACGGCACCCCCAGGCCGCCGCCGATGTCGAGATGCTCAAGCCGGTGCCCGGCGCAGCGCAGCTCGCCCGCCAGCTCCCGCATCAGGATGAACGCGTCGCGGAACGGCTTCAGGCTGGTGATCTGGCTGCCGATGTGCATGTGAATGCCGGCGACCTTGAGGCCCGGCAGCGCCGCGGCTTTGGCATAAAGGCGCAGGGCGTCGGCATAGGGCACGCCGAACTTGTTCTCGGCCTTGCCGGTGGAGATCTTGGCGTGGGTCCTGGCGTCGACATCGGGGTTCACGCGGAGCGCGATACGGGCGCTGCAGCCCACGCCGGCGGCGACGGCGCTCAGCGCCTCCAGCTCCGGCTCGGACTCCACGTTGAATCCGTGGATCCCCTCACGCAGGGCAAGCGCCATCTCCTCCCGGGTCTTGCCCACGCCGGCGAAAATGATGCGGCTGGCGGGAACGCCGGCCGCGAGCGCACGCCGCAGTTCGCCTTCCGACACCACGTCCATGCCGGCGCCGAGCCGGCCCAGGGTGGCAATCACGGCTTGGTTGGAATTGGCCTTCAGGGCGTAACAGACGAGCGCATCGAGGTCGGCGAAGGCATCCTGCAGCACCCGGTAGTGCCGCTCCAGGGTCGCCGTGGAATAGCAATAAAAGGGCGTGCCCACCTCGTCGGCGAGGCGTGCCAAGCTTACGTCCTCCGCGTGGAGGACACCGCCGCGGTAGGCGAAGTGGTGCATGGAGCGCAGGTTACCGGATCAGCGAGTCCAGTACAGAGGGCTTATGCGGCTTCGGCTCGCCCGGCCTGGTCGGAGGCTCGTCCGCAATGGCTCTCGGAGGCGCATCGAGCGGGCCGCGCACGCCACACCCCGAGACGGCAGAAAGCACCGTCGCCAGCGATGCGATCACAAGCCAAAGCGGCAAGCGGCTGCGCATGTGCGGCTCGTGACCCCGTTTGTGAAGCCGTTAACCCCAGTATGAACCGGCCACAGCCTCGTTGACGCTCGCGGCCATCCCGAGCGGGCCGCTTTGGCTGATATCTAGCCGGTTTACTGTTGCGTTTCCAACCGCTTTATCCAGGCGGCCGCCATTTTCTCGACGTTCTGTGGCGCCGTTCCACCATAGCTTGCCCGACTTCCGACGGAGCTTTCCACCGAAAGCACGGAAAAGACGGCGTCCGTGATGCGCGGCTCAATCGCCTGCATGGCCGCCAGCGCCAGGGCATCGAGGCCCACCCCCTGCGCCTCGGCGGCTGCGACAATCCGTCCTGTCACGTGGTGCGCCTCGCGGAACGGCAGCCCGAGCGTGCGCACCAGCCAGTCCGCCAGATCGGTGGCGGTGGAGAAGCCGGCGCCTGCGGCCGCCCGCATCGCTGCGGCATTCGGCTGCAGGTCCTCCACCATGCCGGACATGGCGGCGAGACCGAGGCTCAGGCTGGCGAGCGCATCGAAGGTGAGCTCCTTGTCCTCCTGCATGTCCTTGGAGTAGGCGAGCGGCAACCCCTTCATCACCATCAGCAGGCTCTGAAAGGCCGCGGCGATGCGCCCGACCTTGGCGCGCGTCAGCTCCGCCGCGTCCGGATTGCGCTTCTGCGGCATGATCGAGGAGCCGGTGGTGAAGCGGTCGGAGAGGCTGATGAAGCCGAACTGCGGCGTCATCCACAGCACGATCTCATCGGCAAGCCGTGTCAGGTGCATGGCGCAGATCGAGGCCGCCGCCAGCGTCTCCAGCGCGAAATCGCGGTCGGACACGGCATCGAGCGAATTGGCGCAGGGCCGGTCGAACGCCAGTGCTTGGGCAGTGGCGTGGCGGTCGAGGGGAAACGAGGTACCGGCCAGGGCCGCCGCACCCAGCGGGCACTCGTTGAGGCGCTCGCGTGCGCCGGCCAGGCGGCCGCGATCGCGCCCCAGCATCTCCACGTAGGCCAGCAGATGGTGGCCGAAGGTGACGGGCTGGGCCGGCTGCAGGTGCGTGAAGCCCGGCATGATGAGGTGCGCGTGTGCCGCAGCCTTGCGCGCCAGCGCCAGCTGCAAGGCGGCCACGGCGACATCGGCGCCGTCGATCCACTCGCGCACGTAGAGCCTGAAGTCGGTGGCCACCTGGTCGTTGCGCGAGCGCGCCGTATGCAGCCGCGCCGCCGGCTCGCCGATCAGCTCCTTGAGCCGGCTCTCGACGTTCATGTGCACGTCCTCCAGCGCCCGCTGGAACACGAACTCGCCGCTTTCGATCTCTGCCAGCACCTGGTCGAGCCCGGCAGAAATCGCACGCGCGTCCTGCTCGGACACGATGCCCTGCCGCGCGAGCATGGCGACATGCGCCTTGGAGGCACGAATGTCGAAGGGAGCCAAAACCTTGTCGAAGTCGATGGAGGCGTTTATCTGCTCCATGATCGCGGCCGGCGAGGAGGCGAAGCGTCCACCCCACATCTTATTGGCGGATTTGTCGGTCACGAGAGGTCCTACCGGTAGTTGCAACAGCACGAGCGGAGCATATGGAACCCGAGGCTGCGAAGCAGAGTGCCAAGAGTGCAGCGAGAATAGCCGCCATCTCACTGGCCACGGCAGCGATTGCCGCGGTCATCGGATTTGCAGCGGTATACGTGACCCTGGGCCGGCCTGACAACGTGGCTTCACCGCCGCCGCCCGCCAAGACCGCAGCGCCGTCGCCGCCGGCCGCGGCTCCGGCCGAGGCGCCGAAGGGTGGTAGCACCAATCCCCTCAGCGCCGGCCACATGGCAGCCTTTGTGTTCCGCGACCAGCCGGCGCCGCTGCCCGAGATCAAGCTGCAGGATGCCGAAGGCAAGGAGCGCACGCTGGCGGACTGGCGTGGCAAGGTGGTGCTTCTCAACCTGTGGGCGACCTGGTGCCTGCCCTGCCGCAAGGAGATGCCCTCGCTCGACCGGCTGCAGGCGGCGCTGGGCTCCGACAAGTTCGAGGTGGTCGCGCTCAGCGTTGACCGCAAAGGCCTTGAAGCATCGAAGAAATTCCTCGATGAGATTAAAGTGGAGCACCTTGGGCTCTATGTCGACCCGACGGCGCGCACAAACACCATGCTGCGGGCGATTGGCCTGCCGGCGACGATTCTGATCGATGCGCAAGGCCGCGAGGTGGGCCGCCTGCTCGGCCCCGCCGAGTGGGACAGCGAGGATGCCCAGCGCCTGATCCGCGCTGTCGTGGGCTGAACACAGATCGGGTCGGGGTCAATCCCCCGCCACCGGTCAGATAGAGGGGGCCCTGCATGATGCGTGTCAGGGCGCCGGCTCAGGTGCCGGAGACGGCACCGTATCCGCTGCCTTGACGCTGGCGTTTTCCGCCTCTGCCGACAGCAGGCCGGCGACGATGGAGCGGGCCAGCTGCTCGGCCATGCAGCGATGGCCGGTGTCGTTGAGATGCAGGTTGTCGGCGGTCAGATAGAAGTGCTCGCCCCGCTGCCGGGCCGTCTCGCGCATCGCCTCGAAGCGATCGACCAGCAGCACGCGCGCCTCGCGCGCCACGTCGGCGATGGCTGTGACCACACGCCCGTAGTGCGCGTCGCTGGCCAGCTCGTCGCCGTATTGCGGATCGACCAGCACCACGTCGATCTTGCGCGCCTTGAGCCACTTGAGCTGCGTCCGCAGGCACTGGGTGAAGCGCTCGACGCTGACGTGGCCGATGGCATCGTTGGTGCCGACTTGCCAGACGACCAGGTCCGGCCGGTCCTGCTCGATCTCCCGCTTCATGCGTGTCGCCGCGCCCTCCGCCTCCTCGCCGCCCTGGCCGCGCTCGATCATCTTCACGTCGAGGCCCTTGAGCGCGCCTTCCAGCGTCGTCTCCAGCTGCGCCACATACGCCTTCGCATAGGACGATGCGCCGATGCCCGCCGTAGACGACGAGCCGATGGCGAGCACCTTTACGGGGCGGCTCGTGCGCACAGCCTGTCTGAGCGCGCGCAGCGGTCGCCGGAAGCGCTCGCCGGGGATCCGCTTAGTGCCGCAATCGGCCGACAGCTTTGGCGGCGCGGAAGGCAGCGTGAGATGCCGTTTGCCGGCTGTCGCCAGCTGTTGCACGGCGGCCGTCGAGGACACGCCCATAAGCGCGGCCGTAAAGCCGATGGCACCCGTGGCAAGCGCGCGCAACTTCATAAATGCCCCCGTTTCACCAGCTGACGGAGTCTAGGCGAGCGCAGTGTGTCTCGTAAAGCACGGTGTTTTGCAGACGCGCAACGTGGCCTCGGTGCGCCGTGGGCAATTGACAGGAGCGCGCGCCCCAAGCCACAAACGCTGCCATGAGCAACGAAGCTTTGCAGGCCATCATCGAGGCCGCGTGGGACAAGCGCGACGGCATCGGCCCCGGCACGGGCGGCGAGGTGCGAGAAGCGGTCGAGGCAGCTCTCGAGGCGCTGGATAAGGGGACAGCCAGGGTCGCGGCCAAGGTGGGCGGCGAATGGGTTGTCAATCAATGGCTTAAAAAGGCCGTTCTGCTGTCGTTCCGGCTTTATGACATGACCGACATCTCTGGCGCCCCCGGAGGCGCCGCGTGGTGGGACAAGGTGGCGTCGAAATTCGCCGGCATGACGCCCGAGAGCTTCAAGGCGGCCGGCTTCCGGGCCGTTCCCGGCGCCATCGTGCGTCGCGCGGCCTACGTCGCCCCTGGCGTGGTGCTGATGCCGTCGTTCGTCAACCTCGGCGCCTACATCGACAGCGGCACCATGGTCGACACTTGGGCGACGGTGGGCTCGTGCGCCCAGATCGGCAAGAATGTGCACCTCTCCGGCGGCGTCGGCATCGGCGGCGTGCTGGAGCCGCTGCAGGCCAACCCCACCATCATCGAGGACAACTGCTTCATCGGCGCCCGCTCCGAGGTGGTCGAGGGCGTCATCGTCGGCGAGGGCTCGGTGCTGTCCATGGGGGTATTCCTCGGCGCCTCCACCAAGATCGTGGATCGCGCCACCGGCACCGTCCTCACCGGCAAGGTGCCTCCCTACTCGGTGGTGGTGCCGGGCTCGTTGCCTGGCAAGCCGCTGCCCAACGGTGAGCCAGGCCCAGGCCTCTACTGCGCCGTCATCGTCAAGACCGTCGACGCCCAGACCCGCTCCAAGACCGGCATCAACGAGCTGCTGCGGGATTAGTCAGGACAGGTGCATTTGCATTTCGCGCGCAGCCTTGATTTCGACACGGCATAACGTGATCAGGCAGTTGGCTGTCTTTGACGGGAGAGAGCTTTGCCGCGCGCACGCCCAGACCTGACCCTCGACGCACAAAAGATCATCGAGACCATTGCCAGGCTGCAAAGGCGCATAACAGAGCGCTTCCCCGGTGCCGGGCTCGCCGCCGTCTGCGACGAGCTGCAGGTCCTGGCGCACGAGAGCTCGGCCCGCGCGCAGCGCATCGCCCGGCGGCATATGCTGCTGCGCCTCGCACTCGTCGCGATTGCGGTCTGCGGCGTGGCGCTGCTGGTCTGGGTGCTGCGGCAAATCGATTTCTCGCGCACGACCGCCGATGACAGCCTCTATTCCGTCTTCCAGGGCATCGAGGCGGTCGCCAATCTTCTGGTGCTGACAGGCGGCATCTTCGTGTTCCTGATCACCATTGAGCAGCGCCTCAAGCGGCGCCGAGCCCTTGCGGCACTGCATGAGCTGCGCGCCCTGGTGCACGTCATCGACATGCACCAGCTGACGAAGGACCCAAGCACCATCGTCAGCGTCGGCGGCAAGACCCCGTCCTCGCCGGCGCGTACGCTGACGCCCTACGAGCTGTCGCGCTATCTCGATTATTGCGCCGAGATGATGTCGCTGACCTCGAAGATTGCGGTATTATACGCCCAGAGTTTCCCCGACGTGATCGTGACCGATGCCGTCAGCGACATCGAGCGCATCGCCTCGGGGATGGCGCAGAAGATCTGGCAGAAGATCGTCATGCTCGATCCGCTGATTCGCGCCGTGCCGGCGACGGGCCCAACGTCGATGCCTAAGCTTGCGCCTGCGCCGACGCCCGCCCCGGCTGCCAGCGAAGACGGAGCCAGAGAAGACGCGCTCATCGAAGACGGGGTCAGACCCCTCGCCGCGGGCTAGCCAAACAGACTACAATGTCGGGGCGAGCGGTCTGACCCCATCGCGCATGGAAACCACTTGAGGATTACCAGCCTGCCGCATGCCCGATCGCCAAGCTTCAGATCCCGTTGCCCTCGCCCAGGGCCTCATTCGCTGCCCCAGCGTCACGCCCGCCGAGGGCGGTGCCCTGTCGTTCCTGGAGAGCGTGCTTCGGCCGGCCGGCTTCACCTGCCATCGGCTCAGCATGCAGGAGCCCGGCACACCCGATGTCGAGAACCTCTATGCCCGCATCGGCAGTGGCAGCCCCCATCTCTGCTTTGCCGGCCATACCGATGTGGTTCCGGTGGGCGACGAGGGCGGCTGGACCCATCCGCCGTTCGCTGCGGAGGTCGTTGACGGCGTGCTCTACGGCCGCGGTGCCGTCGATATGAAGGGGGCCGTCGCCTGCTTCGTCGCGGCGGCGCTTGATCATATCGCCGGGCATGGCGGAGGTGTGGGAGGCGCCTTACCACGCGGGTCCATCTCATTCCTGATCACCGGGGATGAGGAAGGCCCGGGGATCAACGGCACCCCCAAGGTGCTGGCGTGGATGCAAAGCGGGGGTGAGTCGCCGGATGCCTGCATAGTCGGCGAGCCAACCAGCTCGGCGGCCGTCGGCGACGAGGTCAAGATCGGCCGCCGCGGCGCGGTCACGGCCGAGCTGACCGTGCTCGGCAAGCAGGGCCACGCGGCCTACGGCCATCTGGCCGAGAACCCGGTGCCGAAGCTGGCGCGCATGATCGACCGGCTGAGCGCCACGCCGCTCGATGCCGGCTCACCCAGGTTCCAGCCGTCGAGCGTCGAGGCGACCGTCGTGACGGTGCCCAACAGCGCCAGCAACGTCATTCCGGCCCGGGCGCGCGCCGCCTTCTCGATCCGCTACAACGACCTGCACACCCGGCCTGGCATCGAGGCCTGGGTGCGCCATCATTGCGAGGACGTGGCGGACGAGCTCAATGCGCGCTTCGAGCTGGCGTTCTCCGGCACGCATGAGGTCTTCCTTACCGAGCCCGGTCCCCTCGCCGATGCCATGTGCAGCGCCGTCGCGGCGGTGACAGGCCGCGCCCCGGCGCTGACCACCAACGGTGGCGCCTCCGATGCAAGCTTCATCCGCCAGCTCTGCCCGGTGGTCGAGCTTGGCCTGCGCAATGCCACGGCACATCAGGTGGATGAGCATGTCCCAGTCGCCGACATGGCCACGCTGACGGCGATCTATCGGCGGCTGCTGGCAGGCTTTCTCGGCTAGCGGGGTGTCAGACTGGCAAGGGCCAGACCCCCGCCCCGGCCGTTTTCAACTTTGTCTGATATTCAGTCCAAGCTGGTCCGCCACTCGCAAACAGGTGAGCCACCCGCGCACGGGCTGCGCTAGAATGATGGAAAAATCCGCCGCGGCTTAAGCTGCGGTCCGATCCTGAGGGGAAATGCCATGAATCTTTCATCGATGCTGAAGGAGCGGGCGACGGCCGGCAAGCCGATCCGGATCGCCCAGATCGGTGCCGGCAAGTTCGGCACCATGTTCCTCTCCCAGGTGCGGCTCACGCCTGGCATGCACCTTGCCGGCCTGGCCGACCTGATGCCGGCGCGCGCGAAGGAGCGGCTGATCGGCGTCGGCTGGCCCAGAGAGCAGATCGAGGCACGCGCGCTGGGTGACGCCCTGAAGACCGGCAAGACCTTCGTCACCGATGATGCCCTGGCGCTGATCGGGAGCCCGGAGATCGACGTGGTGATCGAGGCCACCGGCGACCCGGCCACCGGCATCCGCCTCGCCAAGGCCGCGATCGCTCACGGCAAGCATCTCGTCATGGTGAATGTCGAGGCCGATGCGCTGGCCGGTCCGCTTCTTGCCCGCCGTGCCCGTGAGGCCGGCGTGATCTACTCGCTCGCCTGGGGCGACCAGCCGGCGCTGATCTGCG
>DASURA010000148.1:0-70499 GCA_036280295.1 Hyphomicrobiaceae bacterium
GATGTCGAGCGAACCCGCTCCGGGCGTGGCTGTTCCCTGCCGACGCTCCCGACCTCGCGTGCGCGATACTGCGGGGAAATTCTTTGGCGCCGGTGGTCCGCCAACTCCCGCTACTGAACCTGCCGCGCTGGGGCGCAGCAGGTCATGGGATGACCTACTGAGCGGCTCGTCGACGATCAGGAGGTCGGGGTCACCGCCTGATCCACCCGCGCGACGCCCGCGTTCTCGGCGGCGAGGGCCGCATTCATCTGCTGCCGGCGCTGGTCGAGGAGCTCCATGGTGGATACGCCCTGGGACACCTCCTTTGACAAGGATCAAAGCGCTCATTGCGAGCCGAGCCCAAGCGAAATCAACGCGGCCGGCTCCGACCGCGGGAATGTTCACGTATGGAGTGTGCCATGAACGAATGGAGCAACGCCAAGCTCTGCGATATCGCGAACCTTGTCCTCGGCCTCTTTTTGGTGCTGTCGCCTTGGATTGCGGGATATTCCGGACAACCGGCGCAGAATGCGGTGATTAGCGGCCTGGTGATTGCGGGTCTGTCGATTGCCGCGCTTGCAGCCTTCGCCCAATGGGAGGAATGGCTTAACCTCCTGCTGGGCCTTTGGGTGCTGGCGTCGCCCTGGGCGCTCGGATTCCAGGGAACCACGGCAGCAACGGTGCATATCGGAGTCGGCATCCTGGTCGCCGCGCTTGCCGCAATCGAGATGTGGCTGACCCAGCGGATGACCCACGTTCGCCATTGAGCGAGGCCCGCGCCTCGGGGACCGGGGGCCAAAGCAAGCGAACTCCTCAGATGCCGGAGGTCCGTGAGAGCGGAGGTGCTGCTCTCGGCACAGCCGCGAGCAATGAGGAGCAGAAATGCCGCCCCAGGCGTGGATGCGGGCGATCGCCTGGGCGAGAAGCGGCGCGGCAGAACGGACGTCCAGCTTGTTCAAGGCGCCCCCGCCTCCCCAGCCGGAAAGGCGGCGAGCCTTCGGTGACAATGAGTCGATCGGTGGTCGGATCAACCCCGGTTAGGCGGGCTCGCAGCAAGGTCCTGACTAACCTCAGATGGCGTGGGCCGCGCGAACAGCGCGAGGGAGCCCAATCCGACTGATCCGACGACCAGTGAACATTGAGAACGATCAAACCTGCTAGCGCCGTTCTCTGCCAACCCATGCGGGGGCCTGCGGGAGGGAGCGGACGCTGTCGATTGAATTTGGCAACTGGGCCTGAGGTTGGCCATGAGACTCAGGCTGAGCTATCGAAAGAGGGAGCCGTGCGCAGGAGTGCATGTCATCGATGCGGAGACCTTCGGTCGCGCGTTTGCCGAGATGTGGACGCTGATGCAGGACCGGCGCCTGCAGAAGACCACCAGCATTGGCGCCTTGATGGAGGTCCTCAACGAGGATCTGGTCGACGAGCTTAACGGAGCGCAGATCGGACTGGAGGAGCTGTGAAGGTGCGCGGCCCGGGAGCGCGGCCGACCGAACAAGCCGACCGGGCCACCATAGAGGTGCGCGTCCACGAGGTTGGGCAGCTCTTCAACTCCCTCGACCCGTCGCCTTTTGCCGAACGCGATCTGGACGACGACGCAGAGGCCTACCTCGTCGGCTGGGCGCGCGAGGTCGACGCGAGGGGGCCGTTCCGGATCCTGGTCCACCTGCCGGCCGTCGAAGCCGACACGGCCGGGCAGCGCGAGCTGGGCGCTGCCATCGGCCACTACTTCGCATACCGGGCTGGCATGCTGGAACGCGACTTGAGCGACCTCTTCCGAACCGGCTGGCGCTCTCTTGCCATTGGGGTGGCGGTGCTCTCGGCGTCGATCGCGTTGAGTCAGGCCGTGCGCACGGCGCTTCCGGACTCGGGCCTGGCCCGGCTGGTCGCGGAGGGCATCATGATCTTCGGCTGGGTCGCGAACTGGCGCCCCGCCGAAATCCTGCTCTACGACGTGTGGACCGCGCGTCGACGCCTCGACCTCTACCGGCGCCTCGCCGACGCTCAGGTGGAGCTGAGGCCATTCTGACGATCATTGGCGCCGCAGTCAGCGCGGCGGCGGATGCTCCTCGGCATCTGCCCCTGCAGCCCGGAGCCTGGACGCGCGGACCTTATTTCAAGGCCGTGCGAAGAAGGCGGTACGGGAGCCCCGACAGGACAAAGATGCCTCAAGCCGCGCTGACAGCTGTGGTGCGACCCAATTGCCACCCCAGTGGGCGGTCAGCCGCTTCGCTGTGGCGCGGGAGATCTTGAGGTTCTGCAAGGGTCTCGACATCGTCGATGGCTTGCTGAACCAGAGAGCGTAGCTCGCGGGTGGTCCACATCAAGTCGACATCGTTGATTGTTCCGATCGTGGCATCTGGATCCACTGCCGAGATGTCGACGTGACCTTCCTCACGCTGCTGAACGACCACGTTGCAGAGCAGAATGGAACCAATGTTGTCGTTGGCCTGGATAGCTCGGTGAGCCAACGGCAGGCTGCAGGCGCTGAGGATGAGGTAGGGACGGAAATCGGCCGTGAGATATCTCCTCAAGGGATCACGCAGGTCGATTTCAGCCAGGATTTTGAGGTGATGGGCTTCGAGGGCCTGCCTTGTGGCGCCGACGGCATCCTCGAAATTCGTCCGCACGGACTTGGAGAAGTAGTGCATGTGTACCTCCGCGCGATTGGGCAATCCGCATCGGCACCAGCATGGGTTGACAGCGGCTTGGCGAGCCGAGGCGAATATCCCTCCTAGAGCACATGAGGGCGGGCGGCGTTGATGTGGCTCAATCTCTTGCGTGTAGGCCGATGTGGTCGGGACAACGCCGGCAGCGCCCCTGAACCAGCGAGGGCTGAAGCAGCGAGGCGCCGGTTGATCGATCGCTTCAGCAACAGGAGTGCTTTGCTACATGTGCGTGCGGGGGGATGCTGCCAATGCACGCCCTCTTTCCTTCCTGCGCGCACCGGCTGCTGTATCGTCAGGCGAGCGGCGGCCCAAGAAGCGATGGTGGAAAACCCAGGTACCCGGCCATTGCGCCGGGAAAATCTGTGTCGACCCCGCCGCAGCCCGGATCGACAGGTACTTGATCGAGATCAATGTTTGTTGCTGCGATGAGCTGACGCTGATGGTGGCAGAAAAACTGGGTGGCGTGGTGGCGTTTGATTGCCCAACTCGCATGACTGGCCTTGTGCTTTGGCCTCCGGGTGCCGACCCGGGATGGCTCCTGATCGAAGATGGCGTGGATCCAGCGCGCGAGCGCGAGGTCGAATCCCTGTTTGCTATCGGCAACGGCTATCTCGGAACCAGGGCCTCGATCGGCGAAGGCGGCAGGTTCTCGCACCCCGCGACCTTCATCGCCGGTATCTACCTTGCAGATGGCGGACTGGGACCCAGGCTTGCCGTGCTTCCGGACTGGTTGCACGTCGAGATCGCGGTGGAGGACCAACCGCTGTCACTCGATGCCGGCCGCGTGCTCTCGCATCGGCGAGCCCATGACCTGCGCCGGGGTATTCTCTGGCGGGAATGGCGACAGGAGGATCCGAGCGGACGCATCACGCGGCTGGTCTGCCAGCAGCTAGCGTCCCTTGCTGATCGGCACCTGCTGCTCCAATCGCTGGCGATAACGGCCGAGAACTACGCAGGGAAGATCGGCCTCACTGCGCGTCTCGGTCCTTCGCAAGCAGTGCGCACGGACGTAGAACGCGGTCGGCCTGAGTCAGGGGCCCTGGTGATGCACATCTCCGGCAAGGAAGTTGCGATCGCTGCGGCATCGGAACTGCAGGGCGCGGCTGCCTCGATGCCAGCCGGTCGCGAGGCGGGAGTCCAGCACGGCGAGGAACGATGGTCGTGGGAGGCGGGCCTCGGCGAGACGGTCCACCTCGGTCGCATTCTTGCTGTCTACACCTCACGCGACGTTGCAAGTCCCGTCAAGGCGGTGTGCGACCATCTCGTCTCGACGCGTGCGCGGGGCCTTCGAGCAGCCACGGGAGCCCATGTCGATGCATGGCGGCGCAAATGGGAAGCCGCCGACGTCCGGATCGTGGGAGACGAGAGGGCGCAACGCGCGCTCCGGTTCGCGATTTATCACCTCATCGCGGCGGCCAATCCTGCCGACGAGCATGTTTCGATCGGTGCACGCGGTCTGACTGGAGAGGCGTATCGCGGCCATGTGTTCTGGGACACCGAGATCTACATGCTGCCGTTCTACGTGTTCACCGATCCACCGGCGGCTCGGGCACTGCTCATGTACCGCTACCACACGCTGGATGCGGCACGGCGCAAGGCCAAGGCGCAGGGCTATGACGGTGCTCTTTATGCGTGGGAGTCGGCCGACACCGGCGACGAGGTAGCACCACAGAGGGTTGTCGCACCCGACGGGCGCCTGGTGGTCATTCGCACAGGTGAGCGGGAGCATCACATCAGCGCCGACGTTGCCTACGGCGTCTGGCAGTATTGGCACGCAACCGGCGATGATGCCTTCATGGTGTCCGCGGGCGCCGAGATCCTCATCGAAACGGCACGCTTCTGGGCAAGCCGGGCGCAAGTTGAGCCCGATGGCCGCGCGCACATCCGGCAGGTCATCGGTCCTGATGAGTACCACGAGCTGGTGGATGACAATGCCTACACGAACGTGATGGCCGCCTTGAATTTGGAGCGTGCCGCCGATGCCGCAGCCATCCTCAGCCGCGAGCAGCCGGACCATTGGCAGCGGCTGGGAGCACGACTGGGCATTGCAGAGAACGAACCCCGCAGCTGGCGCGCTCTGGGGGGGAAGTTGGTGACGGGCTTCGATGCTGCGACCAAGCTCTTCGAGCAGTTTGCCGGTTATTTCCAGCTCGAGGAGATCGATGCAACGGCACACCAGGATTGCCCCACGCCGATAGATGTGTGTCTCGGTGCGGAGCGGGTCGGCCGGTCGAAGGTCATCAAGCAGGCGGATGTGGTGGCGCTGAGCGCGCTGCTCTGGGAAAGATGGCCGGTCGCCGTGCACGAGGCCAACTTCCGGTACTACGAGCCTCGTACCGCGCATGGCAGCTCACTGAGCCCCGCCCTGCACGCCCTCGTCGCCGCTCGCCTTGGGGATGCGGCGCGTGCGCAGGACTATTTCCGCCAGGCTGCGGAGATCGATCTGGCAAACAACATGGGCAATGCCGCCGGCGGCGTGCACATGGGCGCACTAGGCGGCCTGTGGCAGGCGGCAGTGTTCGGTGCTGCCGGCCTGCAGATGCGGGAGGACGGCATTGCCGTCGACCCGCATCTGCTTCCCGGGTGGGCCGAGCTGGCATTTCCGGTGCAATGGCAGGGACGGCTGTTGCGCCTGCGGTTTGCAGCCGATCCGAGGCGGATCGAGGTGGCGGTGGAGAAGGGGGACGAGCTGGCTGTGGCCGTGATCGGCGGGCCCGTCTGTTGCGTGCGTGGCGGCCAGTGTTTCACGTTACAGGGCGGCAGCTCGGGGTGGGGCAACTGGAAGGAGGTCGGGCGATGACATCCCCTAAGACCGTGCTGGTTCCTCTCGACGGCTCCGCGCATGCAACGGCGGCGCTCCCGGTCGCGCGCGGCTTTGCCGAGTTGCTACATGCGACCATGGCTGTTCTTCATGTCAGCGATGATGCTTTGGCGCCCACTGCGCTCGTTGAGCGCATGAAGCTTTCGGGTGGGGACATCCATGGGTGCGTGGTCGAGCAGCGCTCGGGGGCGGCCGCGGCGGCGATCGTGGAAGAAGCCGGGAAGCGACACGCCGCCATGATCGTCATGTGCCCGCAGATCCGAACGGACCTGCCCTCGCGCGCGCTGGGCAGCGTGGCCGCAGCCGTGCTGTGCGCAGCGCCGTGTCCGGTTGTGCTTGTCCCGCCTGTCCGGGGCCAGCAGAGCTGGGCATTGCACCGGCTGCTCGTTCCCCATGACGGCACGCCGACGAGCGCCGCGGCGATGGGGCCCGCGACCGAGTTTGCGGCAATGGCCGCGGCGGAGCTTGTCGTGTTGCACGTGGCGACACCGGGTATTGAGCCCCCCACGGAGCCTGGGACATTGGTATCCCCCCGCTATGTCGACCAGCCCCAGCATGAGTGGCCGGCCTGGGCGCAGGAGTTTCTCGACAGGTTGCGTGCGGTCGGAGGGGCAAGGAACGGCATCGACGTCCGCCTTGCCGTCGCTCGAGGGGATGCCGGCGCGGCCATCCTCGATTTCGCGAGGGAGAGCGATCTCATCGTTATGGGCTGGCGCGGGGTAATCGAACCTGATCGTGCGCGGACCATGCAGCGCGTCATCCGCGACGCCGTGTGTCCGGTGATCGTCTTCCGGTTGGGCCTTGCTGATCATGGGTAGCACCGGCCATGGTTACCATCGATGTCAAGCAATTCGGCGCCTTCATCTTCGACCTCGACGGCGTGATCACTGAGACGGCATCGCTCCACGCCCGCGCCTGGCAGCAGCTGTTTGATGAATTTCTCGGCCAGCATTCGAGGCAAACTGGCGCTGCATTCGTACCCTTCGACCCCGAAGTCGACTATCGCCGCAATGTGGACGGCAAGTCGCGTCTCGACGGCATCTTGAGCTTTCTCGCCGCGCGGAGCATCGACGTGCCTGCGGGCGAGCCACGGGACCAGCCGGAGCAGGCAACGGCGCACGGGCTTGCCAACCGCAAGGACCGCTACTTTGTCGAGCTCCTGGCGCACGCGGGCGTACAGCTGTTCGACTCTGCCTTGGCTCTTCTCCGGGAGGCCCGCGGACGCGGCGCGCGCATTGCCGTCGCTTCCTCCAGCCACCACTGCGCGGAGATCCTTGGGGCCGTTCGCCTGACGGCATTCTTCGATGCGCGCGTCGATGGCCACGACCTTGACCGTCTGGCCCTACGCGGCAAGCCGGCTCCCGATATCTTTCTGGAAGCCGCGCGGCGCCTCGGCGTGGCGCCGGCATGGGCGGTGGTGTTCGAGGATGCCGCTGCCGGCGTCGCTGCGGGACGCGCCGGCGGCTTCGGCCTCGTGATCGGGGTCGGGCGCGGAGCGCATGCTGCCGCGCTCATGGAAAGCCACGCCGACCATGTCGTGGCCGACCTCAGCGAGGTACGCCTGGAGGGCACCCATGTGCCGGCGGCGCGGTGGGAGCACTTCCCGCATGACGCCGACATCGGTGTGCGCGGCTGGGGGCCTACGATGGCGGCTGCCTTCGAGCAGGCGGCGCTGGCGCTCACCGCGGTCGTCACGGATCCCGCTCACGTCGCGTCGCGACAGTCCGTCAGTGTCGCCTGCGAGGCGCCGTCGGCCGAGTTGCTGCTCGTCGACTGGCTGAACGCGGTGGTGCTCAGGATGGCGACCGACGATCTGGTGTTCGGCGCCTTCGAGGTGGCGATCTCCGGCACCCGCCTCAATGGCCGCGCACTGGGTGAGCCCATCGATATTGCGCGTCACCAGCCCGCGGTCGAGGTGAAAGGCGCGACGCTGACGGCACTCAAGGTCGCCGAGCAGCCGGACGGCAGCTGGTGCGCGCAGTGCGTGGTCGATGTATAGGCGCCGACGCGAACCGCCTGTTGGAAGGAGGTCGCCATGGATCTGGCAGGTTTGGAGAAGGTCTCCGCCACCGAATGGCGGATCGAGCCGACGGGCGCCATGCGCGTGCCGGCCATCCTCTATGCCGACGAGCCTTTGATCCGCGAGATGGACGAGAAGGTGCGCGAGCAGGCCGCCAACGTCGCCACGCTACCGGGCATCGTGCGCGCCGCCTACGCGATGCCCGACGCGCATTGGGGCTACGGCTTCCCGATCGGCGGCGTGGCGGCGTTCGACGCCGAGGCGGGTGGAGTCGTGTCGGCCGGCGGCGTCGGCTTCGACATCTCCTGCGGCGTGCGCACGCATCTGACCGGCCTTCCCCGTGCACGCATCGTCGACCATCAGAGGGACTTGGCGCAGGCGCTGTTTCGCACGATCCCCGTCGGCGTCGGTTCCACCGGCAGGATCACACTCGACGAGGCCGGCATGACCGCCATGCTGGCGGGCGGCGCCAAGTGGGCGCTTGAGCAGGGTTACGGCCGGACGAGCGATCTTGAGCGCATCGAGGAGGGCGGCTGCGCTGCCGACGCCGACCCGGCCGCGGTCTCGGACGACGCCCGCCGGCGCCAGCGCAAGGAGATGGGGACGCTCGGGTCGGGGAACCACTACCTTGAGGTCCAGGAGATCGCCGAGGTGTTCCAGCCCGCCGTCGCCGATGCGTTCGGCCTGAAGCTCGGCGAATGCGTCGTCACGATCCACTGCGGCTCGCGTGGCCTCGGCCACCAGATCGGCACCGAGTTCCTGCGCGAGATGGCGATCGCGACCGAGCGCTACGGCATCGTCTTGCCCGACCGGGAGCTGGCCTGCGCGCCCATCAAGTCGGAGCTGGGCAGCCGCTACCTGGGCGCCATGCGCGCCGCTATCAACTGCGCGCTCGCCAACCGGCAGATCATCGGCCACTTGACGCGCCAGGTGTTCGCCCGCTTCTTCGACGATGCGCCGCTGCCGCTCATGTTCGACGTCTCGCACAACACCTGCAAGGTCGAGAGGCACGAGGTCGACGGGCGGCCCCGGCGGCTCTACGTCCACCGCAAGGGGGCCACGCGGGCGTTCGGGCCCCGGCACCCGAGCCTGCCCGAGGCGCTGAAGCCCTGGGGGCAGCCGGTGCTGATCGGCGGCAGCATGGGAACGAGCTCGTTCGTGCTCACTGGTGCGCCCGAGAGCGAGGCGCACGCCTTCGCGTCCGCCTGCCATGGCGCGGGGCGGAGGATGAGCCGCCACCAGGCGACGCGCACGTGGGCGGGCCGGCAGGTGATCGACGAACTGGCCGCCCGCGGCATCGTCGTGCTCAGCCCCTCGGCGCGCGGTGTCGCCGAGGAGGCGCCGGGCGCCTACAAGGACGTCGGCGCCGTCGTCGCTGCCGCGGAGCAAGCCGGGCTGGCGCGCAAGGTCGCGCGCCTCGCCCCGCTGATCTGCATCAAGGGCTGACGCGCCGGCAAGGAGCAGTGTGGCTGCTGCGATGGACGCCTTCTGCCAGGCTTACTTTGCCGTGATGGACGCGTTGCGCCGGGTGCAAGGCGACGTCTTCGGTGCCTGTGGGCTGGGACCCGTGGAGTGCAGCTACCGCGTGCTGGCATCGGGACCACACTGGCGCCTGCGAGCCTACGGGGAGGCTGGCGGCGGGCCACCCCTGCTCATCGTCGCCGCCCCAATCAAGCGACCCTACATCTGGGACCTTGCACCGTCGCGCAGCGCCATCCGCTATTGCCTCAGTCGGCATCTGAGTGTGTACCTGCTCGAATGGCTATCCCCCGCGCGCAGCCAGGCAACCGCCGGCCTTGAGGCCTATGCGGGAGAAGCCATCGCCGAGTGCCTCGCCAAGGCTGCCGGCGATACGGGCGGGGAGAAGCCATTCCTGATGGGTCACTCGCTCGGCGGCACGCTGGCCGCCATCCACGCCGCTCTTGACCCTGAGGGCGTGCGCGGCCTCGCGCTGTTGGGTGCACCGCTTTGTTTTCAGCCTGGCGTGAGCCGATTTCGCGACACGCTGATCTCCCTGGTTGCCCCGGAGCTGTCGGACACCGATATTGTTCCAGGTTCTCTCCTCTCACAGGCGAGTGCGCTGGCCTCTCCTTCCACCTTCGTCTGGTCGCGGCTGATGGACGCCACCTTGAGTCTCGCCGACCCGGCCGCCACGGCCATTCACGCCCGGGTCGAGCGCTGGGCTCTCGATGAGGCTGCATTGCCTGGCCGGCTCGTGCATGAGATCGTCGACTGGCTCTACCGCGAGGACAGGTTCTATCATGGCACCTTGGCCGTATGCGGCAGGGAAGTCGGCCCATCGGGGCTGCGGCTGCCGACCCTCATGGTCATCAACACAGCTGACGAGATCGCGCCTCCAGCTTCGATTGCACCGTTTGTGCGCGCCATGCCAGTCGGCGCTGCGCAGGTCGTCGAATACACCGGCGAGACCGGCGTAGGCCTGCAGCACCTCGCCATTCTCGTCGGGCATCAGGCCTATGCCCAAGTCTGGCCGAAGATCATCTCCTGGCTCAAGGCGCCACCCGACCTTGCCTTCCCGCCACGGTTAAGCATCGGCGCTGAGGAGGGACGAACCACATTGATGCAGGTCAAATGAGCCCAAGGCGTGGGAGCCTATGGGGGATTTACGCAGGACGCAGGATCGGAGCGAGCGCCATGGCAACCCGACCAAGACAGATTCAAATCCCTTCGGGCGAGGACCTGCCCGCACTTGCCATCTCTCCCGAGAAGGTCTGCTTCGTCATCTTCAAGGCACGCGAGTTCGACGCCAAAGACGAAGTCACCGAGCCCGATGCGGGCTCCAATCCGTCCGATGACAGGATGATCTCCGTGCTGGAGGACCACGGCGATGATCCCGTCGTCGAGGAGTTGACCTCGTTCATCTCGAGCCTGAGCGAGGACGAGCAGATCGATCTTGTCGCGTTGGCCTGGCTGGGCCGGGACGACAACACGATCGAGGATTGGCCGGCGCTGCGGGAGGAAGCAGCCCGCGCCCATGTGAGCCGCGCCGAGCAGACGGCGAGCTACCTGCTCGGCATGCCGCTGCTGGCCGACTACCTGGAGGAGGGCTTCTCGCTGTTCGGCCAATCCTGCGAAGACTTTGAGATCAATCGCCTTTGATCCCGGCGGAGGTTGCCGGTCGCCTCGATGACACGGTGGCCGCTTCCGAGAAGGGTAATGCATGCTTCTCAGCTCGCCAGCCTTCCCCGATGCGCAACACATCCCACGCCGCTTTACATGCGATGGCGAGGATTTGTCCGTGCCGCTGAGATGGTCCGATGCGCCCGCGGAGACGCGAAGCTTCGTCCTCCTCTGCGATGACCCGGACGCTCCCGCGGGTGTCTGGCATCACTGGGCGGTCTACGACATTCCGCCCGATCGGACGGAGCTTGCGGAAGGCATCGGCCGGACGGGAGCCAAGTCCGGCCTGAAGCAGGCGATCAACGATTTCGGCCACCCGGGGTATGGTGGTCCCTGTCCGCCTCGCCGCCACGGCGCCCACCGCTACCGGTTCCACCTGCTGGCCCTCTCCGTTGACCATCTTGCCGTGAGCAGCAAACCGTCGTGCCCGGAGGTCGAGCGCCAAGCGCGCAAGCATGCTATTGCCGAGGCGACGCTTGTCGGTCTCTACGAGCGATAAGAGCCCGAGTCCCAGGCGACCGTGGTGACCGAAAGGCAAGGTCCCTTGTCAGGACGCCGCGTGGTGCGGGGCCGGGAAGCTGAATGCGGCCTTTACTACGGAGCCACGGAGCCGGGCGCCCCACCTCCCATCCCCTCGGCCAAATTCAGCGGGGCCTGCAGGGGGCCTGTCCGAAGCTGCTCCTGACGCCCGAACAGGTCCGGCGAACCAGATCGCAAGCGGGCAGCTCGATTGGAGAAGGATCGCATGAACGGCTGATGTTGGCCGTGTCCTGGAAGAAACCGGCATGGACTGGAATGTGGTTGTGACTGCCTATGATTGGCGCGGCCTGCGAAGCGCCCGCCGCCTTCTGTCGCGCTATGGCGAGGTCGCCAGAACCGAGTTCCACAACGTCCTGGTCCTGAAGGTGGCCGACATCACGGCATTCCTGGAGGCAGTCTCCACTGCCACCGAGCAGGACGTGAGCCTGCGCAACGACATTTCGCGCATCATGCCGGCGCAGGCGACGTTCGTCTTCGCAACAACCGCAGAATTCGAGGAGGAGGCGCGCGCAATTGCACGCGAATGGGCGGACCGCGTCGTTGGCGGGTCATTCCACGTGAGGCTGCACCGGCGCAGAGGCGATTCGCCGGTGAAGCTGAGCGCGCAAGCAGAGGAGCGGTCACTTGTTGACAGCATTCTTCAGCGTCTGCGTGAGCTGGGTCAGCCGGGCCGCCTCGACTTTGAGGACCCCGATTACGTCATCGACATCGAAACGGTGGGCGGGCGGGCCGGCATGTCGCTGTGGTCGCGCGACGATCTCAAGCGCTTCCCGTTTCTTCGCGTCGATTGAACGGGCAGCCGCCGCTCCGCCTGTCGTGGTCGTACCATGATTGGCTTGATCTGCGAGGCCTGAGCGGCTGTTTGACCTGGGTCAACACCACCCTTGGTCCACCCGTTAGCCTGTTCGTGAGCGGCAGCAGCCGCAAGAATGCATGTCGGGGGTGGGCTGGCCTCATTGCATGCGGAGTCGAAGAGCCGTGACTAATCATATCGTGAAGTCGTTCGATGAGGAGCTTCGCCGGCTGAAGCAGCTGGTGAAGGAAATGGGAAAACTCACCAGCGAGCAGCTCGATGCGGCCCTTGATGCAGTAGAAGACAGCGACCGCGCCATCGCCCGCCGGGTCATTGAGCGCGAGCCCGATGCCGACCGGATGCAGCGCGAGATCGATCATCTGTCTATCCGCCTCCTCGCCCTGCGGCAACCCGTTGCCATCGATCTGCGCGACGTGCTGTCCGCCCAGAGGATCGCCAACGAGCTCGAACGAATCTGCGACCACGCCGCGGATCTGGCCGAGCGCTTCCTTGCGCTCCACCCGAATGGCGAAGAGCCTCGCCGTTCGCTCATCGCTCTCGGCCGCTTTGCCGTGGCGATGGTCGAAGATGCCATGGCTGCCTACGCGGCCCGCGACAATGACCGGGCGCAGGAGGTCTGGGCGCGCGATAAGGAGCTCGACGAGATGTACTCGGCCTGCTTTGGCGAGCTGCTCGGATACATGATGGGAAACCCGCAGAGTACCTCCACGGGCACGCAGATGCTGATGATGGCCCGCGCCATCGAACGAGCCGGCGATCGCGCAACCAACATTGCGGAGATGGTGCGCTATCTGGTGGGGGGAACGCTTGTCGAGGAGGAAAGGCCTAAGGCCGACACGACGAAGACCCTGTAAAACATGAAGCGTTGGGCGATCCTGGCGGCGGCACAGTCTGCGCCATCGGCCGGCGACCTGCAGGCCTACAGGATCGTCGTCGTGACGGATAGGGAAACGAAAGCTCTGCTGGCCAAGGCTGCGCTCGGGCAGCACTTCATCGCCGAAGCCCCCACCGTGCTCGTGTTCTTTGCCGACATACTCCGCAGCCGGCTTGCGCTGGATAAATGTTCGCCCCCCCAGCCCGACGTAGGCGAAGTTGCTCGATGAGACAAACAGGGCACCGAGAGGTGCAGACAAGAGCGTCCAATGGCAAAGTTCGAGGCTGGGAGAGTCAAGGCCGTACTCGACAACGACGTGCTGAAGTCTAGATGGAGATAGCGACGCGCTCCTAACGCGACAATAGAGTGGGCAGCTCGGTTGCTGGGCAGCCCGCGGCAAAGGTCTCCCCTCATCCACCGATGGTCGGCCATGTCAACCGGACTCGACGTCTTCGATACGACCCTGCAGCAGACCAACCTGTGGGCTCAAAGACCTGACGGAGCATCTCGGGCTGGATCGGAAGCATGCCTACAAGGTGCTCAGCGCCACGCTCCATGCCGTGCGCGATCGCATCGGCCCAGAGAACGCCGTACACCTGGGGGCACAGCTGCCCATCCTGATGCGCGGCTTCTACTATGAGGGATGGCACGCCGCGGGCACACCGACCAAGCTCCGCCACAAACAGGAGTTTCTCGACTACGTCAGTGGCGATGTGTTCCGCGGACTCGGCATCGATCCCGAGAAGGCCGTTCGGGCGGTGTTCGAGGTGATGACGAACAGGCTGGACCCCGGCGAGGTCGAAAAGCTGATCAAGCTGTTCCCTGACGAGCTGCGCAGCCTATGGCCGGCGGCGCCCCATGGCGGGACCGGCGAGAGCGGCTGGCAGAGGCTCGATTGAGAGAGGGTTGGCTCATGGATGTGATGGAAGCCATCCACCGACGACGGTCCGTGCGCGAGTTCGCGGCCGGACCCATAGAGCGGGCGGTGCTCTTACGGCTGATTGACGCTGCGGTGTGGGCACCCAGCGCCGTCAATGAGCAGCCCTGGCATTTCACGGTGGTGCAGGACCGGCAGAAGCTCGACGTAGTCTCGCGGAGCGCAAAGGCGCACCTGCTTGCAGCACCCGCGGAGGCAGTGCCAGGCCACTTGCGTGAGATGTTGAGCAATCCCGATTTTCAAATCTTCCATCACGCGCCGGCTTTGATCGTGATCTCCGCGGTACAGGGCGGGCCATGGGCGGTCGAGGATTGCGCCCTTGCCGCTGCGAACCTGATGCTCGCGGCGTGCGCCGAAGACCTCGGCACCTGCTGGATCGGCTTTGCGCAAAGCTGGCTGCAGACGCCCGAAGGCAAGACCGCGCTGGACCTGCCCGCGGCGTACCTGCCCGTGGCCCCCATCATCGTGGGCCGGTCCGCCTCGGCACTTCCACCGGTACCGCGCAAGGACGCGCGAATCCGGTGGCTCGGGAAACCGGCGCCGGCAGGCTGATACGGCGATTTGGCGCTCCGGCTGAAGCAGGGTCCCGCATTTCAGGAAAACTCGTGCCGCTTCCGGATGAGGCCGGCTTCCACCCTGGCGAAGATGAGGCTCTTGCGAGGATAGCGTGCGAGATCGAGTTTCAGCTTCTTCGCCAGTCTCTTCACGATCGGCAGCGGCTCGGGATCGGCCTTGCCCCAGTAGGGGCGCAGCTCGCGCAGGAAGACGTTCGCCGTCACCGGCCCCACGCCATAGAACGTGAGCAGCGTGGCCTCCAGCTCGCGCGCGTCGCGGGCAGCGTCGTGCAATCGGCGCAGGCTGCCGCGATAGTCGGCCAAGAGACACTCGCAGTCGCGCAGCACCTGCATCGACTTGCGGCCGTCATAGCGGACATAACCGCCTTCACGCATGATGGGATTGACGAGGAAGTCCCAACCGGCGCCGACGATCCTGCCGGGGCTTGTCAAACCGTGGCGGACAAAGGCCCGGTACGTGTTCTTCGCTATGGTCTCGCTGATGCGCGCACCAAAGAGCAGGCTTGCGAGAAACCACCGGAAGTAGACCGCATCGGCCCCCTGGGCCAGATCGATGCCAAGCTCTTCCGAGTAGAGCAAGCTATGCTCGAGCGCGCAGGGTCGGGCTTCGGCCGCCGGCAGCGGGGGCGAAGAAGGGGCTGGTCCCGAAGATGCAGTCCTGCTCATGGCGTTCGAACATGAGATGAGGTTTTCCATCTCGCCGACCGATGGTCATGCCCTTGACCTGCGTCAATGTTGGGGAAGCGCCTGCAATTGATGTTGGCCCGATGGAGACCAAGCCCAAGAATTTCCTGCTGGCGACGGACCTGACATCGAGGTCCGCTGTTGCCCTGCGACGCGCCGCGCGCCTTGCCGCTGAGGCCGATGGCGATCTCACAGTGCTGTACGTGATAGAGCGTGGCCTGCCGCCTAAGATCCTGGCCCGTCGCACGGCCGAGGCGCGCGCGGAGATCGAGGCCGATGTCGCCGCGCTCGCGCAACCTGCCAAGGAGCGGGTCAGGGTGCAGGTGATCGAGGGTGAGCCATTTTCCGCCATCCTCGGTGAGGCGTATCGGTCCTTCGCGGAGATGATCGTTCTCGGAATGCATGACAAGCTTGGGTTTCCCGAGCTGTTCGCAGGTACGACGACCGAGCGCGTCCTGCGATTCGCCGACCGGCCCGTGCTGCTCGTCAGCAGCGAGGAACGCGGCCCCTATGCGCGCGTCTTAGCCGCCGTCGATCGCGGCGAGAATGCAGCACAGGCTTTGGCGGCAGCGGCCGCGCTCGCGCCCAAGGCTGAGCTCCACGTTGTCCAAGCCTGGCGAAGGGTCCCTGTCGTGATATCGGGAAGAGCCCCTGCACGGGAGGCGGCGGCCGCGGAAGAGCAGAGGTTGCGTGCGTTGCTCGATGAGCACGTCGCCAAGTTCCTGGAGGATCAGCAGCCGCGTCCATCGCCTCGCACGCTGGAACTCGTGGAAGGCGCCGCCGTGGATGTCATCCGTAACGCCGTCGAACGCCTCGGGCCCGACCTTCTCACTCTGGGGGCCAACAGCCGCAGCGGGCTTGCGGAGAACTTCATCGGCAGCACGACCCGCGAGTTCCTCGTGCACGCGCCGTGCGACATCCTCGTCGCACATGTGCCAGGGTAAGCGGGGGCTGCGAGCCGACCACCATTCTTGGCGCGACGGGCGACGAGCGCGGCAAGCCCCGCTCAGTGCGCAGACTCATGCACGCGTGTACGAGCGATAGACCAGGACCGGAATATCGCTCTCAGCAAGCACCTTCTGCGTCACGCCGCCCAGCATGAACCGCGACACGGGCCGATGCCCGTGAGAGGCCATGACGATGAGGTCGCAGCGGCTTCGATGTGCCGTCTCGACAATGGCCTTGTGGGGCTCCTCTTTGCGCACGGTGACGAGATTGACGACAACGCCGGCCTTGCGTGCGGTCTCTTCGACAAACGCCATGGCGGCTTTCGCGTATTCCTCGACCCGGGCGGCGAAGCCCTCGCTGATCGTCTCGGTGAGTGGCGCTGGCACAATCGCATGCACGGGCTGAACGACGTAGACTGCGGTGACCTGCGCATTGACTGGCGCGGCAATCGAGATCGCATAGGCGACGGCCTGCTCGGAAAGCTGCGAGCCGTCGGTTGCAACCAGCATGTGCTTGAACATATCGGCCTCCTAGATGTAGCCGGGCCATCCAAATCATGCATTTCTCTGCCGGCGTTGATCTGGAGCAACCGGCTGAAAAGATTGATCCGGTCCGCTCGCAGTTGGTGGCTGGCGCAGGGGACCTTAGGTGCCGCCAGTCGCCCACTAGGCTAGCAGGCCGTTGAAATAGTGGCTGCAGCGCAATCATATTCTACCGTGACGGGCGCTGGAGGGCGAGGCGGACGCGGGCTCCTCGCCGTCATGCGGCAGCGGCGATCAGCTTGGGCCGCCGCACGAGGTCGTAGGCGGCCATGATGAAGGTGAAGGCGAAGCCCTGACGGGCGAGGCCCTTGAGCTTGTGCACGATGCCGCAGCCGACCCGCGCCGGAAGCCGCTGTGCTGCTGCTGTTCTTCACGGTGTCGCCGCTTCTACGGCTTTCCGCTCATCGGGTTCGCGGCAGCTTTGCTCTCGAGGGCCGCAAGGCTGCTCACCACCTCCTGATCGCTGAGCTGGCGGAAATCGAGGTAGTGGAGGCCGATCGCATAGAAGGGCTCCGGCGTTGCGAGGCAGATGAGCTGATCGACCTCCGCGCGCAAGGCCTCGACGGTATCGGCCGGAGCGACCGGCACGGCAAGAACGAGCGCCTTGGGTCCACGACGCCTGAGCGCCTTGAGCGCCGCACGCATGCTGGCGCCTGTGGCGATGCCGTCGTCGACCACAATCACGGTCCGCCCCTCCAGCGGCACCCGCGGACGATCTCCAAGATAGGCTTGGCGCCGCCGCTCGATCTCGGCGAGCTCCCGCTTCGCTTGGCTGTCGATATAGTCTCGGTCGAGGCCGGCCAGGCTGATCACGCCCTCGTTGATGACGACCTCGGGCTGGCCGCCATCGACCACGGCGGCGGCTGCGAGCTCCGGCTGAAACGGCACGCCGATCTTGCGCACGAGCACCAGATCGAGCGGCGCCTTGAGCGCCTGTGCGATCTCGACGGCCACCGGAACGCCGCCCCTGGGAAGCGCCAGGACGACTGGGTCGACCAGATGTCTCGTTGTCAGCTCACCGGCAAGCGCACGGCCGGCAGCCTGTCGGTTCGCAAATGCTCTCGGCGTCTTCATGTCTCGGCCGCCTCGAAATGGGCGTTGAACCACTGCGCGGCGAGGTCGACGACCTTGTCGAGGGTGCCCGGCTCCTCGAACAGGTGGGTCGCGCCCGGTACGATCTCCAGCTTCTTCTCGCAGGTGAGCACGGCGAAAGCGTCGCGGTTGAGCTCGATCACGCCGTAGTCGGCGCCGCCGACGATCAGCAGCGTCGCGGCGCGCACCTCCTTGAGCGCGTCTCCGGCAAGGTCCGGCCGCCCACCGCGCGAGACCACCGCGGCGATCTCCTGCGGCAGCTGCGCGGCCGCGGCGAGGGCCGCAGCCGCTCCGGTGCTGGCGCCGAACAGGCCGATGGGAAGGCTGGAGAGCTCGCTGTCCGCGCGCGCAAAGCGCACGGCCTCGACCATCCGCCCCGCCAGCAGGGGGATGTCGAAGACGTTGCGCCGGTCGTAGGCCTCGCGTTCGGTCAAGAGATCAAGGAGCAGCGTGCCGAGGCCCCGCATTTCCAGCTGGTGCGCCACATGCGTGTTGCGGGGGCTGAAGCGGCTTGAGCCGCTGCCGTGCGCGAAAATGACAAGGCCTTTCGCCTTGCACGGCAGGACCACGTCGCCTTCAAGGCGCTTCTGGCCAATGGCCACGCTGCGCGCCTTCAGTTCCGTGTTGCGCGTGGTCATGCGACGCCTCCACACTGGCAGGTCATGGCTGATCGGCGGATGCCTCCGCCTTCCGGCAAGTTCTGGCGTTGACCCAAGTCAAACTGGGAGCGTCCTTCGGACGCTGATCTAACGGCTGCGCTTACGCTCTCGCGTCCCCTTCATCTACCTATGGCCCTGTGCTGCCAGGAGCCGGGCGGCGCCATTGGGACGGTAGCGCTTCAGGATGCGCCTTGAGGAAATGGTGCAGGAATGCAGCAGGGTCCGCACGTGCTCGCGGTCGCACCGCGCCTGCGCCGCCCGCACGTCATCGACAATCATGTCGCGAATCTTCTCGGGCCCATGCTCCTGGTTAAGCAGGTATTCGGCGAGCGCGCAGGCGGCAGCCTCCGGCATGTGCTCGTGCTCGACGATGGCCAGCACCTCCTCCTCGCTCAAGCCGCAGAACACGATGCAGTCTTCCAGCGTGATCATGGGTCTCGCGTCCCGCTTCAAACGCGTCTGAGGAGCTTGCGAAGCTCCGGCCAGGACCGCGTGTTCAGGATGTCGCCCGCTTCGAGCCAGCCGCGCCGCGCCTGACCGACCCCGTACTTCATGAAGCGAAGGCCGTCGGTCGAGTGCGCGTCCGTGCCGATTGCGACCTTGACACCCATCTCCTTGGCGAGCCGGCAGACATGATCATCGACATCGAGGCGCGTGGGATGCGCGTTGAGCTCGATCGCGCAGCCGCGCTGTTTCGCGGCCTTGAGGATGCGCTCAAGATCGATCGGGTAGGCGGCGCGCTCGCCAAGCAGGCGTCCGGTGGGATGGGCAAAGATGTTGAAGTAGCGATTGTCCATGGCGCGGATCACGCGCGCGGTCTGCTCGGTCTCGCTCAAGTCGAACTTGTAGTGGATGGCGCACACCCTGAGGTCGAGGTCGGCCAGGATGGTATCGGGCAGGTCGAGGGTGCCGTCGGCGAGGATGTCGACCTCGCAGGCCTTCAGGAGCTGGATGCCCTTGAGCCTGGCGTTGAGCTTGTCGATCGCCTTGATCTGCCTGGCCAGGCGCCGCGGGTCGAGCCCGCGGGCGACGGTGGCGTGCCGGCTGTGGTCGGTGATCGCCAGGTACTCGTAGCCCAGGGCTTGGGCCGCCTTGGCCATCTGAGCAAGCGGGCTCTTGCCATCCGACGCCGTGGTGTGGGCGTGCAGATCGCCGCGCAAGTCCTCAAGACGCACGAGCTTCGGCAGCCTGCCGATCGTCGCGGCCTCGATCTCGCCCCGATCCTCGCGCAGCTCCGGCGCAATGAAAGGCAGGGCGACCTGATCGAGGACGCTCTCCTCGGTGGCGCCGGCGATGCGCCGTGTGCCCCTGAACACGCCGTACTCGTTGATCTTGAGACCGCGGGCGACGCCAAGCTTGCGCACGGCGATGTTGTGGGCCTTCGAGCCCGTGAAGTAGTGCAGCGCCGCCCCATAGCTCTCCTCCGGCACGACCCTCAAATCGACCTGCAGGCCTGAGCGCAGCACGACGGTCGAGCGGGTGTCGCCGTGGGCGGCGACCTCGGCCACCTCGTCGTAGCCGATGAACCGCTCCATCACGTCGGAGCCCTTGCCGGCGGCAACGAGGATGTCCAGGTCGCCAACGGTCTCCTTGCGCCGCCGGTAGCTGCCGGCAATCACGGCCTGCTTTACGCCCCTGCTGCGGTTCAGGTGCTCAACCAACGGCAGGGCGAAGTCTTCCGCAGCGTCGAGACGGAACCGCTGCTGGGCCTCGCGCTTGTGCTTCAGCTCCTCACCGAGCTTGAGCTCGGCCTTGGTGCCGAAGCCGGCAATGCCGTGCAGCTTGCCACCGGCCGCGGCCTTCTTCAGGTTGGCGACGGAGCGGATTTTGAGCTTGTCGAAGAGGAGCTTGGCGCGCTTGGGACCGATGCCCGGTAAGGCGGTCAGCTCAACGAGGCCGGCCGGCGTGCGGCGCTTCACCTCCTCCAAGAGCGGCAGCCGTTTCGTCTCCACGAACTCCACGATCTTGGCGGCGAGATCCTCGCCGATGCCCGGCAGCTCGGCGAGGTCCTCGCCCTTTGCGACCATGTCGGCAATGCTGTGCGGCAGGTCGCCGATCGTGCGCGCCGCGTTGCGATAGGCGCGCACGCGGAACGGGTTGGCACCTTCGATCTCGAGAAGATCGGCAAGGTGGTCGAAGGCGCTGGCGATCTCCGTGTTGTGGACCGGCATGCAATGGTTACAGGTGGCGGCGCGCACCGCCACCTCGCCCAGCAAGTTTGCTCAAGCCTTCTTGATCTCGATCTTGCGCTCGGCCTTGACCGCCTCGGGCTTCTTGGCCGCGGTGATCCTCAGCACGCCCTTGTCGAAGCGCGCGTCGAGCTTGCTCTCATCGATCGTCTCGGGAAGCCTGAGGCTGCGCTCGAAAGCTCCGAAGCTGCGTTCGCAGAGGTAGTGGGTCTCGCCCTTCTCCTCGCGCTCCTGCTTCTTCTCGCCCTTGATGGTCAACAGACCACCGGAGAGCGTAATGGAGACATCCTTCTCGTCGACGCCCGGCAGCTCCGCCTCGATCATGATCGACTTGGCGTTCTCGTGGACATCGAAGTCAGGGACCACCAGCTCGGCAGCGGTGGTGCGCCGGAACGCGCTTGGCAATCGCGGCCACTGCCTGGGCCAGTGGGGCCACTCGCGCTCGAAGTCCTCGAACACGCGGTCCATCTCATCGCGCATCGCCGCGAACAAGTCGCGCGGCCGGGATACCGCGGTCTCACTGGATTTCGCGATTTCGGTCTTGGGCATCGTTCTTACTCCCTTCCGGCTGATAACCCGCCGCTGCCGTCTCTTTCTGCACCGGATGCATTGCTCCCGTGCGACGAGACCTCAAGGCGATCTGCTCTCGGCGGCCGCATCGAGCCTTGACATGGGTCAATGAGCCGGAAGGCCGGTTGATGGGGGTTGCGCATGGCGCCCTAATTGTCCGTGGAAATCAAGAGCGCGATTGGCGCGAACTATACGGTGCGGTCGAAAGGGCTCGGGCAGGTTTGCCACTGCAGAATTTCCCGGCAGCCAGGCAATGGCTGAAAGCCGGCGGTACCGGCCGGTAGGGCTTCATGCGCGCCGATGATGAGATAGCCGCTCGGTCTCAGCCGTGCAGCAAGATTGCGCATGACCTGGATCTGTAGAGGAGGCTCAAAATAGGTCAGCACGAGATTGCGGCAGAGAACGAGGTCAAACGGTGGAGGTGCAGGCATTCTTGACAGGCGGCGAAGTCGTCCAGTGCGAGTCTTTCCATGCGGCGGCGAATGCGCTTGCAGACTTGGCTGCGCACCTTGCGGAAGCCGTGCCACCTGAGGCTGAGGCGCGGCAGTGCCCACTGCAGGAAGGCGACGCAGTCCGTGCTCGTCAAGGCGGCCTCCCTTGGGCGGCGGCAGCCGCGATCCTGGGTTTGATCGAAACGAGCGCCGGGCCGCGCCCTCGTCTCTCGGTCACGACGTCGGCAATGCCGAATTGCCCGATGACCCGGGCGTTGGTTTCGAGGTGTCGCGTCACCCCTTCGCAGCTGAATATTGACGGCGCGCAAGCGAGTGCGAGCGGCAGGAGCGCCTGGTCGGCCAGGTGCAGATCGAGCGCAGCGCCGCTTCTGAGATGCGTCAGCAGTGCGCCAGCTGCCTCGGTGGCGACCGTCTCCGAGCTCTTGCCTCGGGCTCCAAAAGCGTTGAAGCCGGCGCTCATGTGCTCGTACTCGGCGATGAGGAAGAGGACGGCGCCGGGACTGGCGGCACTGACGTCCTCCGCTCGTATACCAATGGCCGGAGCTGAGCCCGCGAGCAGCGCCGTCGCACGGGCAACCATGCGCTGGGCAATGTGCGATGGCAGATTGGCAGTAATCGCGCGGCCCGAGACCGAGCGAAGCGGTCCTCGCGCGATGATCACCACTGGCTTGAGATGAGCGCTGGCCTGGCTCCCGAGCCCCGAGACGCGTGCTGTGATCTCGCCTTGCCCCACGGGCAGGAACCCGAACTGGGCCAATTCGACCTCAAGCGCTATGCCCATGCGCGCGAGAAACGGACGCCAAACGTGGGCGATATAATCGTACGACGGGCTCCAGGGCACGTGGGTTCCGCCGCGGATGCAAAAGCGGCTTGCGCCGCTTGCGAACAGCGCGACGAGCGCAACGGTCTGCAAGACAAGCGTGGCGGCGCCGGCGCTGCCCCCTTCGCGGGCTGCAGCGACATCGAAGAGGTAGTCGCCGGCTTGAGGTGGGACCGTGGGGCGGAACGAAAGGGTTTCCGACCCGAGCGCTGCACCCGAGACCACCGCCCGGCAGAGCTCGGCTGCTGACAGCACCGCAGTCAGATGTTGCGCGGCCAGGCCGGGCTTCGGGCGCCCAGCGCGGAGGCGTTGGATTGTGAGTGGTCGCCCGGTGATTGCCGACAGCGTCAGCGCCGTTCGCAGGATCTGGCCGCCGCCTTCCCCATGCGATCCGTCGATGACAACGCTGTCACCCATCCGTATGGGCTCTCCGTGCTCCTGCGATCAGTGGCCAAGGAAGGCGTGGCCGCCTGCGGCTCAGACTCAGCCCCCACTTTGCTGCAACGGGTGCTTGCTGCCCAAGTGGCTGAGGAGATTGGCTTCCGAATTGATATTGATCAAAGAACCGGAAGATCAGGCACTCAATGCTGGCTGCTCGTAGTCTCTTCGCGGAGTCCGTCATGCAGACCTTTGTCATGCTCACGCGAGTGGCGCCCGATGCGGTCAAATCTCCAAAGGCGCTGGAGGATCTCGAGCGCAAGGCCGTCGAAGCGGTCAACGCGAAGTGCCCCAAGGTCAAGTGGAAGGGCAGCTACGCCGTGATGGGGCCCCACGACTACATCGACATCTTCGAGGCCCCGGACGTTGCCACCGCGGCGCAGGTGTCGACGCTGATTCGCACCTTCGGGCATGCCCACACGGAGATCTGGGGCGCTATGGAGTGGGCACGCTTCAAGGAGTCCGTGCGGGCCCTCGGCTGACCGAGGCTGCGGGCGGCTCCCGTTAGAGGAGGATCTGAGCCCATGAAGACACGTGACCTGCACCGCGATGAGCGGCGCCATGACCTGATGAAGTCGCACCTGATCCAGGAGGAGGTGCACGACACCTACCAGACGCGCAAGAAGTACCACGAGCCCACCGTCTGCGGCCAATGCGATGCCGTCTATCACAAGGGGAGATGGCAGTGGCTGGAGGAAAGCCCGCCAATGTCCCGCGATGATATCTGTCCGGCGTGTCATCGCATCAACGACAAGTACCCGGCCGGAGAGATGATTCTGTCCGGCACCTTCTTCGCGGCGCACCGCGAGGAGATCATGCATATGGTGCGCAACGAGGCGGAGGTGGAGACCGCTGAGCACCCTCTGCACCGGATCATGGGGATCGAGGAGCACCCTGAGCAGGTGGTTGTGACAACGACCGATATCCACCTGCCTCGCCGCATCGGGCATGCAGTTGAGGACTCGTACAAGGGCAAGATGGAGATCCACTTCGACAAGGAGGGCCACTTCGCTCGGATGAAGTGGCATCGCGACGACTAGAGGCCGGATCGTATTCGCATCCCAGGAATGCTCACATGCCCATCTGGCAGCTCTCTCCGGTCGATCTTTCCGATCCGAGTTGGGAGGCGAGCTCTCATCGCGGATCGGCCATTGTGCGCGCCCCAGATGAGAAGACCGCGCGCGAGGTGGCCCAGTCGGCTTTCGGCGTGGCGACAAGGTTCAGACACCAACCCCGGCTCGTCCCACCCTGGATGCGGGCCGAGCTTGTGTATGCCAGCCATATCGAGGATGAGCGGTTTGACCCCGACGGTCCGAGCGGCGTGCTCGTGCCGAGCTTCGAAGCGGACCTCGCCGCACACCCCAAGACGCCGGTCCCTGTCGCACACGAAATACGGGCACCGGAGCCGTCTGGGAAGCGAGCGACACGAAACACTCTCAAGCTCCTGGCCAAGGTCAGGGCAGCCCTGCGCAGCGAGCCGAGCCTGGGCCCGCGGTTCCATCCGAGTGACCTGGAGCTCGGCAGCGATGGCGTGCTTGTGCTCGGCGGCGAGGTGGAGAGTGTGAAGGCCAAGAAGCTGGCGCTCGAGCGTGTGGCCGCGCTGCCCGGCATTGCCGGCATCGCCGACCGCCTGCACGTCAAGCCGGCGACGCATATGACCGACAAGGAGCTCCACGCTCACATGCGCGACCTGCTGATGGAGGAAGCCAGTTTCAAGGACCTCGAGCTCGGCGAGCTTGAGGCCGGGGCGCGCAAGCTCGTACAGGGTGCTCCCGCCGACGCCCGCGGCAGCATCGACTTTGAGGTCAAGGACGGCATCGTCACGCTGAACGGCCGTGTACCCACCCTTACCACCAAGCGGCTCGCCGGCGTCATGGCATGGTGGCTACCCGGTGTACGTGACGTCATCGACGGCATTGCCGTCGAGCCACCCGAGGACGACGGACCCGACATGATCGCCGAGGCCGTCCGCGTCGTCCTCGAGAAGGACCCATTCGTCGACGCCACGCAAGTCCGGGTCGGCGTGCGCAACACCGTCGTGCGCCTGGACGGTCTCGTGCCCACCGGCGCCGAGCGGGAGGCGGCCGAGCGGGATGCGTGGTGCACCTTTGGCGTCGACAACGTCATCAACGAGATCGAGGTCAGGCCCTGAGGTTCCGAGTGCCATGCCCGAGCTGCCCGATGTCGAGACCTTCAGACAGCGGCTCGACGATGCTGCCGCCGGCCGGCGGATCACCGACGTGAAGGTGCTTGATGCCCGGCTGCTCGACGGCATCTCAGCGCGGGAGCTGGAGCGCCGTCTTGTGGGCCGGCGCATCCGCAGCACACAAAGGCATGGCAAGCACCTGATCGCCGAGCTTGATGACCGCAGTGCCCTCGTTCTGCACTTCGGCATGACCGGTACGATCGAGACCTCGGCGGAGGGTGCGGCGACACCCCGATACGAGGTGCTGCACGTCGAGCTCGGGAAGGATCGCTGGGCGTCGGTGACCTCACGGCGCAAGCTCGGACACATCTGGTTGACCGGCAACGTCGCGGCCTTTCTGAGGGATCACAGCCAGGGTCCCGATGTGCTGGCGAAGAGCCTCGACGCCGAGGCTTTCGCAAACGCCCTTGGAAGCAAGCGATCGGCGCTGAAGTCCGCTCTGATGGACCAGGCGCGCATTGCCGGCGTCGGCAACATCTTATTCGGATGAGATCCTGTTCCAGGCGAAGCTGCATCCGATGACGGTAGTCGGCGACCTCGACCGAAACCAGCTCGGGAGCCTTTACCAAACGATGGCACAGGTGCTGCGTCAGGCGATCGCGCGGAGCCTGATGGCCGAGGGCCCAGCGGGCGCCTTTCCGGACGACTGGCTGAGCGGCCACCGGCAACCGGACGGGCGCTGTCCGCGCTGCGGCACGCGTCTGGCCACGCTGCGGAGCGGAGGCCGGACGGGCTACTTCTGCCCCCGCTGCCAGCCAAGAGCAGCTGCTCGCCGATGAGCAGGCCGGCGATTGATCAGGCTCACGCAAAGGCCATGAGGTTGCGCCCGCGGGTCGGGTGGCGCAGCTTCCTGAGCGCCGAGGCTTCGATCTGCCGGATGCGCTCGCGGGTCAGGCCGAAGATCTTGCCCACCTCTTCGAGCGTATGCTCGGCCGTGCCGCCGATACCGAAGCGCAGGCGCAGGATGCGCTGCTCCCGCTCCGTCAACCCGGACAGTGCCTCGGCCACGGATTGTGCCAGCGCATTCGCCTCCGCAACGGCCTGCGGATTGGGCGCATCTTGGGCCTCGATCAGGTCGCCCAGCGTCGCGTCACCGTCCTCACCGATCGGGATATCGAGCGAAAGCGGCTCACGGACGAGCGACATCGCCCTCTCGACCCGGGCGGCCGGCATGGCAATGCTCGCCGCGATCTCCTCGGCCTGCGGATTGCGCCCAAGCCTGTGGGAGAGCTTGCCGCGCTCGCGCAATACCTTGGTCACGCGCTCCGTCATGTGCACGGGGACGCGGATCAGTCGGCCCTGGTCAGCCATCGCCCGCGTGATGGCCTGCCGGATCCACCACACCGCGTAGGTCGAGACCTTGACGCCGCGTCGATAGTCGTACTTCTCGACGGCGTGCATGAGGCCCAGATTGCCCTCCTGGATCAGATCGAGCAGGTCCAGGGAGCTCTTGCCGCGATACCTCTTGGCAATGGAAACGACCAGGGGAAGATGCGCCCTCACCATCTCCTCGCGTGCCTTCTCGACATCGCGCTGAGCTTGCCGCACTTGCGCCGCGACTGTGCGGAACTCCTCGATTGGGAGGCCAACGCGCTGGGCAAGGGTCGAGAGCTCCCGGCGCACCTTGGCGACCTCGATGGCATCATTGCGCTTGGGCGCATCCTGCTGTTCGATCCTGTCAAGCTCCCGATGCTCATGCTCAAGTGCCGCAGCCAGATCGGCGATCCGATCCGGGTGCAGCTTGAGGTGGCGGACTTCGCGGGCAATGCGCGTCAGGAGATCGTCCAGTTGGACGCGATCGTGCCTGCCGGGGCGACGGCCACGAGCCAGCGCGGTCATCCTCTTTTGGCTGAGGGACCTGATCTCCTGAGTAAGCGCGGCAATGCGCTCGAGGCGCCGCATCGTCTCCGGTGGCAGCTTGACCTCTCGATCGGCGGAGCCGCTGGGCAGGTTCTGGTCTTCAGTCACGGAGCGCTGCTGCTCCGTTGCAGGATCTGCCAACTGGTCGGCGGCGGCAGCCGACAGGTCAATGAGATTGCGGACACCCAGGCGACCCTCGCGCAGCTCGCCGACCCACAGCCCGATCCGGTCGATCAACAGGAGAACCCGGCACAGGCCCTCCACGACAGCGCGCTGGCCCGCCTCAATGCGCTTGGCCAGCGCCATCTCCTGCGCGCGCGAGAGCAACTCTACGTCGCCCATCTGGCGAAAGTAGAGATCCATCAGATTGCGGGAGAGCGGGCTGTCGTCGTCCCTGACGGCGCCGTCGGCGCGTGCAGGCGCTTGTACGGCCACGAGTTGCTCCCGTGCCGGGGAATCCACGCCGCCGTCCAGGCGCGCGAGATCATCGCCAGCGTCGGAGCCTTGCGATGCGTCATCATCCGCACCCAATGCGGTGACGACATCTTGGCACTCGACGCCGGAGCCCTCGAAATCTTCCTGAAGCCAGTTCTTGGACGACAAAGCCATCTGTTTCTCGTGATCCTTTGGATACTCAATCGCGCCGAGGCTTCGACTGAGTGAAACAGCCGATACGCGCGCCCTTCCTTGGGCTTAAGCCTCAAGGGCAAGCACAGCTGTTTGGGATTCTGCGGACGTGCTCTCGCCGGCGCAGGGCGCACAGCGATCACGTCTCGTCACTTGAAATGGGGACCGCAGACGGAAGAATCAAGCAGTTTCAAGGCGCGCATGCGCACGGACTGAGTTACGTCAGGGTCCAATGAGGGGCTTGCACCAGGCGCCGGCCCGCCCCCGACGGGGAGGGACCGGGGCCTTGAGCAACGATGACCGCTGGGTCTCAGGCGCCCTGTTGCATCAGCCGGAAATAGTGCTCCGCGTGCTGGTAGTAGCTCTCGGCCTCAATGGGATCCCCTGCCGAGGCCGCGGCCTGCGCCAGGGCAAGATAGCGGTAGCGTCGTTGTTTCCAGTCTCCCGAAGCCTGCCGCCGATTTTGACCGGTATCGGCGTTGAGCCGGGTCTCGTGCCGCCCTCGGCGGTTGGATTTGTGTCGCTCTGAATTCATGGATGCTCTCCCGCCATTCGCATGGCGGCCTCCCGGTTTCGAAGACGGTATGGTGGTATCAACGAGCAAGTGCCGAACGCGTCCCCATCCAGGGCCGCGCCATGCGGGGTGCGCCTGCTAGTTCCAGATGCTCCGCCGATCGATGGAGCCCGAGCGCCACGCCGACGTCGACTTGCACTTGCGGCAGACACGCTCGCCGGCCCATGCGCTCGGAAACGGCTTCCGGCACAGCAGGCATTTCCTGATCTTGGGATCGGACTTGGTCCGTGTCTCGATGTCGGCGTGCATTGGGATGCGTCGCTGCGCGGCATTTCCACGCTTGGGAGCAGAGCGCCGGTGTGCAACACGCTCGACTGATTGGAAGTGCAGGTGTTCGGCGAACAACGCCGTATCTGCTACTCTTCAGATGGGGAGAGACCCCTTGATTATCAAGCTCCGGACCGCGCGGCGAGCGCCATCAGCGCGGCTCCCTCAAAGGCAGTAGGATGATGAAGCCTGCCACAAAGAACAGGAGGATGGTGGACATGCCGACACGCTGAGAACGGAAGAGGTCGGTTGCGTACCCCAAGACGAGCGGGCCTGCAAACACCGTCACCTTGCCGGCGAGCTCGTAGAGGCCGAAAGCCTGCGTCTCCAGCTCCTTTGGCGCCAGGCGCGCCATCAGCGCCCGCCCGGCCGCCTGCGCCGGGCCCACGAAGATGCCGAGCAGGCAGCCGAAGACGAAGAAGAGCGGTTTAGCCTCGACCAGGACCAGTGCGAGGCCAAGGACGCTCAGGGCGGCCAAGGCAATGAGCACGGTCCTCTTTGATCCAATCAGGTCGTCGACCCAGGCAAAGCCTGCCGCGCCGAGGCCCGCCGTGACGTTGAGCGCAATGCCGAAGGTGAGCACTTCCGTGAAACTCATCTGGAACGTCCCGGCGGCATAGATGCCGCCGAAGGCAAACAGGGTGTTGAGCCCGTTCGTGTAGAACATGGAGGCCAGCAGGAACCGGGCGATGGCGCGATTGGCCAGCAGCTGCCGCATGGTGGTGGTGAGACCGCGCAGCCCAGTCTGCACGGCGTTGCGGACTGACGTGCCGGTCGGGGGGCGGTCAGGCGTGAACAGGAAGAGGGGAATCGCGAACAGTGCGAACCACAGGGCAGCGAGGACGCTGGTGGCACGGACGTGCTCGTAGGACTCGCGGGCAAGCCCAAACGGCGGCGGGTCGGCATTGACGAGTAGGACGAGCGCAAGGACGAGGGACGCCAGGCCGCCGCCATATCCGAGGGCCCAGCCCCAGCCGGACACGCGGCCGATGTATCCGGGCGGGGTGATGCTGCGCAGCATGGCGTCGTAGAACACCATGGCGAACCCGAAAGACGTGGCGGTCGCGGCGTAGATGACCTGGCCCATCAGGATGTAGGACGGCGAAGGCTTGACCAGCCACAGGGCCATCGTGCCGACGAACGTCAGGGCAGTGAAGGCGAGCAGCCAAGGCTTGCGGCGGCCGAGGCCGTCCGCGATCGCGCCCAGCGCCGGGGCACCCAGCACCACGGCCAGCGCGGCGGCGGCGACGCTGTGGCTCCATTGGACGGCGCCATCGACCGGATTGTCGGCGACCGCGCGGGTGAAATAGACGGAAAAGACGAACGTCGTGACGATCGTGGGAAAGGCCGAGTTGGCCCAATCGTAGAGGCACCACGAAGCGAGCCCCAAGCGGCTCGCTTCACCGGCGGTCGTGCGCGGATTCGACATGGGCTAGGGCTCGGCCGCATCAAGCCGGCGCGCATCATCCGGCGACTCGTGTGCTAAGGACTCGCGACCAGCGGCAAAACCCTTGTGAGCCTCTTTGAGGGTCGCATACATCGCCTCGATCTCGCTAACGTATCTCGCCTCGACGGCCTGGCGTTTGATCTTGAGCGTCGGCGTCAGCAGGCCCGCCTGAACGGTCCACGGCTCCATGACGAGATGGACGGCGCGCACCTGCGCATGCCTTGGCAAGGCGCCAAGCAAACGGCTGAGTCGGCGAAGGATCGCTGCGCTGGCCGTGGTGGGAGACTGTGGATTGGCCCCAAGCTCGGATGCCGTAGCCGTCCAACGCTTAGGGTTGAGCGAGATGACGGCCGCCAGACAAGGGCGGCCCTCGCCGATGACGCAGGCCTGATCGAACAGGGGATCGCGGCGGATCGCGGCTTCGATTGCGCTCGCCATCACCTTCTCGCCGGTCGACAGGGCAAGCCGCTCGCCGAGCCGTCCCGTGATGAACACCTGGTCGTCGTGAATTTCGGCGACGTCGCCGGTTCTCAGCCAACCATCTCTATCGATCGCAGCAGCGGTCGCCGCTTCATCCTGCCAATAGCCCTTCATGACCGATGGCGTGCGAACCAGCAGCTCGCCCTGGGGACCAAGCTTGATGTTCAGGCCATGGAGGGGCTGGCCAACCGAGCCGGGCACGATCTCATTGAGCCGCGTCGCGGTGACGACGGGCGCCGCCTCGGTCAGCCCATACCCTTCCACAAGCGGCAGCCCCAGGCCGACCAGGAAGCGGGCCGTGTCCGGCGGCAGCGATGCGCCGCCGCTGGCGGCCACCCGCAGCCTGCCGCCGAGAGCGGCAAGCAGACGGGGGGCGACGAACCTGTCGAGGAGGGGCCACAGCAGGCGCCGGCCCAGGCCGGGCGCAGGCCCTCGAAGTTGGCGTGTTTCGTGGCGCTGCCAGCCGATGTCCGCCGTCAGCCGCACCAGGGCGCGCTTGAACGAGTTCCGGTCGCTCTCCTGGCGAATCCTCTCCTCGATGCGCTCGTAGATGCGCGGCACCGCCAGGAGAACGGTCGGGCGGATAATGCCGAGGTCCTCGCGCAGGGTGTCGACCGATCGCGCATAGGCGACCGTCGCTCCTCCCGTCATGGGCAGGTAGTATCCGAGCGTCCGCTCGAACGCGTGCGCCAGCGGCAGGAACGACAGGAACACGTCGCTGGGCAGAGGCACGATGAACCTCGTTGCCGCCTCGCAGTTCCAGAGGATGGCGAAGTGGGAGAGCATGACGCCCTTCGGCGGTCCGGTCGTGCCGGAGGTATAGATCAGCGTCGCCGTCGCATCCGCTGCCAGCGCGGGCTCGCGGATCGCCTCGGTGTCTGATGAGAGGGCATCGGCAAGCGGGGTCAGGGTCGGACTTGCGGATGCATCGGGCGCGTTTGCCGTGCCCGTCTGGCGGACCCACACGTGTCTCAGCGCCGGGAACCTGGAGGACCAGGGGGCCAGAGCGGCCCACTGCTCGCAGGTATTCAGCACTATGAGCCGCGCGCCCGAGTTGACCAGGATGTGCGACGCGTTGCTGAGGCTGTCGTGGGAGTAGATCGGCACCGTCATGAGGCCCGAGGCCATCGCCGCTATGTCGAAAGCGACCCAGTCGGTGCCGTTCGGCAGCATGATGGCGACCCGATCGCCCTCCTCCAGGGTCGCTCCGCACAGAGCCGCCTGGTAGCGCCGCACGAGCCGGGCCATGTCGCGCCAGCTGTAATCCTGCCACCGGCGGACAGCGTCGTCCCATTCGCGGTAGGCAATCGCGTCCGGGCTCCTGGCGACCCGCTCGCGGAACAACCCGGGAATCGTCCGGGCGGTGCTGCGGCCGATGACGTCGGCTCGGGAGAGCTGCATTTGTGCGCCTCAAGCTCGCACGAGCTTCAACACATGGTCGGGCCCGATGCTAATGCACGTGCCGAATCTCTTCCCCTCTCGGTTCAAGGTGTCGGTGAGCCAGCTTGCATCGGCGGGCGATGCACGGTGGAGGCGCATGTTGCGGACTTGCAGAGGCACCATGTCGAGGCCGACAAGCGTGCCGTCCGCACAGCGCACCATCGGGAAATACATGAGCACCAGATCGTCGCGGAATTCCTCGTAGCCGGTGATGCCCTCGTAGTCGTCGATGAAGTCTCCGCAGCCATAGAGAATGAGCTTCTGCCGATAGACCTCGATGCCCTTGACGTGATGCGAGGAGTGGCCGTGGACCACGTCGGCTGCGCCGCTGTCGATCAGACGATGCACAAAGGCAACCTCCTCATCCGGGATGTCATAGCCCCAATTGGGACCCCAATGGATCGAGAGGATGACAATATCGCCCGGTTGCCTGGCAGCTTGGACTACCTCGGCAATGCTCTGTGCGCACGCTTCCGAGAGTCTTGGCAGCAGGTTAACGCCAGGTTTGTGCGCAGCAGCGGCCCAGCTGCAGGGAACCCCGCTCGTCGGTGACGCAAAGGCGTAGACGAGCACGCGAGCCTTGCCCGCAACCGAAAGAATCGCGGGGGCTGCCGCGGAGGTCTGATGGCGGCCGGCGCCGGCGCAGCGCACGCCCGCCTGCTCCAGTGTGGTGAGGGTTTCAATAAGGCCAGGGGGCCCCCAATCGAGGACGTGGTTGTTGGCCAGAACGCAGCAGTCAATGCCGGCCTCCGTGATCGCGCCAACGTTGGCAGGGCTCATCTTGTAGTTGATGCCCTTCGGCTCCGGCTCGGTGCTTTGCGTGACGGCGGTCTCGAGATTGACGATGCGGGCATCCGGCCTCCTGCGCTCGAGCTCGGCCAAGGCATCGCCCCAGATGTCGCCGAAGGCCAGCGGACTCGCGATCGGGCCGTTGGCACGCTCGGCGAGTTCCACGTAGTCGTATGCAGACTTGACGTAGCTCTCGTAGAGCCGGGGGTCACCCGGGTGCGGGAGCACCTGATCGATGCCCCGCCCGGTCATGACGTCGCCCGCGAGGAACAGACTGATCACGTCGGCACGCCGCTGCAGCTTTCGCTATGGCGCCTCGCCCGCGTCCGTTGGGGCGGACTGGCACAAACCACAGTGACTGCTCGCCTGTTACCGGCTTTGACGTTGATCAATCAGGACCGCTGGCCGGCGGACTAATTCGCCCTTGTGCAGCCCGGCTGCTGGTACTGATGGCTTGCCGGGGCGTTGCTGATTCCTGCCAGCTGGGAGCGCTTGTCGCCATGAGCTCTGCCAAGGAGCAGCCCGCCGTAGCACCTGTGCGGGAAGACGCGATCTCGGCCCGCATCGTTGACATCGTGCGCGAGCTGGCCGTCGAGCTTCACCCACGCAGGGGCCATACGCTGACACTCGATCTCGACAGCGATCTGGATCGGGACGTGGCCCTCGACAGTCTCGGCCGGGCTGAGCTGCTCTTGCGCCTCGATCGCCAGTTCAAGGTCCGTCTCCCAGACAGCCTCATTGGCGACGCCCGCTGTCCGAGAGATCTGCTCGCGGGCGTGCTCGCAGCATCGCCCACCGTTCCTCCGCCGGCCATAGAGGCGATCGGGCGTGCGGCGCTGCCCGCGGTCATGGAACCAACCGCGGCCGCGACGCTGATCGAGGTGCTGGCCGCCCACGTCAAAGCCCACGCTTCGCGACCCCACATCCTGCTTTGGCGCAGCGATGATGCTCACGCCGCCATCACTTACGGGGAGTTGGATCGCAACGCACGGGCCATCGCGCACGGCCTCCTGATGCAGGGCGTTGGCCGTGGCGATCGGGTGGCGATCATGCTGCCGACGGAGGCGGCGTTCTTCTTCACGTTCTTTGGCGTCCTGCTCACAGGCGCGATCCCCGTGCCGATCTACCCGCCGTTCCGGCGGGCCCAGGTCGAGGACCACCTGCGCCGGCAGGCCGGCATCCTGCGCAACGCGGAGGCGCGCCTTCTTGTGACAGACGAGGAGATCCGCCGGGTCGGCGGACTCCTCGGAGGCCTGGTGGAGAGCCTCGACCAGGTGGTGACGGCGACCGAGCTGGACAGGCATGGCGTACTTGCCTCGGCGATTCCCGCAGATCGGGACACGGTCGCTCTCATTCAATACACCTCAGGCAGCACCGGCGACCCCAAGGGCGTTGTGCTGTCGCATGCCAATTTACTCGCCAACATCCGCGCGATGGGCGAGGCGATTGATGCGAGCTCGAGCGATGTGTTCGTGAGCTGGCTCCCGCTCTATCACGATATGGGCCTGATCGGCGCCTGGCTCGGGTGCCTCTACTATGGTGTGCCAACGGTCATCATGCCGCCGCTCGCCTTCCTTGCCGATCCGGCGCGGTGGCTGCGCGCGATCCACCGGCACCATGCCACGCTCTCGGCCGCACCCAACTTCGCCTTCGAGCTCTGTCTGAAGAACGTGCGCGACGAGGACATTGCGGGGCTTGACCTCTCCACGCTGCGCATGGTCGTCAATGGCGCGGATCCCGTTAGCCCGGCGACCATTGCCCGCTTCACCGAGCGGTTCGCGCCCCATGGCTTTCGCGTCGGGGCCATGGCGCCCGTCTACGGACTGGCGGAGTGCTCCGTCGGCCTCGCCTTTCCCCCCGTCGGCCGCACCCCCATCGTCGACCGCGTGAGCCGCACCGCGCTCGCCCGCGACGGCATCGCGCAGCGGGCCGCGCCGGGTGACAAGACGGCCATCGAGTTGGTCGCCTGCGGCCGGCCGCTGCCGCGCCACGAGATCAGGATCGTGGACGAGGGCGGTCACGAGCTGCCCGAGCGCCACCAGGGGCGCCTGCAGTTCAAGGGGCCGTCAGCAACGCAGGGGTATTTCCGCAATGAGGAGAAGACGCGCAGCCTTTTCGACGGTGAATGGCTGGAGAGCGGCGATCTTGCCTACGTGGCCGAAGGGGACGTGTACATCACCGGCCGCACCAAGGACATGATCAAGCGTGCCGGGCGCAACATCTATCCGCACGAGCTTGAGGAGTTCGTGGGCGGCATCGCCGGCGTGCGGCGCGGGTGCGTGGCGGCCTTCCCCAGTCCGGACCCGCGCACCGGCACGGAGCGGCTGATCGTTCTTGCCGAGACGCGCCTCACTGATCCCGAGGGGCTGGCACACCTGCAGCACGAGATCTCCGAAGCGTCGACCTCCCTCCTCGATCTGCAGCCGGACGAGATCCTGCTGGCGCCGCCGCACACGGTGCCCAAGACCTCGAGCGGCAAGATCCGCCGCTCGGCCGCGCGGGCGCTCTATGAAGCCGGCGCCCTTGGCCGGCCGCATCGGGCGCTATGGTGGCAGCTGCTGCGGCTGGAGGCGGGAGGGCTTGTCAAGCGCTGTCAGAGGGCGGTGCGCACGCTCGGCGACATGGCCTATGCGGCCTACTGGTGGTTTGTCGTCGGTGCCATTGCCGCGCTGACATGGCCGCTGGTGGTCCTGGTGCCGCGCCGGCCTATGCGGCATGCGGTCATTGGCACGGCCGCGCGCACCCTGTTCAGGCTCACCGGCACGCCGATCAAGATCTCGGCGCAGGCCGAGGTCCCGGATAGGGCGGTCATCCTGGTCGTCAATCACTCGAGCTATCTGGACGGCGCCGTGCTGTCGGCTGCCATCCCCGGCGAGCTCTCCTTCGTCGCCAAGGGCGAGCTTGCGGGACAGGCGGTAGCGGGCCCATTCCTGCGTCGCATCGGCACCTTGTTCGTGCATCGCCTGGACCCGAAAGCCGGCGTGGAGGATACGGAAGTCACTGTCGCCGCAGCCAAGGCCGGTGAACGCATCGTCTCCTTTCCCGAGGGGACCCTGGTGCGCATGCCGGGCCTTCTCGGCTTCCGGCTCGGGGCGTTCCTGGCTGCGGCCGAGGCCGGCGTGCCGGTCGTTCCCGTCGCCATCCGCGGCACGCGGTCGATTCTGCGCGGCGGGCAATGGCGGCCGCGGCGCGGCGAGATCAGCGTCGACATCGGCGCGCCGATCAGGCCCGACGGTGGCGACTTCGCGGCCGCGGTCCGGCTGCGCGATGCGGCCCGCGCCTTCGTGCTGGCACATTGCCGCGAGCCCGACCTCGCCAACGAGCAGGTCGACATCGGAGCCTCGGCGCAGGCGTAGTGAGCGGAGCCCTGGCACGTTGAGCACCCCTCAGAGCCGCTGCAAGTGAACCTCCGAGTAGAGACGCCGCACGCCCTCCGCCGTGCATAACCCAGTGCCGGCTGAGAGCAGCGCCGCCGACCCAGCGGCAACGCCGTGGCGGAAGGCTTCCTCGATGCCCTGTCCGGCGTCGAGGCTCCACATCATGGCTCCGAGGAAGCTGTCGCCAGAACCGACCACGCTCACCGGCGTGACCGGCAAAGCCGGCGCGTAGAAGGCCTGCCGCGGCGTTACCAGCAGTGCGCCAAGGTGGCCGAGCGTCAGTGCCACCGTCTCGACGGCCCGCTTCTCGATGAGGCTTCGGGCCGCTGCCAGCTGTTGCTCCCGTTCGTTGAGCGGAGAGCCCACCAGCTCCTGCAACTCGCGCAGGTTGGGCTTGATGAGGAACACTCTTTCTCGAAGGGCCGCCGCGAGGGCCGGCCCTGACGTGTCGACCACAACCTTGGCACCGAGCGCCTTGGCGGCTCGCACTGCGCGAGCGAGGAAGTCATTGGGAACGCCTGTCGGCATGCTGCCGCTGGCGACAAAAAACGCCGGCGGAGAGCGGATCTGTGCGACAGTTGCAAGGCACTGACCCCATTCATCGCTCGCAAGCTCGGGGCCGGGGAGCACGAAGCGGTATTGCTTGCCGGTTTCCTCCTCGCCGACGGTGAAGCTCTCGCGCGTGTCCTGGGATAGAGCGATTGTCTGGCTGGCGACGGCCTCTGCATCCACGAGACGCTTCAGCAGATCGCCGATTGGACCGCCAACTGGATAGATGGCCAGCACATCGCCGCCTAGCCTGGCGACGACCCTGGCGACGTTGATGCCGCCGCCACCCGGATCACGTCGCACTGATGTGCAGCGCAGCTTGTATCTCGGCACGACGCGCGGAACTGCGGCAGACACGTCGATCGCGGGATTCATAGTGAACGTGACGACAGTCATGTCGAGCCTCAACGCCCGGGTCGCCTATGACGCCGGAAACCAGTGCTTCGTTTAGGGCGTTCAGCCAGCCGGGAGATTGCGCTGCGTCAAGGCGCTTGCCGGAACGGGCTTCACTTCTGGGCAACGCCCTCTTTGCGGGCCTGCTGTGTTCACGGCCCGTGGGCAAGGAGGTAAAAAATGCAGGCAGCTGACATCATGACGTTTGGGGCGGCAACAATTCGTGCAGATGCCCCAGTGGAAGAGGCAGCACGCGTGATGCTCCAGCATCGCATCAGCGGTCTGCCGGTGATGGACAACAACGGTAACCTAGTCGGCATGGTTACGGAAGGTGACTTGCTGGCTCGTGAAGCCAGCACGCAGCGGCGTCGGTGGTTGGAGCTCGTGCTCGGCTCTGTGAAACCTGCGGATGGGCCGCGGCTGGCTCACCTTGCAACCGTATCAGAGGTCATGTCTCGTCCCGTCGTGACGGTGAGGGAGGACACTCCGGTCCATGAGGTTGCGGATATCCTGCAGCGCGATCGCATCAAACGGGTTCCGGTGGTCAGAGGCGAAAGGGTGACGGGCATCGTCAGCCGGGCCGACGTGCTGCGCGGGCTTGCCCGGCTCGCCGAGGACATGCCGGCGGCCAGCGCTGAAGACCGCGCCCTGCGCCAGCGTGTGCTCGACGCGTTGGCCCAAGTGCCGAAGGATGGCTGGCGTTCGGTGAACGTCGTGGTCCGCAACGGAACAGTGGAGTTGCGCGGGGCGACGGCCGATGCAGATCTCCGGCAGCGGCTGGTGACAGCGGTCCGAGGCGTGCCAGGCGTGAATCGGCTGGACGATCGCATGGTTGTGGTCGGGCCGGCTTCGGGCCGAACATAGAGATCGAAAATGCGCGCGGCCAGGGCTGCCGCGGCCCCTTGAAACTCCCATGCCCGTGCGTGACCCCAGCAAGACCGCCGTCGAGGCCCTCACTGAGGCCCAGGCCAGGACCGAGCTGAAGCGGCTGGCGGCCGAGATCGCCGAGCACGACCGCCGCTACTACCAGGAGGACCGGCCGACCATCTCCGACGCCCCCTATGACGCACTGCGCCAGGGCAACGCTGCGATCGAGAAGCGCTTCCCAGGCCTCATCAGGCCGGACTCGCCCTCGCGGCGCGTCGGAGCGCGACCGGCCGGGCCTTTCGCGGAGGTGCGGCACGCGGTCCCGGTGCTGTCGCTCGACAGCGTTGTCGGCGACGAGGAGGTCGTCGAGTTCGTCGCCCGAATCCGCCGCCTGCTGCGGCTCGGCGGCGAACCCCCATCTTCAATGCCGAGCCCAAGATCGACGGGCTGTCGATCTTGCTGCGCTATGAGGACGGGCGTCTTCTCAACGGCGCGACGCGCGGCGACGGACTGGAGGGCGAGGACGTGACGGCCAACGTCCGGACGCTCGCCGATGTCCCCCTTCGGCTTGTGGGCCGGGACATTCCTGCGGTCTGCGAGGTGCTGCCCTGCCCGAATTTCGTTGATCGGAATCAAAGCCCTGCGGGTCAGGGGTGCTAGGCGATATCCAGCAAAGGAGGTTGCCCATTGAAGGCGCGCGACGTGATGGTTTCTCCGGTCGTCACCGTGAAGCCCTCTGCCTCCGTGAAGGAGGTCGCCAAGCTGCTCCTCGAGCAACGGATCAGCGCGGTTCCTGTCGTGGACGATCACGGCCAGGTCGTTGGCATCGTCAGCGAGGGCGATCTCATCCATCGCACCGAGGCCGGCACCGAGCGGCAGCGCTCCTGGTGGCTGCTCGGCCTGACCGGTGAGGAGACCCTTGCCGCCGAGTATGTCAAAGCCCATGCCCGCAAGATGGCGGATGTCATGACTTCGCCGGTGTCAACGGCGACGCCGGAGACGCCGCTCCATGAGGTGGCAACTCTCATGGAAAGAAACGCGATCAAGCGCGTTCCGATCGTGAAGGACGGACAGCTTGTAGGGATTGTGAGCCGGGCCAACCTTGTTCGGGCGGTGGCCAGCGCTCGGGAGAGCCTGCTGGAGATCCCGCTCTCGGATGCGAACATTCGAGAAAAGCTGCTTGCAGATCTGCAGAACCAGGCGTGGGCTCGTCCATGGCTGCTGAATGTTCTGGTGAACGACGGGATCGTCGACCTTTGGGGCGTCGCAAGGTCGGACGCAGAGAGGACGGCCATCCGCGTGGCGGCCGAATCCATACAAGGGGTTCGCGCCGTGAACGACAACTTGGTCATCCGGCCATGGTGGCGTTGAACATGGGCGAGACCCGGTCCTAGCGTCCGCTGCTGCTCAATTCCGCCTTGGCCGGCGCGCAGGCCGCACCTCTTCTGTCTCTGAGATCCTATGGAATACAAGGACTACTATAAGATCCTGGGGCTGGAACGCGGCGCGACGCAGGACGAGATCAAACGGGCCTTTCGCAAGCTTGCGCGCAAGTTCCATCCCGACGCGATCAAGGAGCCGACTGCCGAAGCCCGTTTCAAAGAGGTCGGCGAGGCCTACGCGGTGCTCGGCGACGTAGAGAAGCGTGCCGCCTACGATCAGCTCGGCAAGGAATGGAAGGCGGGCCAGGACTTCAGGCCGCCGCCCGACTGGGATGCCGGCTTCGAGTTCTCCGGCGCGGATTTCGAACGCGGTGAGTTCAGCGACTTCTTTGAAGCCTTGTTCGGCGGAAGGCCTGGCCGCGAGCGCCCATTGCGGCGCGAGGCCCGGTTCCGCGCACGCGGACGCCGGCCTCTGGCTCATCATCCGTTGGCCGTCCTCTCTCCTCACGCAAGATATGCTCTTCCTCATCCCCGCGATAGGAAACACTCCTCCACGGCCTCAACGTGGGGGCGCGGCAGCCTGGCAAAGCGACCTTCACAGGGCGACGCTCAAGAGCACCTGCCTGAGTCTGCCTCATCGGCAGGGCTACTTGGGGAGCTACGCCGCCTTCACTCCGGTACCCCAGCGCCGGTGGAGGAAGCGCTCCCAGGGCGAGAACAGGGCCTTGTCGGCCAGCAGGCCGACCAGAACGATCACCAGCATGATGCCAATTACCTGGTCCATGGCGTTGAGCTCCCGGCCATAGTGGAGGAGGTGGCCAAGCCCGAAGCCTGTCAGGATGGTCACGTAGATCTCCGCTGCCATCAGGGAGCGCCAGGCAAAGGCCCAGCCCTGCTTCATGCCGCTCACGAGAAACGGCAGGGAGGCGGGCAGGATCACGTGCGTCCACTGATGAAGGCCTTCCGAGCCCATGGTGCGCGCGGCCCGCGCATAGATCGGCGGGATGGCGCGCGCACCGGTGCTGGTGGCGATGAGCACCGACCAGACCGTGCCCATGACGACGACGAACAGCATCGCGCTCTCGGTCTGTCCGAACCACAGCAGTGCCAGCGGAACCCAGCAGACGCTGGGCAGCGTCTGCAGCCCGAGCGCCATAGACCCGATCGTGTCCTCGAAGAACTGTGATGTACTGGTGAGCAGACCCAGCGGCAATGCGATCGCTACCCCGACCACGTAGCCCACGAGCAAGCGGCGCAACGTCACGGCTGCCGCCTCGATGAGCGAGCCGTCGCTCACAGCGCCCCACAGGTACTCCACAACGCTGAATGGCGGCGGCAGCAGCACCGGCGACCATTGGCTTCTGACGACCATGAGCTGCCAAAGCGTAGCGAGCGCGGCAAAGAAAATCGCCGCAACAGCAATGCGCCTCATTCTGAAACCTCCCCGGCCATGTAGCCCTTCAGCGCGGCCGTGATTTGTGCGGCATGGTTCGAGAGCGCCGCGCTGTTAATGTCACGGGGGCGCGGCAAGGGAATCGGGAACTCTTCGCGGATGCGACCCGGGCTGCCAGACATCAAGATGACTCGGTCACCGAGACAGACCGCCTCGCGCACATTGTGCGTAACCAGGATGATGGTCTTGCGATGGGATGCCCAGATACGCTGGATATCGCCGTAGAGCTGCTCGCGGGTCAGGGCATCCAGAGAGCCGAACGGCTCATCCATCAGCAGCACACGCGGATCGGGCGCGAGCGCACGGGCGAGGGCGGCGCGCTGCTTCATGCCGCCCGAAAGTTCATGCAGGTTGGCATGCGCAAATTTCTCGAGGCCGACCAGCTTCAGGTGCTCGTGCGCTATGCGCCGGCGCTCGGGGTCGTTGAGGTCATCGCGGAGCTTGAGGCCGAACATGACATTGCCGAGCACGGTGAGCCAGGGAAACAGCGCCGGTTCCTGGAACATGACCAGCCGCTCGCGCCCGGGGCCTTGCACCGGCCGTTCATCCGCCAGCACGCGGCCCTCATCGGGCTTGGTGAGGCCGGCGATGATGTCGAGCAGGGTGGTCTTGCCGCAGCCGCTGGGACCAACCAGGCAAACGAACTCGCCGTCGACCACATCGAGTGACACGCGATCGAGAGCGTGCACAGTGGCAGCCGGCGTTCTGAACCACTTGCTGACACCCTGCACGGCAAGCTTCGCCGCCGAGGCAGTGCCAGTGGGTTTTGCCGCTAACATCATGGTGTCTCGATGAGGCCCGAGAGATCGGGCGCGCCGCGCAGAAACCCCGCCGACTGGGCGTTGGCCATGAACTTGTTGAGCGCCTCCGGCGATACCGCGCTCGTCACCACGATGCGCCTCCAGGCGCGCTCGACCAGCTCGGCTGGCATGCTGGTGCGGGTCTCGGCGGCGAGCTCCTCACGAACCATGCGCTGTGCCTCCTCTGGGTTGGCCTTGATCCACTCGGTGAGCTCCTGGTGCGCGGCGACAAAGGTCCGCAACTGCTGGCGATGGGCGTCCAGGAACTTGACGCTCGAGACGAGGACGGTTGTGACCGCATCCGGCTCCTCCAGCAGCACCGTCGCCCGGGCCTCCATCTCCAGGCGCGACACCCAGGGCTCGACAGTCCAGACGGCATCGAGCTGCTTCTGCTTGAAGAGGACGAGCTGATCGGGGTTCGACGTGGGGATGACATGCGCGTCGCCGCCCGTCTGCGTGATCCTCAGTCCGCCGGCAGCAAGCCATGCGCGTGCCGCGACATCCTGGGTGTTGCCGAGCTGGGGGGTGGCTATTCTCTTACCGCGGAAATCCCTCGCGACCTTGAGCTGGGAGTCGGGCTGTACGACGAGGGCGGCGCCTCCGTTGGCTGCTCCCGCAACGATGCGGTTCTCTCTACCGCGCGATTTGGCATAGGCATTGATGGCAGGATTGGGCCCGACATAGGTGAGATCGATGGAGTTGGCGAGGATCGCCTCCATCGCGCTCGGGCCGGCATTGTAGACGAACCACTCGATTTTCACGCCCGGCCCCAGCCGCTGCTCGAACCATCCTCTGCCATGACGGGTGAGGTGATGGGCCACCAGCCCCTGAACGTGCGTGATGTTGGGGAAGTGGCCGACGCGGATGGTCGATGTCTGCGGCTGTCCGGCGCTCGGCCAGAGTGCCAGACACGCGAAGGCCACGAGCAGGCTTGAGCGCATCCGCCTCCATGACCGCTTAGCATCAACCAGGCGCGTACTCTTCTGTGAGGATGGGTCTTCGTTAGCCATGCGCTGTGGCCGAATATCGTGCGCCGGATCGGTCAGACAGAATCGGAAATGTCTTGCTGGTCGGCTCCATGTCGGAATGAGGTCCTGTACCATTCTGGCAAAGAGAAGAGGTTCTATCCTCGTCCCAAAGCCTGGCATATGGGTCAGCAGACCATTCGGGCTCGATGCCGGAGACGAGCAGTCAGCAACCATGAACACCGGCCACGCGCTGGCTTGTGCGGAGCGCTACATCGACATTTCCGTTTGCGCGGCCTGCTCTTTGTCGCGTTCCGGCAGCTCGGTCATTGTCGCCTCGGTGAGCAGGAGTACGCTGGCGACGGAGACAGCGTTTTCAAGCGCGATGCGCACTACCTTCGTGGGATCGATGATGCCGGCCTCCACGAGATCGACGTAATGCTTGCGTGCCGCATCGAAGCCGTAGTTGCCTTTGCCGTCGAGCATGCGCGCCACGACGACGCCGCCGTCGACCGCCGAGTTGTCGGCGATCTGGCGGGCGGGGGCCTCGAGAGCCCGCTTGAGAATCTGGACGCCGGTCCTCTCATCGCCTTCGCACTCGGCCTCCGCCTCAGCGACCGCGTCGATGCAGCGCAGAAGCGCCAGGCCGCCGCCCGGCACGATGCCTTCGCTGACGGCCGCCTTGGTGGCGCTGATGGCATCGTCGAGCGCCTCCTTCTTTGACTTCATTTCCGATTCAGACGGCGCGCCCACGCGGATCACAGCCACGCCGCCGGCGAGCTTGGCCAGCCGCTCCTCAAGCTTCTCCCTGTCGTAGTCTGAGGTCGTCTCTTCGATCTGTTGCCGGATCTGCTTGATGCGGCCTTCGATGTCGGCCTTTCTGCCGAGGCCCTCGACGATGGTGGTGGCCTCCTTCTCGATGGTCACCCGCTTGGCGCGGCCCAGCATGTCGAGGGTGACGTTCTCGAGCTTGATGCCGAGGTCCTCGCTGATCGCCTGGCCGCCGGTCAGGATGCCGATATCCTCCAGCATCGCCTTGCGGCGGTCGCCGAAGCCCGGCGCCTTGACTGCCGCCACCCTGAGGCCCCCGCGCAGCTTGTTGACAACGAGGGTCGCGAGCGCCTCACCCTCCACGTCCTCGGCAATAACGAGCAGCGGCTTACCGGATTGCACCACCGCCTCCAGCATCGGCAGCAGGGGCTGGAGGCCGGACAGCTTCTTCTCGGAGATGAGAATGAACGGGTCCTCCAGCTCGGCCAACATCTTGTCGGCATTGGTGATGAAGTAGGGTGAGATATAGCCGCGGTCGAACTGCATGCCCTCGACAATGTCGAGTGCGGTTTCGGTCGTTTTCGACTCCTCGACCGTGATCACGCCCTCGCCGCCGATTTTCTCCATGGCCTCAGCCACCAACTCGCCGATGGCTGGATCGTTATGCGCGGCAATGGTGGCGACCTGGGCCTTCTCCTTGCGCGCGGCCACCGGCCGCGAGATCGCCTTGAGGGCCCCGACAGCAGCGTTTACGCCCCGCTCCAGTCCGCGCTTGAGATCAATCGCGCTGGCGCCGGCGACGACATTGCGCACGCCGTCGGCAAAGATGGCGTGGGCCAGGATGGTCGCCGTGCTGGTCCCGTCACCCACCGCCTCGCCGGTCTTCTCTGCGGCCTGCCGCAGCATCCGCGCCCCGAGGTTCTCCTCGGCATCCTTGAGGTCGAACTCCTTGGCGATGGTGACGCCGTCGTTGCAGACGAGCGGCGCGCCCCATATCCTCTGCAGCAGCACAGACTTGGACTTGGGTCCCAGCGTGACGCGCACCGCGTCAGCAAGCTGGGTGGCGCCGCACAGGAGCTTCTCACGCGCAACGGAGCGAAACAGGACTTGCTTGTGTGGCATGAATGATCTCTTGCTCGACTGAACAGGTCCGTGGCCCCTGAAAGGAGTGGGAGACCTCGTATCTCTCACTACCCGCTCATGCCTTCACGACGGATCGGACAACGCCTTGACGCTAATCAAACGGCTTGGCTGCCTCGGGTGGCCGCTGGCGTCGCCACCAACGCCAGCCGCCGTTCCCGTATCGCTGAAGGTGCGGCTGCCGGAATGATGATGAAGGGAATGTTGATGGATTAACCATCATCGGCAGGTCGAGAGCCCTCTGGTGCTCATCCTGGTCTTCGGCGCCTGTGTCGTCCTCCTGCTGCGCGAGTGGACCGACGCCACAATCATCCTGCTGATCGTGGCCGGCAGCAGTCTCCTGGGCTTCGCGGACCGAGCCGGTACAATCCTGCGACGCCTTGGCCGAAGGCGCGCGTACCGTCGGCTAGTACGCGGATCGGCGATGTCGAGCTGACCGAGGCCCGCCTTCTGACCAGCGACAATCAGTGGTGTTGCGGACCCACCTGCCCTGCTTCAGAAGCCGGCCCAGCCGACTGCTGATGGCCTCAACGCTGGCCGTGGGCGTTCTGGCGCTGACGTTGCCTTTCTTGCCACCCGTGGCGCGCGCGTTCGACTTCGTGCCGCTGCCCTGGCCGCTGTTCGCGGCAGCGATCTGCATCGTGCTGCTCTACGTGGCTGCAACGGAGCTGATCAAGCGGCAGTTCTACGGTGCTCCGGTGAGAACGCAGCCGGGCGGTGCCGCGTCCAAGCTGTGACGCACTACCTAGTAGGGCTGATCGCGCACATGCAGCTCGAACAGCAGGCGCGACAGCAGCATCTGCCGACGGTGAACAGCGCTACGATCACGGCGATATCGACAATCGTCAGCGCCAGAAGGCTCTTGCAGACCAGCGCCGGGAGCAGTGCCTCCCGGACCTGGTCGAGGCCGAGCGCCCAGCTGCTGGGGGGCAGGCCCATCCGGCGCTTTGTGAAGCTCGAGCCGAGGTCGCCGGCCATGGCAGCAACGCTGGCGAGAACGCCTGTCGTCCATGCCAGCCCCAGGGTCGGCGCGCTGAGGGTCGTCGCCAAGACTGAGACGACGAGGCCACGCAGCGTCTTGGACTGTCCGAAGAGAGGGCGGCCGTCGCGCCGCCGCCCTCGTGTGGACTTAGGAGGGGAATGTCTCGGGCGTTCTGCGCACCCGTAATGATGCGTGAGCGAGTGTAACGAAGCGTCAGGCCCGGGACGTTTCATGCTCCATGTAATGGCGGCATGCGGTCAGCGCGTGCCGCGAGCTTGCCCTGCAAGCCTGTAGGCCTGAGGAGAGCCGGGCCAAAGGTCGCTCCGCTGTTTCTCGATATGCACCGGTCTTTGCTCGTGTGATGCCAAGCGGGCCGAGACCCTATCGAGCGGCGGCCGTGGGAAGGTGCTCCTGGAGAACGAGCTCTCGCGCCGCCTTCACCTCGTCGAGGCGCCCCGTGGGCGTGACGTGGGGCGCAGAGCGGACCAGGTCGGGACTGTGGCGGGCCTCTTCCGCGATGTCGTGCATTGCCCTGATGAAGCTATCTAGCACCGGCTTCGCCTCGGTCTCGGTGGGCTCGATCATGAGGGCTTCGTGCACGGTCAGCGGAAAGTAGTTGGTCGGCGGGTGAAATCCGTAGTCGATGAGGCGCTTGGCTATGTCGAGCGCCCGGACGGGCGAGCCCTCGATCTGGCCTTCGCAGACGAACTCGTGCAAACAGGGCTGGTCATAAGGGACCCTGAAGCAGTCCCGCAGGCCCACCCTCAGGTAGTTGGCGTTCAAGACCGCGTGCATGGCGCTGTCCTTGAGCCCCTGAGTGCCCAGCAGGCGCAGATAGGCATAGGCACGCACGAACATGCCGAAGTTTCCGAAGGAGGAGGCGACGCGGCCGATCGATCGCTGTGGTGTTTCCAGCACAAGGTGAGGATCGGTCTCGCCGGCTTTGGCCCGCGTCGCCACGATCGGGCCAGGCAGGTAGTCCACGAGGTGCCGCGCTGCCGCGACCGGACCGGAGCCCGGCCCGCCGCCGCCATGCGGCGTGGCAAATGTCTTGTGCAGGTTATAGTGCATGAGATCGATGCCGAGATCGCCGGGGCGGAGGATGCCGGCGAGCGCGTTCATGTTGGCACCGTCGCCGTAGACGAGGCCGCCGCAGCCGTGCACCAGCCGGATCACCTCTTCGATGTGCTCCTCGAAGAGGCCCAGCGTGTTCGGATTGGTGATCATGACCCCGGCCAACCGATCGGTGCAGGCGGCGCGCAGAGCGGCGATATCGATGTTGCCGCGCGCATCGGAGGGGACCTCGACGGCGATGAAGCCGGCCATCGTCGTTGACGCCGGGTTGGTGCCGTGTGCCGAATCGGGAATGAGGACTTGGTTGCGCCGATGCTCGCCGCGGTCGGCGTGATAGGCACGGATCATGAGCAGCGCCGTGAGCTCACCGTGGGCGCCGGCCGCAGGCTGCAGCGAGACGCCGGCAAATCCGCCGATCTCGGCCAACCACGTCTGCATCCGGTGCATGAGGGCGAGGTTGCCCTGCACATGCTCGGGCGGGCTGAGCGGATGCGTTTCGGCGAATCCCGGCAGCCGCGCGACCTCCTCGCAGATCTTGGGATTGTACTTCATGGTGCACGAGCCGAGCGGGTAGAAGCCGCTGTCGACCCCGAAGTTGCGCTGGGCGAGGCGCAGATAGTGGCGGACCACATCGAGCTCGGAGAGCTCGGGCATGCCGTTGTCCTCACGCAGACAGCCGTCGGGCAGAGGGGCCTTGGGCACATCCAGCTCCGGCAAGCGCACACCAGAGCGGCCTGCGACGCTCGTTTCATAGAGGGTGGGCGCGGTACCAGCCCTCGCGGCTTCCGCAACAGCTGCAGCTGGGGTCGATACGTCCATCGGGTTTACTCCCATCCGGTCATGCGAGGCTTGATCGCAGGCCGTCGACGAGACGATCGATATCGGCCTTGCTGATGGTCTCCGTCACGGCGACAAGCGCGCGGCAGGACTGGCCTTCGAACACCTGGCCAAGGTCGAACCCGCCGATGACGCCAAAGTCGCGCAACAGCACCTCGTTCACCGCCGCGACCGGCCGCGGCAGCTCGACGACAAACTCCTTGAAGAACGGCTTCTCCGGAGCCTGCGGATTGATGGCGACGTTTGGGAGTTTGGCGATCTGCGCGGCAGCGTAGTGGCCCTTATGATAGCAGAGCTCAGCAACCCGCCGCAGGCCTTGTTTGCCAAGCGTAGCGAGATAGACGCTGGCGGCCAGCGCGCCGAGGGCCGCGTTGGTGCAGATGTTGCTCGTCGCCTTGGCGCGGCGGATGTGCTGTTCGCGCGTGGCCAGCGTGAGTACGTAGCCGCGGCGTCCCTGCGTGTCGGTCGTTTCGCCCACCAGCCGCCCGGGGAGGCGGCGGACAAGGTCCCTGCGGGTGGCAAAGATGCCAAGCGATGGTCCGCCGAACGAGGGCGGCAAACCCAGGCTCTGGCCGTCGGCGACGACGATGTCGGCGGCGCAGGCGCCAGGCGCCTCGAACAGTCCGAGCGCGATCGGATCGACCGCAACGATGAACAGCGCCCTTGCCTTGTGGCAGACCGTGGATATCTGGCGCAGGTCCTCGAACTGGCCGAAGAAATTGGGCGATTGGACCACAACGGCAGCGGTGTCCGCGTCGACGTGCGCAGCGAGCTCCGCCTCGCTTTTTGATGGATCAGCGCCCCCGACCACCTTGGCGGCAGCACCTGCCAGATATGTCTTCGCCACTTCACGCCATTGCGGATGCACGGTGGGCGACATGACGATCTTGCCGCGGCGCGGCGAGGCCGCGGCGAGAGCGAGCAGTACGGACTCCGCCAGTGACGTTGCGCCGTCGTAGTGGCTGGCGTTGCTCACCTCCATGCCCGTAAGCCGGCAGATCATGGTCTGGTACTCGAACATCGCCTGCAGCATGCCCTGGCTGATCTCGGCCTGATAGGGCGTGTAGGAGGTGGCGAACTCGCCCCGCTGCAGGACGTAATCGACGGTGGCAGGGCGATAGTGGCGATAGATGCCCGCGCCCCGAAACGACGGCCGGTCCTGCGCGTCGATATTGCGCGCCGCCAGTGCGCGCATCTCGGCAGCAAGCTCGAGTTGGGAGACGGGCGGCGGCAGCTTGAGCAATGGGAACCGTACACGCTCCGGCACGTCGCCAAACAGGTCATCAAGGGTCTTGACGCCGACAGCGTCGAGCATTTGCCGGCGCTCGGCATCAGAATGCGGAATGAAGGTCATCGCTCGAGGTCCTTTGATACGACGGGCCATCACACCACGATCTTCACCAATCGTTCGCGACGGTAGCCGACGATGACGGGCAAGTAGCCGCGGGCGGCAAGCTCCACGTCGAGGCTCGGATCGCCTGTGTCGAACCGCAGCACCGGCGTGCGTGCGAGCTTGGCTGGCGTCGCCGCCACGATCATGTTGCGGGTGCCGATCCGCCGCAGCGCTGAAGGGCTCAGCTGCAAGTTGCCGCGGCCGAGCACAAAGCCCTGCGCGCCGATGGGACTGAGCACGAGCTTGCACTGCGGATGGCGCCCGAGAAGAGCGAGAACGTCCCCTTCGCTCAGATCGCGACCGACAAGCTCTCCGGCAAGAACGGCATCGACGCCGAGCAGCGTCTTCTGAACCCCCATCTCCTCCGCCGCGGCTTGCAGGGTGCTTCCCGGGCCAAGGATGAACAGCGTGTCGTTCTCTGTGCGCGTGATTTCCGCGACGTAACGTGCAATCTCAGCTTTCGCTTCCGCTTCGGACGTCTCGATGATGAGCTGCTTGGCGAGCTGCGTGAAGGTCGGCTCGAAGGGGGTGAGCACGGTCTGATGCAGGCGAACGATCCACTCCCCCGAGCGGTATCTCTCCTCATCGAGATCAAGGACCTCCGCCTCCACGGGGCGAAGCTCGCCCTTGAGGAAGCGCAAGAGAATATCGGCGGTGCGTGCCGGCGAAACACCGAACACGCCGGAATACATCTTGACGCCCGCCGGGATGCCGAGGATGGGCGTTCGCGAGCCGACGAGGCCGGCGATATCACGGGCTGTGCCGTCGCCGCCGCAGAAGAGCACGAGATCGACGCCTGCAGCGAGGAACTCGGCAGTGGCCGCCCTGGTGTCGCGCGCGCTTGATGGCTGCCCGGAGGGCGGCAAGGCCAGCACGCATTCGGGCAGAAAGGCCGCCTGGGTCAGCACATCAGCGCCCATTTCTCCCCTACAGGTGAACCATCCAAGATCAGGCGGATCGACCTCTCGCCGCAGGCGATCCTGCAGCGCCCGCAGCATGGCCATGGCGCGGGAGCGAGCGCTGGGCTCGGCCCCGCGCCGGCGCGCTTCCGCCTCTACGTCGTCGGTGCCCTTGAGACCGACGCGGCCGCCCATGCCGGCAATGGGGTTCACGATGAAGCCGACAAGTGCCATTGGACTGAGACCGAATCCCCGCACCGACAAGAGCTGCGCGACCCGCAGCGTACGGCCTTAGCGCGCCGGCAGGTTGACCTTCATCAATGCCCAGCGAGTCCACACGTTCGACGGTGCCGGTGGTGGCAAAGGTGAGGGTCGGGAGCGGAAAATGGCAGCCGCGCCGGGCAGGACACGGCCCATCCTTGTGACGGGAGCGCTTGGCCAGATCGGCACCGAGCTGGTGGCAGCGCTGCGCCAGCGCTATGGCGACGAAACAGTCATCGCCTCAGACCTGCAGATGCTGCCTGCGGGAGCGCCCACTACAGGATCGCATGAGCACCTGGACTGCACGGACATCAGGCAGCTGGCCGAGCTAGTGCGCCGCCACGACGTCGGCACGATCTATCATCTGGCAGCCCTGCTTTCGGCCACCGCAGAGGCCAAACCCCAGGTGGCCTGGAGCCTCAACATGAGCAGCCTCTACAATGTGCTCGAGGTCGCCCGGCAGTATCGCGCCCGTGTGTTCTTCCCAAGCTCGATCGGGGCGTTCGGTCCCACGACCCCTCAAGAGCGCACTCCACAGGTGACCATCCAGCGCCCCACCACGATGTACGGCATCACGAAGGTCGCTGGGGAGCTTCTGTGTGACTACTATGCCCATAGGTTTGGTGTCGACGCGCGCGGACTGAGGCTGCCTGGCTTGATCTCCCACACAGCCCTACCCGGAGGCGGGACCACCGACTATGCCGTGGAGATCTTCCACCAGGCCGTGCGGTACCGGCGCTATAGCTGCTTCCTGGCCGCCGAGACGCGCCTTGATATGATGTACATGCCGGACGCGATCCGCGGCATGGTCGGGTTGATGGAGGCCGACAGCGGCCGGCTTCGGTTCCGCAACGCCTACAATGTGACGGCGATGAGCGTGACGCCTGCCGAGATCGCCGACGAGATCCGAAGGCACATTCCGCAGTTCGCCATCGACTACCACGTTGATCCGGTGCGGCAGGCGATCGCCGAGAGCTGGCCGCGCTCGCTGGACGACACGGCAGCCCGGAACGATTGGGGATGGTCGCCCGAGTTCGATCTGGCGGCGATGACAACGGATATGCTCGATCGGGTTCGGTCAAAGATCGGCGGTGGGCGCGCCGGTTAAGAGAGATGTTGGAGTCGAGACATGCCCACACCCAAGCTGGAGACGGTTCTCAATGAGCGCCTCAAGGAGCTTGAGCGGTCCGGCAGGCTCAAGGGCGAGGAAAGCGTGATCTGCGGCGTCATTCCGCCCGGCGACGGCAAGGGACCGCGCTATCTGCTCAAGGGACACGGAGATCGGCCTTTCCTGCGCATGAATTCCAACAGCTATCTGGGGCTCGCCTTGAACGCCAGGATCAAGGCTGCCGAGGAGGAGGCGGTGCGTCGGTACGGAACCGGACCTGGCGCGGTGCGCTTCATCAGCGGCACCTGGGAGCCGCACGCGGCCCTGGAGCAGAGGCTTGCGGCGTTCCACAACCGCCCCGCGGCGATGCTGCTCAGCTCCGCCTACGCGGCCGTGATGGGGATCCTGCCACCCCTGATCGGCGAGCGTACGGCTGTCATCTCCGACGAGCTCAACCACAACTGCATCATCAACGCGATCGCGCTGGGACGGCCGGCCGAGAAGCGCATCTATCGTCATCTCGACATGGCGGAGCTCGAATGCAACCTGGCGGAGGCGGTGCGATCGTGCTCGCGGGCCATCGTCGTGACCGACGGCGTCTTCAGCATGCGGGGCGACCATGCCCCGCTTGAGCGCATGCGCGAGATCGTCGACAGGTTCGATCCCGCCTTTGCCGAGAACGTCCTTCTGATCGTCGACGACTCCCATGGCGTGGGCGCGCTCGGACGGACTGGCCGTGGTACCGAGGAGGTGACCCGTGCCGGCGCCGCCGACCTGCTCGTGGCAACGCTCGGCAAGGCGTTCGGCGTGAACGGAGGCTACGTCGTGGGCAGTGCGACGGTCATCCGGTTCCTGCGCGAGACGTCGCCATTCTACATCTATTCGAATCCCATCACGCCGGCGGAGGCCGCAGCTGCCCTTGCTGCCATTGAGATCGTGGACGGTTGCGAGGGGCACGCGCTCCTCGCGCACTTGCGCGCCATGACGGACCGCTTCAAGCGGGGCCTTGTGGAGCTCGGCCTGGAGACGCTGCCGGGCGAGCACCCAGTCGTACCGCTGATGGTACGGGACACGGAGCGCACGTCCCGCATTGTAAGGCACCTGCGCGATGAGGGCATTCTGGCGACGGGGCTCAACTACCCCGTTGTTCCAAAGGGCGACGAAGAGATCCGCTTCCAGATCTCGGCCGACCACACAACCGCGGACATGGATGAGGCACTTGGCATTCTGCGGGGCCTGCCGCAATAGCAGGATGGGTCGACAGCCTTGCCCTACGCATCCAACGATGATCTCCCTCCAGCCATCCGGAAGCACCTGCCGGAGCATGCGCAGGACATCTTTCGCGAGACGTTCAACAATGCCTGGCGCACCTATGGGGCACGCGAGCCCTATCGCCGCGAGGAGATCGCGCACCGTGTCGCCTGGGCGGCGGTGAAGAAGCGCTACCGGAAGGTCGGCGATGATTGGATGCCGTACCGTCACTAGCGGTGTGGCGTAGCGGGAACACCGGCAGCCAACCTGCAAGGCGGATGCCCCGGGGGCTTCAGCCACCGTTGCAAACCCGGCTGCGCAGCTCGTCGGTCGCCACGGCCTTGCCGGCAGTCTGGACCCATCGGTGGCGCAGGATGTGCTGGTACATAGCTGATGTCACTCAGTCCGCCTCGCGCTCCAGCACGCAGCAATGCGGCGCATCGGCACCGCCGGTCCCTTCCGTCAGCACTGCCCCTCTCACCGCATTAGGCCGGAATGTCGTGCAGCCCTTGAGGCCTTTGTCATAGGCGAGGTCATAGATCTGCCGGAACTCCGTTAACGGGCAGTCGGCCGGCACGTTGATGGTCTTGGAGATGGAGTTGTCGACAAAAGGCTGCAGGGCCGCCTGCATATCGACGTGCGCTCGGACCGGAAGCTCCCTCGCGGTGACGAAGCCGTCGGGAACCCCCGTCGCAGTCGCCTTGCCCGAGCGCCAGAGCTCCAGGGCATGGTCTGTGAGTGTGAAGGCCTGTGGGCTGCCATCCTCCGCCAGCACGTTGCGCGTGTAGCTGGCTGCGAAGATGGGCTCCAGTCCGCTCGACACGTTTCCCGCCAGCAGGCTGATGGTGCCGGTTGGGGCAATCGCCAGCAGATGACTGTTGCGGATGCCGTGCGTGGCAATGGCGTCCTGGATGTCGCCGGGCAGGCTGCGAACGAATGCGCCTTGCAGGTATTTGGCCTTGTCGAAGTAGGGAAAGCTGCCCTTCTCCTGCGCGATGGCGATGGAGGCGCGATAGGCGGCGCGGCAGATGAGGCGCATGGTGTCAGCAGCAAAGGCAAGAGACGCATCGCTGCCGTAGCGCAGGCCTAGCATGACCAGCACATCCGCGAGGCCAGTTATGCCGAGCCCGATGCGCCGCGTGCCTTGGGCAGTCTCGGCCTGCTTGGGCAGGGGAAAGCGCGAGGCGTCGATGACATTGTCGAGCAGCCGCACGGCTGTTGCCGCTGTCGCCACAAGCGCCTCCCCGTCGAGCCGGGCTTGAGGCGTGAACGCCGAGCGGACGAAGCGGGTCAGGTTCACCGAGCCCAGATCGCAGGCCCCGTAGGGCGGCAGCGGGACCTCGCCGCAGGGGTTGGTTGCGCTGATCTGCTCGCGATACCAGAGATTGTTGAGCCCGTTGATGCGGTCGATGAAGAGGACGCCTGGTTCGGAGTATTCGTAGGTGGCCTTGACGATCCGGTCCCACAGGCCGCGCGCCGGCACCGTTTGCATGATGCGGCACGGCACCGGCTCGGCACTGCCCGACCAGGCGCGCATGAGCGTCGGACCGCTCCCCTCGACCATGGCAGCCGGGAACACCAGCGGCCAGGCGCCGTCAGACCGCACGGCGGTCATGAATGCGTCGCTGACGAGAACGGAGAGGTTGAAGTGGCGGAGCTGGCCTGCCTGCTGCTTGGCGGCAATGAAGGCCTCGACATCGGGGTGGTCGCAGCGCAGCGTCGCCATCATGGCGCCGCGGCGGGCGCCGGTGGAGAGGATGGTCCCGCACATGGCGTCCCACACCTGCATGAACGAGACCGGACCGGAGGCGATGTTGCCGACGCCCTTGGCCCGCACGCCCTGAGGCCGCAGGGTTGAGAAGTCGCAGCCGATGCCGCCGCCCTGCTGCATGGTGATGGCCGCTTCCTGCAGGGCGGTGAAGATGCCGGGGATCGAATCCTCGATTAGCCCCATGACGAAGCAGTTGAAGAGGGTGACATTGCGCTCGGTGCCGACACCGGCCTGGATGCGCCCGCCCGGCAGGAACTTGAAGTCCTCAAGGATTCCGTAGAAGCGTTCGGCCCAGTTGGCCCGGGCGTCTTCGCCCTCTACGGCGGCAAGCGCAGTCGCCACGCGCCGCCAGGTCTCGGCGATCGTGCGCTCCTCGCGATCGCCGTCACGATGGCGATACTTGGCGCTCCAGACGTGATGAGAGATGTCGGTACCCGGCATCTGCACTGGTCCAGGCGGATCGGCCCGGGCGTTGCCGAGCGCGCCGAGGATCGGGCGACGGCCTCGGGCGCCGCCATTGCTGCACCCCAGGAAATGAGCCCCGCGCCGGTCGCTGCCTTGATGTCCGTCAATGCCAGGAGGCGCGTGCGTGCCGAGGAGAGGCTTGTGTGCGCGTGCGCTCACGAAGCGGGACGTGTCAGCACAGGTGACCGTACTCCTGATGGCCGATGCTGTCCTGGCGGCCAAAGCGCACCAGAAGACACCCGACGGCTACTACAACGTCGAGCGCATGCTGAAGGGCGTGCTCGGCAGCCACGGACTCGTGCTCTTGTGCGGCACGTGCCTGGACGCGCGTGGTCTTGTTGAAGGTGAGCTGATCACCGGCGTGCGCAGCACCATGGACGAGCTCGCAGAGGCGACCCTTAGTGCCGACAAGGTGCTCGGGTTCTGAGCGCGCACGCTCTTTTCCTAGGCCACGTGGTGCTTGCCGACCGGGCGCACCGAGGTGGCCTGCGGCCCCTTGTCGCCAGCGGCCTCCGAGAACCGCACCTCCTGGCCGACCTTGAGATCCTCGAACTTGCCGCCGTCCACGCTGTTGCGGTGGAAGTAGATCTCGCGCCCGTCGGAGGCGGCAATGAAGCCATAGTCGCGTTCAGGGACGAGGGACGCGATGACGCCATGCGGCGGGGCTTCGTGCGCCTTGATCGCGCCTTCCAGCTTGCGGACCTGGTCCTGCAGCTGGCGGCCGGCCGCGTCGAAGGCATCGCGGATGGTAACGTGGGCATCCTCGTGCCGCCCGGTCACAGCCGGGTCGCGCGTGATATCGATATGCTTGCCGCCGGGCATGGTTATGTGGATGCGCACGCAATAGGTGTCGCCCTTGTGGTGGCGATGCTGGGGGCGCGCGATGACCACGCGAGCCGACGTGATGCGGCCATAGAAGCGCTCAAGCCTCTGCGCCTCCTTGCGCACGGCGGCTTCCAGCGCATCGGACTGGCCGATGTGCTCGAAGATGATCTGGAGGGGCACCTGCATGGCTTAAACCTCAGGTTTCAGGGATCAGGTTTCAGATGTCAGGGGCGGACATTGTGCAACCTGCCCCTGACACGGGCTATCGCTCGCCGTTGGCGTAGAGCGCGTCGGAACTCAGGATTTCGTAGAGCTGCGCCGCCTTGCCGGTCAGCGGGTGGCCGAGACGGTCCACCTCGCTGCCCTCGCCCCGCAGATAGCTGGCCACCACCTCCAGATCCTCCATGCAGGGCTCGGACTTGAGGATGGCCGAGATGGTGTCGTCGGTGACCGGCCCGACCACATGCCGCACCTCGATGGACGAGGTCACCGGCAGGACCTTCGAGTCGCCTTTCTTTAATCGGGGCATTGCTGGACGCCTCACTGGCCGCGAAGGAGCGAAAGGAGCCTTCCTAGCCGGAGACCCCGGACACACATTGATCAGGGTCAAGCGCCACGCGGGGAGGTCCCTAACCTGGCTGGGCGGTACTGCAAGACCGGCAGCTTCCGTGTTCCAAGGCCGTCGTTTGCGCCAACGGATCACCCCAGGCGATGAAGCCGGGAACATGGAAGGCCGGAGCGTGGCCATAGACCAGCTCGGTACCGTCGGGTGCCGTCACAATGCCGCCGGCCGCCGCCAGGATCGCATGGCCCGCGGCTACGTCCCACTCGCAGGTCCGGGCCAAACGCGCGTAGAGGTCGGCGCTGCCCTCGGCAATGCGAGCGAGCTTCAAGGATGAGCCGCAGGGGGTCCGCGCGACGAGGGGAAGCCGCTGGAGGAAGGCGTCGGTCTCCTCATCGAAATGGGACCGGCTGACCATGGCGTCGAAGCCGGCAGCCGGACGACGCCGCGTGTGGATTGCACTTCGCCCCGAGGCCCGACAGGGCGCAGCCCCGGCCGCAAGATGCAGGCGTTCCGCCCCCTGGCCGGCAACGCCGCGCCAGACAAGGCCAAGGGCCGGCGCTGCGATGAGCCCGACGGCGGGCCGGCCTTGGCTGATGATGGCGACGTTAACCGTGAATTCCTCGCGGCCCGCCAGGAACTCGCGCGTGCCGTCGAGCGGGTCCACCAGAACAAACCCTGCCTCCAGCGCCGAAGGTCTTGTCTCTTGCTCCTCCGACACGATCGGCACGCCCGGCAGGAGATGGGCCAAGTCTTGGACGATAATGGCGTTCGCGGCCTCATCGGCGGCGCTGACCGGGGAGCGGTCGGGCTTTGCCCGCCATTCCATCTTGGACCGATCGATCGCAAGGATTGCGGCCGCCGCACGCGATACCACGTCCGTCAGGTCGTCGAGCCCTTGGGCGCCGCTCAGTCGCGCGAGTGCATCGCGTTCCGTCATGCCACAGATCGCCGCTGGACCGGAGCGCTATCCGCAGGGCTCCACAGGGCACTCCCCTAGCGCACGGGCGGCCAGCAGGCTTTGCTCCAGGTCAATGGCGAGGCCACACCACAGGCGATCCTATTTGGGAGCGGTCCTTCCAACCGGGCGCGAGGCATGAAGCGGCAATCTGCAAACCCAGTCCCCATCGATCCGTCGCACGCGGGCGCCCGCAGCCCCCCGCAGCTCTTTGCCCTCCAGGCAACGGCCGGGCTTGGCAAGGCGATCGCGGATGCGCTCGGCCAACCCCTGGCGCTGCACGAGGAGCGCGAGTTCGAGGACGGCGAGCACAAGGCGCGGCCGCTGGACACGGTCACGGGCCGGAACGTGTACGTGATTCAGAGCCTGCACGGCGGACCGACCATGAGTGCCAATGACAAGCTGTGCCGGCTCCTGTTCTTTATCGGGGCGCTCAAGGACGCCGGCGCGGCGAGGGTGACCGCGGTCGCGCCCTACCTGTGCTATGCGCGCAAGGATCGCCGCACCAAGCCGAACGACCCCGTCACCACGCGCTATGTCGCCGGCATGTTCGAGAGTGTGGGCACCGATGCCGTCGTCACGCTGGAGGTGCACAACCCGGTTGCGTTCGAGAATGCTTTCCGCTGCCGCACCGTCACGTTGACGGCCACACCGCTGTTCGTCGACTTCGCCAGGACGCTCGCGGATCAGGACCTCTGCGTCGTCTCCCCGGACCCCGGCGGAGCCAAGCGCGCCGAGCTCTTCCGCGAGGCCCTGGAAGCGGCGTGCGGCCGGCCGGTCGGCAAGGCATTCGCGGACAAGCACCGCAGTGCCGGCGTCGTTTCCGGCGATCTGTTTGTAGGCGATGTGGCCGGCCGTACCGCCCTTATCATCGACGATCTGATCAGCACCGGCGGCACGCTCCTGCGCGCGGCGCGGGCCGCACGCAAGGCTGGAGCCCGGCGCATCATGGCGCTGGTGACGCATGGGCTGTTCATGCCGGGGGCCGCTGAGGTCCTGGGCGATCCTGCCATCGAGAAGCTCGTCATCACCGACAGCGTACCGCCGTTTCGGCTGGGACCCGGGGTAGCGTGGGACAAGATCGAGATTCTCCCCACGGCACCGCTGCTCGCCGAGGCGATCGGCCGTCTTCACGACGGCCGCGCCCTTGCCGACCTTGCCGTGTTCTAAGCACGACCTCGAGGCATGCGGCGTCGCGGGCGGCGATGCCGAGATAGGTGCGGGCCGGTCGAGGCAATTTTTTCGGGCGTGCGGGGTTTGGGCTCGGCGAGATGCGCGATGGCGAGGCGTGCCCGCAGCGTGGCGCGATAGGACCGATCGAAGTGATAGAGGGCGGGGGGCAAGTCCTCGCACAGCCCACGCTCGTCGCGCGCCCTGATGTAGTGGTCCGCCCACGACGCACCGAGCGGCTGGAACTCCAGATCGAGGCAAGCGATCTCGTCGAAGGGTCGACGGCCTACAGGCGCGGATTGAACTCCAGGCAATCGATGATCCTGACCTGGCGATCGAGCCAGATGTGCTCCGGCCGGAGGTCGCCGTGTCCATCGACGATGCGGCGGCGGTGTACCGCGCTTCCAGCATGGCCCTGCATTCGGCAAGGAAGCAGGGCTGCAGGCGATCGATGCGCCTGACCAGCGCCGACGGAAGTCCGAAGCGCGGATCGAGGAACGCCACCTTCTCAGCAAGCGTCGGCTGGCCGGCGGCAAGCACCGGGGATGCGTCGTCGAGAGCCGCCATCTTACTCACCCGATCGCCTTCTCTGTGATGCAGGGAACGCCCAGGCTCAGAAGGCGGCCAGTGCTGCCGCGACGGAGTCGCCCATATCAATGCCGCGGCAGCCATTCTCGATGACCACCACCTCGAAGCCGCAGCGGCGCGCGTCCTCGGCCGAGTAGCGTACGCAGAAGTCGAAGGCGAGGCCCGCGAGAAACACCCGGGTCAGCCCGCGCTCGCGCAGGTATCCGGCGAGGCCCGTCGGTCTCGTCTATCCTGTAGGTCGTCATCGCGATCTCTCGTGGTCTGCCAGGCGACGGTCGACCTCGGCGGCGAGCCGCTTCAGGGCGTCTGCGACCTCCACCGGATAGGAGGCGCCTGGCTCAAGCCGGCGCAAGGGGTCGGGCAGCCGCTCCAGGCCGCGGGCCGCCCTGGCACGGATCTCGGCCAGCGTCGGCTGTGGCGTCAGGCGGCGCCCGCCCTTCATGATGAGCTCGATCAGCGGCTCGCCCGGCTGATCGTCCCGCTCGACCGAGAGGATGTCTCGACGCATGCGGCCATCCGGGACGTAGTGGCGCCACACCTGCTTGCGCCCCGGCCAGGTTGCTTTGCCTGTGGATCGCTTGCGACGCGGCAGGCCGGCATACTCCTGGAGCTTGTAGGCGCAGTCGAGGGCCGGCACATCGAAGGAGGTCGTCAGGCTCGTGCCGATGCCGAAGCCGTCGATGGGCGCGTGCTGCTTGGCCGCCTTGGCGAGCTCGACCTCGTCGATGCCGCCGCTGGCGAAGATCGTGACCCCCTTCAGTCCGCCACCATCGAGGATGCGCCGCACGCTCTTCGACAGGGCGATCAGGTCGCCGCTGTCGACGCGGCAAGCAGGCCGGCTTCGGCGCCATGGGCGCGGCGCAGGCCGAAATCGACGAGCAGCTTGGCCGGCGCTGAGAGGACCATGCAGTGAAACCCAGCCGGCGTGCCGGTGCAGCCCATTCGGCCGAGACCGATAGCCGCCAGCATTGAGCAGGATCAATTCTGGTGACTGCGTTCTCTGCAAGCCTGATCTGGCCTTGCCACCGAGGCACCGCTTCCTGATGGTCGAGGCTCAATGGCCGGTTGGGAACGACACGCCGGCCCGGTTGCCCCGAGGTTAACCATGAAAGTCAAGCTGAGCATCCGCAAGAAGGGAGCCACCCTCTACGAGGGAGTCCATGACATCACCGATGCGCGGGACTTCGGACGAGCTTTCGCCGACGTGTGGGCCCAGTTGCAGGATCGTCGGCTGCAGAAGACCACCAGCATTGGCGCCTTGATGGAGATCCTCAATGAAGACGTGGTTGAGGAGTTGAATAGCGCAGAGATTGGCTTTCAGAAGCTGTGACGGCAGCGGCGAGCGCTGATGTTGCCGGCAGCCCAAGGTCAGGGGCTGAGAACGAGACCTGTCGCGACAGCATCGCTCCTGGTGCCGGCGGCGCCGGCCAGGATGCGGGTGGCTCGGCCAATCGAGGCGGGGCGGCCGGTCTCCGCCGTGAACCCGATGGCCGCGTCGAGCTTGGGGCCCATCGACCCCGCAGCGAAATCGGCCCGATCGAGCGCGCGAGGCCCGGCGCGCTTGATCAGCCGCGCCGAGGGTGAGCCCCAGTCGAGGTAGAGACCATCGACATCGGTGAGCAGCATCAGGTAATCGGCGCCGAACTGGCGCGCCAACAGTGCGCTCGCCGAGTCCTTGTCAATTACGGCCTCCACGCCAAGCAGCGTGCCATCGCTCCGCTCCAGCACCGGTATGCCACCTCCGCCGGCACAGATGACGGTGACGCCTTGTGATGCGAGCAGCTCAATGACGCGGACCTCCAGAACCTGCAGCGGCCGGGGCGAGGGAACGACGCGCCGCCAACCGCTTCGGACGTCCGCCACGGTCCAGCCCCGCGCTTGCTGACTTGAGCAGCCTCACTTCGTCATAGACTGCGCCGATCGGCTTGGTGGGTGGCGGAAGGCGCGATCGAGCCGGAGTCATGACGTGGAGCTGCGATGAACCGCTGGTTTCCTATCAGGATGCGACGACGCTCGTCAGGGTCGACATGCGGGTGCTCGGGGCAGGTCGCACGGAGCTGACGCTCGTGCATTCGGGGGTGGCGCCTGGGAATGAGCAATGATTGCGTGAAGGGTAGGCCGCGTCTCTCGACGGGCAGGAGGCTGCTCTGGCTGGGCGAAGCCTGGTCGCTCCTCAGTACGATCACGCCGCGAGCTGAAGGGGCCGCAGGCTCGACTTAGAGCCCGTTATTGGCCTGCCGCGCCGAAATCCCAACCTGCAGCAAGCCAGAGGCCGGCGAGGCCGGCAGCAACCGCAAAGGCGGTGCCGGTGGTCACCAAGGCACCGATCGCGCGGCCGCCGGCCATCCACGCAAGAACCGCTTTCGATGCAGCATGGCGGGCGGCGCGTTCGCTTTGACCCCCATCAAACAAGAGCAAGAGCCGGCGATGCAGATGGAGCGGTGGGCAATGGGGACGTATGTGATGTTCACGCGCCTCCGCCATGATGCGCTGCGAGCGGCAAACGCGCCCGAGGAGCTTTGCCGCGCGGTCTGGAGCGCGTTCACGGGGAATGCCGGGATGTGGCCCGGAAGCTCAGCTACGCCGTCCTTGGCGGGCCGGCCGACTAACCTGCACGGCACCGGACATCTGGACGGCGGCGAAAGTGGCCGCCATTGTGCGCACTGTGGCTCACGCCCAGACCGAGATCTGGGCCGCAACAGAATGGGCGTTCGCTGAGCTCATGCGCAGCTTGCGGCCCGCAAGCGCCGCAGCGTGATGGTCCGCTTCTCGCACTCAAGCGGTCTGTCCGTCAGCGCCATCATTTGTCCGGGCGGGTCGTGTCGCGCAGGCGACGCAGCGTCACGCCCGTCATTTGCGCTGGTTTCTGGAGGCCCATCAGGTCAAGGAGCGTGGGCGCCACGTCTGCAAGCCGCCCACAGGCGAGTTCGGCCCTGTCGCCATCCACGAGCAGCACCGGCACCGGGTTGGTCGTGTGAGCCGTGTGAGGCTCTCCCGTTTCCGGATCGCGCATCAGCTCGCAATTGCCGTGATCGGCGGTGACCAGCAAGGCGCCTCCGACGTCGCGGATCGTCTGAGCAAGGCGACCCAGGCCCTCATCGACCGTCTCAACGGCCTTAATGGCGGCGGCCAGGTTGCCGGTGTGGCCAACCATGTCCGGATTGGCGTAGTTGAGCACGATGAAATCGTACTTGCCTGAGGGGATGGCAGTGACCGCCTTCTCGGTCAGCTCCGGCGCAGACATTTCGGGGCTAAGATTGTAGGTTGCAACCTTCGGCGAGGGGACCAGGATGCGATCCTCGCCGCGATATCGCGCTTCCTGGCCGCCGTTGAGAAAGTAGGTGACATGGGGATACTTCTCGGTTTCGGCCAAGCGCAACTGAGTGCGGCCTGCATCAGCTACCACCTGCCCGAGCACGTTGATAAGCCTCGGCGGCGGGAAGATCGCATCCATCAGGGTATCAAGCTTCTCGCCGTAGGGCGTCATGCCAAGCGCGCCGGCGAAGGCAACCACGCGGCCGCGCCTGAAATTCGAGAAGTCAGGATCGAGAAGCGCGGTGAGAAGCTGGCGCACGCGGTCGGCGCGAAAGTTGAAGCAGAGGAGGCCGTCGCCATCCCGCATGCCGCCATAGCTATTGACCACCGCCGGCCCGATGAACTCATCGCTGATGGCATGCGCGTAAGCATCGGCTATGACTGCCGTGGCACTCGGGAACCGTGGACCGCAGCCGCCAGCGATAGCATGGTAGGCCGTGGCCACTCTGTCCCAGCGGTTGTCCCGGTCCATGGCGTAGTGGCGTCCGCAGATCGTCGCCATCTGTACTGACACGGGCATGGCCTCGACGAGCCGTTTGATATGCGCTTCGGCCGACCTCGGTGGTGTGTCTCGACCATCGGTGAAGGCATGCACAACGACCCGCAGACCGGAATCGGCGAGGATGCTTGCGAGGGTCACGGCGTGATCCTGGTGGGAATGCACGCCGCCCGGTGACACCAAACCCATCAGGTGGCAGGTGCCGCCGCTCTGGCGCACTCGCTCGATGAAGGCGAGCAGTGCGGGGTCCTTGCCGAAGTCGCCCCGAGCGATGGCTGCGCTGATGCGCGGTAGATCCTGCATCACAATCCGGCCGGCGCCGATAGTGAGGTGTCCGACTTCGGAGTTGCCCATTTGGCCATGCGGGAGTCCCACATCCTCTCCCGATGCCCGCAGCAGCGCGTGTGGACAGGTGTCCCATAAGCGATTGAAGTTCGGGGTGCGGGCTTGTCTGACGGCATTGTCGGCAGTGTCCTCACGCCAGCCCCAGCCGTCGAGCACCACCAGCATCGTGGGACGGCGCTTGTGCATGGCCGGCTCCTTTCACGTCACGGATCAGCTCGCCACAATGCCGCTTCCTCAGTTTGGTGCTGCGAGCAGGCCGTCGGGGCGAGACCGTCCTGGCCACAATTAGGCAAACCAGAATACCCTGCCAGCGAGACGACCGTCGCGGCCCCGGATGGCGAGGCCGCGCCCGAAGCAAGGAAGCGCTCGCGATCGGGTGGCGATGCCTCGCGCTCCGCGTGTGACAAGGGCGCAGCGGCCGAGGTCGGCCCTGGACATCCCCCGTCGCTATCCTGCCGCTCTGGGGGATGCGTCCCCTCGCCCTGCAGCCGCCTCGGCCTCGGCCACCACGTCCGTGGTGCGCAGGAGACTCGAGGGATTGACGCTGATCGAATCAATGCCGAGTCCGGCCAGATAGCGAGCGATCTCGGGGTAGTTGGCAGGGGCTTCGCCGCAGATGCCGACGTGGCGTCCATTGCGCTTGGCGCCCTGGACGGCGAGCTTGAGCATCTCCAGCATGCCCGGGTCGCGCTCGTCGAAATCGAAGGCGACGATCTCCGAGTCCCTGTCCACGCCCAGGGTGAGCTGAGTGAGGTCATTGGAGCCGATCGAGAAGCCGTCGAACAGCTGGGCAAACGCATCGATCTGAATGACGTTGTTGGGAATCTCGCACATGACGTAGACCTCGAGGCCATCCTCCCCCCGTTTCAGCCCATGGCCTGCCATGGCCTCGAGCACGCGGTGCGCCTCCTCCACTCGCCGGCAGAAGGGGATCATGATGCGCAGGTTGGTCAGCCCCATCTCGTGGCGAACGCGGCGGAGAGCCGCGCATTCAAGCGCAAAGCCGGCGGCATAGGCGGGGTGCGCGTAACGAGCCGCGCCGCGGAAGCCGAGCATCGGGTTCTCTTCCTTGGGCTCGAACCCTTCGCCGCCGATGAGGCGCGCGTACTCGTTGGTCTTGAAGTCTGATAGGCGAACGATGACGGGCCTGGGATAGAACGCGGCCGCGATGACGCCGATTCCCTCTGACAGCTTCTCGATGAAGTAGTCCGCGGGACGTGAATAGGTGCGCACCCGCTCGGCGATGGCGGTCCTGGCGGCTGGCGATGTGACTTTCTCCGGGTGCACCAGGGCCATTGGATGCACACCGATGTGCTCGCTGATGATGAACTCCATGCGCGCCAGGCCGACGCCGTCGTTGGGCAGCATTGCCGTCCGGAATGCCAGCTCCGGATTGCCGAGGTTCAGCATGATGTGGGTGCGCGGCCGTTTCAGCGTGCTCGTATCGATCCGCGTCGTCTGGAACGGCACCCGGCCAGAGTAGACGCGCCCGACATCGCCCTCGGCGCAGGACACCGTTACGTCGACACCGGTCTCAATGACATCCTTGGCTCCTGCCGCCCCGACGACGGCAGGTACACCGAGCTCCCGAGCGACGATGGCGGCATGGCAAGTTCGTCCGCCCCGTTCCGTCACGATCGCAGCCGCAATCTTCATGACCGGCTCCCAGTCCGGGCTGGTGGACTGGGTGACGAGCACCTCGCCCGCCTGGAAATCGGCAAGTTGGCGAGGATCATCTATGACCCGCACGGGCCCGGCAGCGATCTTCTCTCCCACGGCCCGGCCGGTCGCCAGCACGGGACCGGAGCCCTTGAGGACATAGCTTTCAAGCGCTGTCGGCGCCCGCCGCGAGGCCACGGTCTCAGGCCGCGCCTGGATGATGTAGATCCGCCTGTCGTCGGCGTCTTTCGCCCACTCAATGTCCATGGGGCTGGGATGCCCGGCTTCAGCGGAATAGTGGTCCTCGACCGCGATGGCGTTGGCAGCAAGCTCGAGCACCTCCACATCGGCTATGCAGAACCGTTGGCGGTCGCCTTCGGGCACGGGAATGTTGCGCGTGCCGCCCTTGCCGTCGTCGTAGACCATGCGCATCTGCTTGCGCCCCAGCGAACGGCTGAGCACGGCGCGGTGGCCGAGACGGAACGTCGGCTTGTGCACGTAGAACTCGTCGGGATCGACGGCGCCCTGCACGATGTTTTCGCCAAGCCCATAGACAGCGGTGATGAAGACGGCGTCGCGAAAGCCTGACTCGGTGTCGAGCGTAAAGGCGACCCCGCTTGCCGCAGCATCGGCCTTGACCATCTTCATGACGGCGACAGACAGCGCGACCTTGAAGTGGTCGAAGCCGTTGTCGATGCGATAGGAGATCGCTCGGTCGGTGAAGATCGAGGCAAGGCAGCGCCGGCAGGCCTCGACGACGGCATCGGCGCCGCGCACATTTAGGAAACTGTCGTGCTGCCCGGCGAAGCTTGCCGTGGGCAGGTCCTCGGCGGTCGCCGAGCTGCGCACGGCCACCGCCACACCCGTGCCGTGCTCGTCTTCGAGTTGGCGATAGGCTTGCGTGGTCTGTCGGTGCACGTCGGTGCTGCCGGTCGCCTCGAATACAATTTCGCGCGCTTCGGCTGCGCGGCGGGTGAGAACCTCAAGCTGGCGCTTGTCGAGCCCGTCGAGGAGGGCATGCAGGCGGTCCCAGGCTCCGGCCGCGGTGAGGGCCTCACGGTAGGCTTGTGCCGTCAGAGCGAAGCCGTTCGGGACCCGGACGCCCAGCGGGGCCAGGACGGCATAGAGCTCGCCCAGAGACGCGGTCTTGCCGCCGACTGCAGCGATGTCGCCAAGGCGAATATCGCGGAACCAGCGGATGTGGCTTTGGCTGGCCATGACCTGCTCCTTGGCCCATGCAAAGGGCGAACTGGCCGCCTCGGCGTTGATCTTCCTCAATCCATTCGTCCCGGTTGACCCACATTAAGGCCGAAACCGGGCTCGCAGCGGCAACCACACGGGTGGCAAGCTGAAGCAGAGCAGGCGGGCACGGACACCCAACTCCTGCAGATCTTATGTTCACGAATTCGTGCGTCAGTCGTGCCGCAAGGTTGCCTGCGGACCAATCACCCGCAGGGCTCGGTTGCCGGCGAGTCACCGGCTGCAAGGCAGGGGAAGCATTGGTGCAAGGCGGTCCGTTTCCATGGCCAGGCGGACCCGCGCTATCGCGGTGCAAAGCATCGTCGCCGGCATGGGGCTGTCGGGGGCAGCAATGGCGGCGGCATTGGGTTGGCTGCCCCCGTTGCCGGAGCCCTCACCCAGGAAGCGATCGACGTTGCGGTCAAATGCGCTTCGCGCGCTCAATCCCAGCCGCAAGCTCGGCCGACCGAGTCTGTCCCGACGAGGATCGTCCTCGGCCTGGCTATCCAGAAGCTTCGCATCTCAGCGCCGAGGCGGATCGCTTCGTCCCGGAACTCCTTGCCTTTGCCATGCCGGCCGTAGCCGCGGGAACTGTGGGAAGATCACGAGCGGCTTGAGGTCCAGCTCAACCACCTGCGTGACATCGCCGATGCGCTCGATGATGCCGAGCCCCCCGCGGCGGTGACGCTGATTGGCGAGGCCAATCGCATAATCGCCCAGCACGTCGGGGCGCACGAGCGTGAGGATGAGAGCGCTGTCTATCCGCGCCTTGCCAAGTTCCTGTCCGACGAGCACGGCCTCAGGGCAATGAGCCGGGCGCACCGCGAGATCATCCACCAGGCCAGGCTGCTGGCGCGCGTCGCCGACGGTCTCACGCCCGCTGACGCAGATCGATACCTCGTCCGCGATGCCCAGCGCGTCATCGAGTCGATCGAGGCGCTGGTACGCATTCACAATGCGCAGGAGGAAGACATCTACGAGCACGCCGTGGCCGCCTAGGCCATGCTATTTTTGAGACGGAGGACTTGCGGTGGACGCGCGCGACCAGCTAGGTTGACAGCTGAGGCTTCGAAAGAAGCGAGCGCTGAAAGATAGGTTCGTCGAGCTTAAGCTCGAACCGTTTGCGCCTGCGAAATAGGCCGCGAACGGTCTGACCGACATCTGCGTCGACGATGGCGGGCGGCTCTCCGGAGCCCAGAAGCTGCGCAACCAGGAAGCGTCAATAGGAGCTCTTGCCGGCATCCCCGCCGCCGAGCACGAGAATGGTGCGCGGGCGCTGGTGCAAGATGGTTGCGGCCGTCTGCCGCCACGCCTCGGGAGCATGCAGGTGCCTCATGTTGCATTCCTCGTTGCGGCCCTTCCGCCAAGCGGCGCATCAGTCTGGCATGCTGAGCTCTTGACCTTCGTCAATCGGCCCAGCGCCGGCCGCGGATAGCTAGGGAGCGGAATCGTTCCATCATACCGACAAAAGCCATCGTCGTCTGCGCCATGTCCAAAGCCCTGCCCTCCTCCGTCGCCGCCGAGCCGAAGATGCTCTCGCCACGCATCATGGCTTGTGCCTGGGGAAGGATCGAGGTCGAGGGCGCCGGGACGTTCAGGGATGCCAAGCTCTTTCCCGGTGGCGCCAGGGAGTGGGATTGGCGCGAGACGGGGACGGAGCACACGCCTGGCATTCAGCCTGCGGATGTGCGCGAGCTGTTGGATCGCGGCGCTACGACCGTCGTGCTGTCACAGGGCATGCTGAAGCGCCTTCAGACTTGCCCCGAGACGATCGAGCTGCTGAAGCAGCGACGCGTGGGTGTGCACGTGCTGCCAACGCAGGACGCGGTCGGCCTCTATAACGACTTGCGCAAAACGGAGCCGGTCGCGGGGCTGTTCCATACGACCTGTTAGCGGCGCGCTTCCGGGCTACAGCGATGTCACTCGGGTTCATGACTGGCATGCCTCGCATCGCCCTGCTGTCGGTGGGCAACCCTGATCGCCGCGCCCTCGACAACTTGGCGCGGGACCTGAAGGGCATGGGCTTCGATGTCCCGAGCGCTCCGGGCCGCGCGCGCTGCCGCGGGGCGCGTTCGATGCCAGGCGCGCTACGCCGATGATCTTGCGCAGATCCGGGCTGCGTCATGTGGACGCGACCTTGAGCTGCGCCGGCGACGGCACGTTTTTCGTGCCGTTTATCTTCTCGGTTTGCACTGATCGTGTTCCGGATGGGACGGCAAATGCCGCCACAAGGAGCTTGGTCAGCGGCGAAGGGGCTCAGCCGGCTCGACGCCGGACTGCTCTTTCACGGCCGGGCGAGGGGGATAGAAAAGGGCGGTGTCCGTTCCTATCTATCGGTCAGCCTCGCGTCCCCCGTGCGAGGCGAGGTGCGGCATTCCAAAGACCTTCCTCCCCCGAGTCGGCGGATGCCGCGCGTGCGGCTGCAGGCAGCAGCCGGAGAACTATCGAGGGCACCGGCGAGGGAAACCACGTGGTGCCCTCGATCTTTCCGACTGGCTGTAGCCACGTTCTCGTGCCCCGGCGTTGGCCGCCCCCGCGCAGCTTCCATGACGCGAAAAGCCGCTGGAAGCGCGAGCTCACTCCGGGCCGTAGCTGTTCACTGGCAAATCACAAGACCCTGCCGCGCGGCAGAGAGGAGATTACGACAGCGCTCGCTGTTGACGGCGCTGCAACCCGCCGTGGACTTCGCTAACAAGGTCTCCGGCTGCCTTCATCTGTGCCGACGTTGACGACATCCAGAACAAGGTCGGCTTCTAAGCCTTTCGTGATGCTCGGCCTTGCCCCTCCCTAGGTCCGTCGAAAGTCTCCAGAAGACCTACACCCTTGTCACTCTCGGGACATGGTCTTCTACCCGGCGTACACCGTTCACGCCTTCCCACCAGGAGGTGAAGTGCGCGGCGCTGCTTGTCGGAGGCGACCGCACCCCACAGCTCGACCATTCCGTCTTTCACCGTGATATTGACCAACGCCGAATGCACCCACCCCTCCAGTCTTGATCCGCAGCCAGATGGCTTTCTGCAGCGCACCGTTCTCGGGTTTGACGGCTGATGAGGTGATGGTCGCCTCGGCCAGCTCGCGTACCAGGTCCGCCTTCGTGCTCGGCAGCGGGTTGAGAGGGCGATTATTGCGGGGTGGGGAGCCCCGTCGTGAAGAAGATTGAGGTGTTGGCAAACCTACAGCCCGCAGATGATCATCCGCATCGTGCAGGGGAAGGGCCGCAAGAACCGCCACGTCATGCTGCCGCCGGAGGTGCTGGCGCTGCGGCGGCAATGGTGGAAGGCACGGCCGACCCGGCACGATGCAGCAGGCCTGCCGCCACAGGAGCGCTGGCTGTTCCCAGGACGCCGGCCGGGGCTGCATCTGACGACACGCCAGCTCAGCCGGCTCTTTCACGAGACAGCGGACGCCGCCGGCATCAGGAAGCGGGTCAGCCTGCATTCGCTGCGCCACAGCTTTGCCACGCATCTGCTCGAGGGCGGCACCGACATCCGGCTGATCCAGGCTCTGCTCGGACATTCCAAGCTGGACACGACAGCGCGCTGCACGCGCGTGGCCACTGGCCGAATCGCGGCAATCGAGAGCCCGCTTGTGCGGCTTGGTGGTGAGCACCAGCGGCCGAGGAGGAGGGGTAGCCCCAAACCAGCCCCATAGCGCGCCACCAGCGTGGGTCGCCCAGCTCTGGAGGTCGCGGATATCTTCCGCGACCTCGGCCCCGCTTGGCGTGAGGCCAACCGCGGGCGTGTGAGCCTCGACCAGCTGAAGGTGATGAGCGCGATCGAGCGCTGCCGCACGGTGGCGCTCGGCGGGCACGTTGCGCGCTGCGGCTCATGCCGAGGCGTCAGAATGCGCCAGCCGTCCGTGAGGATGGTCTTGTGCTTGGTCCCGATCGCCGACAGCGTGCGGGGAAGGGGAACCTTCAAATCGTAGGTGTCTATGAGGGCAGCGTAGCCAGCAGGACGTGCAGGCTCCGGCGGCGCCTATCCTGAAAGACGCTAACGGCCTGTGAAAAACGCTTCCTCGGGGCGCGAGTCATGAAAAGCGGTGCCTTGCAGATCCCATGAAAAACAGTACCGAGTTGTGAAAAGCGGTAACCCGTCGAACCAGGCGCCCAGGGTCACGCAGCCGTTTCTCCCCGTGGACCGGAGAACGCCGCTTCAGCCTCTGCGACAAGCACGTCAGCCTGGTCCTTGTAGCGCGGCGAGTAGTGCAGCGTCTGCAGGCGCTTCACGCCGGCCAGGCGGGCGATTGTTCCGGCCTGGGATGTCGTGAGGTGTCGGCGCCGCGCTGCCTCGGTAGCGTCCGCCTCCAGGAACCCGCCTTCGATGAAGAGCAGGTCGGCGCCTTCGGCCATGGCGACGATCCTGCGCACGTTCTCCTCGGTGAACGCGCAATCCACCACATAGGCGATCTTGCGGCCGGCGGTGATGCGCATGATCTGGGTCTTGAGCTCGCCGAGAGGCAGGGCCTCGGGCCCTTGGTTCCCACAGGACCACGCGACCGGGATGAGCGCGTCGTCGCTCTCGCCCTGCAGGATGGCGTCCTTGAACGTACGCAGCCAGGGACCGATGGCGAGGCCACGGCGATCGAGCTCGGTGCGCCAGATATTGATGTGGGCGCGCTCCTCGAGCGCAAAGGCAAGCACGGGGATGCCGTGATCGAGGGTAGCGCAGGTGACCTTCAGCCCAGGCTCGTCGAGCAGGAGATTGCCGCTGTGCGTCGCCGCGGCTGCGGTCTCGCGCGCAAAGCCGGTGCGCCCCGAGAACTGGGCGGCAACGCACCCGCCTTCAGCGTCAAGCTCGGTGACATGCAGGACAACATGCCCGTCGTAGCCGCCGATGAGGTTCCACGTATAGGCGCGCAGCTTGGCTTCAACCGCGTCGATCAGGCCGGCGGGGCCGTAGAACCGCACGACCTTGTCGCGCCCGAGCACGAAGCGCAGCAGGTGATCGAAGCCGGCGAAGTGGTCCATGTGCCGATGCGTGATGAAGACGTCGCTGATGCGCAGCAGCTTGCGCGTCGGCAGCACCGAGATGTCGCCAAGGTCGAAGAGAAGCGCCCGGCGCTCGAACTTCAGGTCCACATACACGCCCGGGTCCCCGAAGGGATCATTGACGAGGTGGGGATCGAAGCGCGAGGCCATGCGGATT